>JANQHS010000289.1 GCA_028282565.1 Cytophagales bacterium | reverse complement strand
CCTTTTGGATCAGGTCTCCCACTGAGGAGGTGGCTTGCAGTATCGAAAACTGACTATGGTTATGCAGGTGTACGCAGTTGATCAGTTCTGCAGAGGATGACTTTTTTCCCGAGTTTTCTTTTTGACCCTTTTCCTCGATTTCCTTGGAAAAGTTGGTTTTTCCCAGCTCAGGGCCTTCATATTTGATCGGATTGTCTTTGGCCGAAATCGGGGGTACAAGCTCTTTTTCTACCAGGCCAAAAAAGCATCGCGCCGTTGCATCCACATCATAAGCCGCGTCGTGAGCAGCATCAAAGGCTTCGCCGAACAACTTTGTGTGGAGTTCGGTAAGTGTCGGCCATTTATAGCCTCCACCTTTGCCCCCGGGTATGGCGCAGAAATCCGTAGAAAGATCCTTGGTGTCAAGGACATCCTTTTCAAATAAGGCGCTATGGGTTTCCTTGCGGTAGAATTCCGAACCAACAACCTTGACATCGAAATCGATGTTATGCCCGGCGAGGTAATCCGCCTGTTGAACATCGCGTTCAAATTCTTTGAGTACCTCTATTAGGTCCTTTCCTTCTTTTTCAGCCTTTACCGTTGAGATCCCATGGATTTTCTCCGAATTGAATGGTATCGAATATCCTTCCGGTTTGACAATGTGGTTTCCCGTAGAAATGAGTTTACCACTTCTGTCATGTAGCTGCCAGGCCAGTTGAACCATTCTTGGCCAATTGTCAGTATCGCTGATGGGAGCGTTAAAATTTCGGGGCAAGCCCGTGGTTTCCGTATCAAAAATGAGGATCATGTGCCGCTTACCTACCTCTTTTCATAAACCTAAATCAGAAAGAATAATTCATGCAATTTCCGATTCACTCCCGAGATATTCCCGTTCCTCCGGATTTTTTTATCCACCGAAACTTCATTTCGAATATTCACGTAAAAAATGAGCGATGGCACTTCTTGTTGGATTTATTTGTACCGGAATTTTCATCGGAGGCTTCTACTGGCTTTGGGATAGAAAATATTCTAGAAGAGCTTCTAAAGACAAAAGAGCAAGGGTTTAGTTGATTTAGTTGGGATTTGACCTCATCAGGAATTCAAGGAAACTACTGCTATTCCTGATAGACCCCAGGCCTGTTCATGGTTTGGGGTTTTTCTTTTCTTTCTTATTTTTCTCCTGTAACCGAGAAACACTGTGTTACATGATCAGCAAAACTGTATTATTCGGCCTTTTTACCCTGGTCCATTTTCTTGCCCTGCTTTTTGAAGCAAACGGACAGTCTCCGACGGTTTCCTGGCTTTCGACATTTGGTTCGGACCAAAGCGATTTTTGCAACAAGAGTGATGTTGACGCATTTGGAAATGTCTATTCTGTTGGGGCCTTCAAAAAAACTGTTGATTTTGATCCCAGTTCTACTTCAAGCAATCTTATCTCCAATGGCGGTTCGGACTGTTTCCTGACCAAATCCGATCCTTCGGGAAATCTTGTTTGGGCACTTGCTTTAGGATCATCATCCGAAGATTTTGGGAATTCTGTTCATGTGACCAAGGGTGGTTTTCTCATTGTTCTTGGGACCTATACCGGTACCGTAGACTTTGATCCCGGACCGGGTAACTTCAGTCTTTCCTCAGGGGTATTTGGCAGCGCCTTTATTCTCAAGCTGGACCTGGAGGGTAATTTTATTTGGGCGAAGAGCATAGGTCAGTTTGACATCGTGACCCCCTGGGCGGCAGGTACGGATATCAACGGGAATGTCTATGTGGCGGGGGACTTTTGGGGCTTTACCGATTTTGATCCGGGACCTGCAACTGAATTCAGGGATCCCCTAGGGGAGTCGGATGTCTTTGTGGTCAAGCTGAATAAAGAAGGCAATTTCAGATGGTCTGCCCAGGTTGGGAGCAAGGATTTTGATTGGTGTTTCGACCTTGCTGTGACTGATGATGGAAACGTCTGCTTTGGTGGGATCTATGATAGTGCTGCCACCTTTTTTTCCATTCCCCAGGTGATTCTCAATTCCAATGGCGATGGAGATGGATTTCTGGTTGAGCTGGATTCTTCGGGAAATTTGTTTTGGCTCAGTACCATTGGAGGCATGATGTACGATGCGGTCCTCGGCCTTCATGTGGACGAGTTTAAGAACCTCTATGTAACCGGAGGTTTTGGTGGTACCGTCGATTTTGACCCCGGCCAGGGTATTAACTTGCTTTCAAGTAATGGATCCTCGGATGTGTTCACCTTGAAGTTTGACCAGATAAGGGAATTGGTTTGGGCTCAAAGTTTTGGAGGTGAAGGCTCGGACATTGGCTATGAAGTTTTTGGCGCACAAAACGGGCAGGTCTTTTCAACCGGTTTTTTTGAGGACTCGATGCTGGTCGATAACAACACAATAGGTTCCGCGGGTGGTGATGATATTTTTTTGGCCAGATCCTCTTCTCAGGGAGAGATCCAATGGATCAATGGATTCGGAGGACCTCAAAATGACAGATCTCTAGGCCTGGTGGTTTCGCCGAATGGAAACCTTATCATGTCGGGACATTTCTTTGGTTCGGTGGATTTCAGCCCATGGAGTGCTCCTGCGATCAGGAATTCGCAAGGGGATAGGGATGGATTTACATATTCTTTGGGAAATCTGGTTGGACTGGAGGACGGGTTTGAGATGGAAGGGGATCTCATCTTCCCGAATCCGGCCTCAAATGAATTGTACTTGGATCTTCAGGTTAAACAGCAGCCATATCAGGTTTGGATCTATGACCAATATGGTAAATTGCTAGAAAACTTTTACTATGAGCAAGGCAGCCCGGTAAGCATTGAAAACCTTGTTCCGGGCTTGTACCTGATCAGAGCGGAATATTCAGGACAGACCGTTTTGGATCAGAAGTTCATTAAGAACTAAGGCGAAAGAATAGCCTTGTTGGCCCCTCGAAATGGAATAATATTCATAGATTTATTAGGGAATTATCGATTTTCTTGATGAAAAGACTTCTGCTGTTAACTTTTCTTATCTGCCCTTTTGTTTTAAAGTCTCAAGTACCGGGAGAGAATACTCATCAACCTATAAAAAAACTGAAACTCAATACTGCTGAGTTTGGCTTGGGCATAGGCTGTGATTATTATAAGAACATGTCTCTTGAAGAGCTCAAGGCATTGAGTTTTAATCCATCGCAACTCAATAGGGATCTTAC
>JANQHS010000271.1 GCA_028282565.1 Cytophagales bacterium | reverse complement strand
GCTGATAGACAGGAGCATCAGCAACAACAGATCATCAAGGATCGGTGAGTATGAAGTTCCAAGCCAAATCTGAAGAAAGTCGGCTCTCAGGAGAAGAATGGGCAGTGCAAGCATGATCACGATGAGCCATACGGCCTTGCTACCACGATAAATAATGAATTTGACCTTCTGGTTTCGACCTTCAGAGAGCAAGCCGGTCACCGTAGGGTACAATACTTCAATGAACTTGGTAATCAATATATAGAATGAATTTGCCACCAGAAAACAAACAGAGAAGTTGGTAAGGTCCTGGGTTCCCAAAAAAATTCCTACGAAGAGTTCCGGTCTATTGAAGATCAACTCATAGGATCGAAAGATCACCCCATTCCAGATGGAAAATGACACTTGCTCAAAAAAAGAGAAGACCTTCTTGAGGTTTGAAAGAACATGAGAGACCGCAGGATTGACCATAAGCACCAGCAAAACCGCAATCCCTGCCACAGAAAGTGTTTTGACCAGGAGGAAGTCATTGACATCCCCCCCCTGAGACACCAAATAGACACCCAAAAGATTGGTAATTCCAAATTGTGCGATATTCAGAAAGTTCGGAACCACGTAATTACGTCTTCCATAAAGAACCGATCTGGCCCAGTTGCTCAAATGAACTGCGAAGAAATGAAAGGAAGCTAGCCGAAGAGAGAGTTCAGCCACAGGAACAAGATCTTCCTGAACAAGGAATACCCGGCTGGCCACGGTCTCAGCGAATATGTTCAAAAGGGAAACCCCGATCAGACCTGCCAGAAAGAAATAGATGAAGGTCCGGGTTTGAAGGGATTGGATCGCCTCCTCATCATTCTTCCTTCTTAACCAAGCTATTCTTTGAGTGATGACGAAGGGAAAATAAAGATCCAGAACAATGAGATATCCGGTTAGCAAGGTAAACAGGGTGCTTAATCCAAATGCCTCTTTTCCCAGATAGAAGATCAGCAAGGGTGTTGCCCAAAGATTCAGCAACATCGGAATCCCAAGGCCCACACCACCCGAAAGTGCATTCAACAGGGTACTGCTTCCCTTTTTTATTTCAAAACGACTGATTGGGGATTTTTTTAGGTGCCTAAAATATAGGTTATTTGCCGTCTAAAAATAGACTCTTGGGGCAAAACAACTCATTTCAAGTGAATTTTGTTGAATTTTTCCACCTAATCTCAATGGCCGTCAACAGGTCCTTAAAACCTCTTCTTATTATCAATACATTGATTTTAGCAGGTGGCATATTCTGGAGATTAACAACCGACCTGGCATACAGCGGCCAGGTGGTCGTCAAATCCAATTTTGCTGAATTCAACTTTATCGAATCGATAATCGACCCCATCAATCAACATGTAAAAGACAGAAGACCGGAAGGCGTTGCAAGAAGTCTGGGAATTGATTTGGAGCTGGCCCGTTCTTGTGGGAGGATACGCATCTCCAGTGTAATTGAAAAAGAGTATGTCACCAAAAGAAAACTCGTCAAAGAGGAGGACCTTGGAGAATTCGAGAAAGACTTCGTTTTTGAGCTAACGGTTAGCTCGAGCGACAAGGAAAATCTTCCCGCCATCAAGGATGCCGTTCTAAATTATTTGAGAGAACAGCCATTCATCAAAGTTCGCCAAAAATTTTACAAAGAAGGAAGGGAGTTTCTTTTTGGACTCCTGAAGAAGGATATCGCAGTCATGGATAGCATCAAGCAAGCATATTCGGAGATCGACTTCAACAAAGAAGGAACCAACGGATCTTTGATCATTCAGGACTTCGGCGATTTCTTTTTTGGAACGACTAGGGTTTACAAGGAGTACTTCAAGTTTTCCTATTTGTATGAATTTGATGATTCATTTGAAGAGGTAAGCAGTTTTGAATACTTCGATAAATACACCAGCCCACGATGGACCTATGTACTTCTGATCACAGCTCTGATCGGCACTGTAGTCAGCACAATCTATATCCTTATCGCCGAGGTAAGGAACTACAGAGAAAGCTGATACTCATGCTCACCATAAGGGCCAACCAGGAAAGTCAGTGAGGTTATCAGTAAGGAAAATGTGTTTCACATTGACCAAATATGTCCCTGCCCCCCAGCTCATTCGGGCTTTTTGAACATTTGCCCTAGAGAAAGTCTATATTTGCAGCCAATTTTGTATTTCGACAAAGATTATTATTATGATTCTATTGAGAAAGACCCTATTACTGACCCTCATTTCCAGTTTTTTATTTGTTCAATGTAGCAAGGACGAAGAGCCCACTTCACCTACCGGAACAGGCTTGACGGCCTTCAAAACGGCATTAATGGACAATCACAATATCGCCAATCTGGTAACCGATATCAATATAAATGTTGATAACATGATCGTAGTCGATTATGAGGATGGAACCCAGGTGACCGGAAAAAGTTCTTTTGCCCCCTCCTATTCCATAGACTCCATTGAGTGGCGGGCTAATTTCGAATTTTCCGATAACAGCGA
>JANQHS010000269.1 GCA_028282565.1 Cytophagales bacterium | reverse complement strand
ATCTCATAGATCCTGTGTCTTATAAAATTCCTTTTCCGAGATCCTGGTCCATGGCCCCATAAGCTCCTTGAAACTCGATATCGAATCGAAAACCTTTTTTGAAGCCGGATCAGAAGCGATCAATTCATCGATGACTTCCCCTTTATATCTTTTCAACTCTTTCAGAACGGAATCCGGAAAAGCCAATATCTGAACCTTTCCCGTTTTTTTGATCAACTCAAGGTGTTCCGCATTTTTCATTTCGAATTGACTGATCAGCCAGAGATTTAGTCTGTACAAGGCCGAGGTAATTATTTCGCGCAGATCGGGAGGCAGCTCAAGATACTTTTCTCGATTTACAAATGATTCAAAAGCGGTTCCGGGTTCATGCCAGCCAGGATAGTAATAATATTTGGCAACCTGATGAAAGCCCATCAGATAATCATGATATGGTCCGATCCATTCAGTAGCATCGATGACTCCCCTTTCCAAATTGGTATAGATCTCACCTCCTGAAACAAGTACCGTGGTTCCTCCGGCCTTGGCCCAGACTTTTCCACCCAGGCCGGGAATTCTCATTTTAAGTCCCGATATGTCCTCAATGGAATCGATTTTTTGATTGAACCAACCGCCCATTTGAACCCCCGTATTTCCAGTGGTAAATGGAATAAGGTTGAATGGCTCGTAGATCTCCCGCCAAAGCTGCTCTCCGCCATAGGCCAGAAGCCAGGTGTTCATCTGCTGGGCATTCAGACCAAAGGGCACAGAGGCAAAGAGTTGGGAGCTCGGAATTTTTCCCGCCCAATAATATGCGGCCGCATTTCCCATTTCGGCTATGCCCTCTTTGACAGCCTCAAAGGTTTCAAGCGCAGGAACAATTTCTCCTCCACCAAACACCCTGATCTTCATACGTCCTCCTGACATTTCCTCAACCCATTGAGAGAACAAGACACAGCCTTCACCGAGAATTGGAAAATTCGGCGGCCATGTGGTAAACATTTTCCAGGAATACTTTTTTGAATAATCGATCCTGGAATTCCCTTCCTTCCTGATCACTTCATCGGAACAGGCACTTCCTAAGCCAATCCCAATTCCACCCAAAGCCGTAGAGGTCAAAAACTTTCTCCTGCTTTTCATAAAGGTATAATTATGCCAATAAGTCCGATTTTTATGCATTTTTTCGCAAAAAAATGACATATTGTCATTATTGAATCAAAAAACAGCCTTGGAATAGGAATTGACGCACTTTGGACGGGAGGAGAAATAAAGATGAACTTAAAAGAGTATACCATAAAAGCACAGGAAATTTTAGCCCAGGCAGCTGAAATCGCAAATGGAGAAGGTCAACAAGTTATTGAAACGGGCCATCTTCTCAAAGCTTTGCTGCAAGGGGGTGAAAATATATCCGATTTTTTGATCAAAAAACTTGGTGTGAACAGGACAGGGTTAGAAACAGGCCTGGACGCCATCATTCAGGGATATCCAAAAGTTGAAGGAGGAGATCCGCATATTTCAAAAGCCTTGGGACAGACATTAACCCAAGCCAAAAAAACCGCCAAGGAACTTGGAGACGAGTTCGTTTCAATTGAGCACCTGTTTTTTGGTCTTCTGAATTCAAAGGATCAGGTAGCGAGTCTCTTAAAAGATGCTGGCTTTGAAAAGGAGCAGCTCAGATCCTCGATCGAGGAACTCAGGGGAGGCTCCAAGGTGACTGATCAAAATGCTGAATCAAAATACCAGGCCCTGGAGAGGTATTCCAAAAACCTCAACGATATGGCCGAAGCCGGGAAAATCGACCCTGTGATC
>JANQHS010000257.1 GCA_028282565.1 Cytophagales bacterium | reverse complement strand
CCTTACCGCCCAGATGTTCGGTGGAATCAATGAAACGACCTACCGTGGCGCATCCCTGATCGAATTGTTGCATACGGCAACCCTTGTTCATGATGATGTCGTGGATGATGCCCAATATCGACGGGGTTTCTTTTCGATCAATGCTCTTTGGAAAAACAAGATCGCTGTTCTTGTGGGGGATTACCTCTTGTCAAAAGGTCTGTTGCTCTCGGTCGAGAACAAGGAATTTGGCCTGTTGGAGATCGTGTCCAATGCCGTACGCGAAATGAGCGAAGGGGAGCTTTTGCAAATTGAAAAAGCCAGGAAGCTCGATATTTCCGAGGATATCTATTTTGAGATCATCAGGCAAAAAACCGCAACGCTTATCTCTTCCTGCTGTGAAGTCGGCGCATATTCCACCAAGACTTCGGAGCAGGATCAGCAGCGAGCTGCCAGCTTTGGGGAAAAGGTTGGGATGGCCTTCCAGATCAAGGATGACCTATTTGATTATGGGGAGGAGGAGATCGGGAAACCCAGAGGTATCGATATCCAGGAAAAAAAACTGACCCTGCCCCTTATTTATTCCCTGAACCAGTCGAGTTACCTTGAAAAAAGAAAGGTCATTCGAATGATCAAAGGATCGGCAAAGGACCGCAAAAAGGTCCAAAAGGTAATTGAATTTGTGAGGTCCAAAGGAGGCATTGAATACGCCAAGGGAGTCATGAACAAACTGAAGAAAGAGGCCATGGAAATACTTCGATCCTTTCCCGACTCACAGAGCCGCCATTCTCTTGAGGCGCTGGTCGAGTTTACCATTTCCCGGAAGCGCTAATTCTAGAAAGGTGGGTATCAAATCAGTATCGAAAAGGTTTTTTGGGGAAACCAGGGAGTTCAGCTCTGAATTCTATGGCTTCTCCTTTCTGTCCATTGCTCTTGTATACCTGGCCGGTGCTTCATTGATCCGCTTGATGGATGTAGATGCATCTCAGTATGCCTCGATCAGCCTGGAAATGATGCAGTCGGGAAATTTCCTGGAGATCTACCATCGTGGTCATGACTATCTGGATAAACCCCCGTTCTTGTTTTGGAGCTCTTTGTTTTTTTTCAAGCTCTTCGGAGTGGGGGAGTTCAGTTACCGTTTTGGTTCATTGTTTTTTCTGGGACTTGGGGCCTATTCTACCTACGCCCTTGGAAAAGAGGTTTATTCCCGGGAGGCCGGGCTTTTGGCTGCGATCTTTATGCTGTCTAATCAGGCCTTTTTTTTAAGCGGTCATGATGTGCGAACAGACACGATACTTGCCGGTTCGGTCATTTTCTCGATTTGGCAGGCATATCTCTTTTTGAGATCCAATTCCTGGAAGAACCTTTTTCTCTTTTCTCTCGGAATGGCCATTTCAATGATGGAAAAAGGTCCGATCGGCCTGATGGTGCCAGTCTTGGCATTTTTCCCCGCATGGGCTTTGGAAAGAGACTGGAAAAAGATCTTTAGGTGGGAGTGGATCGTGGTCATCATCCTGGTGCTCATCTTCTTGATCCCTATGTCCATAGGTCTTTACCAGCAATTCGATCTTCATCCCGAAAAGATCATAAACGGAAAACAAGGGGTTTCAGGTCTGAGATTCTTTTTTTGGGAGCAGAGCTTTGGAAGATTAACTGGTGAAAATGTGTGGAAAGATGACTCCACCCCGCTCTTTTTCACCCATACATTTCTTTGGGCTTTTCTTCCTTGGATGATCCTTGCTATCGGAGCCTTTGTGGACTGGGTCTTGTCATGGTTTAAGTCATTGAAAGGGGCAGCCAAACCCGCTCATAATTTCATATTTACAGGATTCATATTGCCGTTCATAGCATTTTCACTATCCCAGTTTAAGCTACCTCATTATATCAATGTTATCTTTCCCTTGGCAGCGCTTTTCACGGCCGGATATGTCTATAGGCTATTGCAGGATGGAAAACCCTTGAAGGGATATGTCATTGCCCAGGGCATCGTTGATTTCTTACTTTTAGCGGTCTGCCTGGCGGTGACCTTTTGGTTCTTTCCACTGTCCAATCCGTTGATCTGGATCGTGTTTTTGGTTTATGTGGGATTCTCGCTGTTTCTTTTCCTTCCGGGTAAAAGCCCTTCCAGTAGAATTATTGGTTCTTCCTTGATGATGATCCTGGCTGCCAACGTCGTTTTAAACCTTCATTTCTATCCTGAATTATTGAGGTTCCAACCGGGAAGCACGGCTGCTGAATATGTGCTGGAAAACGATATTGATCCCGGCAAGATCAAAAGGATCCGAGTGAATGGCCATGAGGATTACCATATGCACTCCTTTGATTTCTACCTGCAACATCTTGTTCCTTACCTTGAACCGGAGGATCTGCAAACCAAGCTCTCAAAGGGCGATATAGTCTTTGGAGACCCCATAGTTCTTGAGGAGCTTTCCAATCAGCAGATTCCTTATTCTGTCCTTCGGGAATTTGATCAATTTCATGTGACACAATTGAATTTTATCTTTCTCATTCCCAATACCAGAGCCGGTCAGCTTGGTAGAAGATATCTCGTGGAAATCGGGTCTGAGTCATGAAATCCAAAACCAACATTGGCTTTTATCTTGCCTCGCCTTCCTGGGGTGGCCTGGAAATGAATTTTGTACGGCTGGCTCGTTGGTTTTTGGAGGAAGGAAAGATGGTCACCTTTTGGTGTCTGAAGGGATCTCCGACCTCTGCAGAGATCCGTGATTCCGGTGCAAGGCTCATCGAAACCAATTCTCCAAAAAAATACCTGGACATAAGATCGGGAAAAAGGATAGCGAGGGAATTGGATAATGCCGTAATCGAGATCCTCTTTTTCAGTTTCGGAAAGGACCTGGACCCATTGGCCTGGGCAAAGACCTTCTCTTCGGTTAATCCGGATCTGATCTATGTGCAGCAAATGCAGTTGGGCCTCTCAAAGAAGAATTTTTATCAGAGCTGGAAGTATTCGAAGATATCGAATTGGGTTGCCCCATTGGCATGGTTGAAGGAAGAAACGATCAAATTCACCAGGGTAGGGGAGAGCAAAATCGTTGAAATTCCACTCGGGCAGGATCTGAGGAAGTTTTCCGAATTTGACAGATCTCAAAATGATTGCCGAGTGGAATTGGGATTGCCCGTGGGGAAAACTATACTTGGTGTCTTGGGAAGGTTTGATCCCGCCAAGGGCCAGGAGTTTCTGATCGGCGCATTGTCTTCAATGCTCAATGCCAATAAGCACTTGGTGCTGGCATTGATGGGGGAGAACACAAGATCGGAAAGAGGAGATCACAAAAGGGAATTGCAGGAATTGGTGAAAAAGAAGAATCTTGAAGGATCGGTGATTTTCCTGCCGTTTTCACCTGACCCCAGGAGTTTTTATAACGCCATTGATGTCTTCATCATGTCGTCAAAGAGCGAAACTTTTGGAATGGTCACTATCGAGGCAATGGCTTGCGGTCTCCCCGTCCTGGGAACCGATTCCGGAGGGTCTCCCGAGCTTCTTGATTTTGGAAAGGCGGGATTTACTTTCCAGCCTGATAACTCTGAGGATCTTGTTCAGAAGTTAAACTCCCTATTAGAAGAACCGGATCAGATGACCAAGCTTGGAATGGAGGCAAGGTCCAGGGCAATGAAGCTTTATTCCAAGGAACGGATCCTCAAACAATATTTTGATCTCCTGGATCGTCTTTGATCAGGTTCCTGATCTGCGAAAGGAGGATTTTAGAATTCCACTTCCACTCTACCGGACACAGAGCTGTATTGGGGATAATAGGCCATGCTTTTTAAGTCTCCCTGTGTATCAAAATAGAGTTCAATTCTGGGATATGTCGTAGTCGGATAAGGGGTCATGTCTATCCATATTCCATCGCAGCATTCTCGCTGATCGGAAATCAGTTCATATGTTGAATTGTCCAATTGCACAGAGCTGTCAAAATCTATATTTCCATCGGGATCGATTGTTACGGTCATTCTGCTATGCGATCCCTGAAGCACACTTGAAACATTATAAGTACCCGCCAATGCTTTGATCAGTTCCAGTGGATCTACGGAGCTGGTATCTACTTCTGTAAACTGACCAAGTAAATCATTTGTCCCCAGGGAGAAGAGGTTTATTTCGTTGATCGTGACACTGTCCTTTAGGGAAAGCAGATATCTGTAGCCACCGGAATTGTCCTCCCAGGAATATTCTTCGCCCAGCTTTCCAGCTGATTTGAGCTCGGATTCAAACCCGTTCATTGCATCAGGATCCAGATCGATCCGTAGATCTCCATTGGTTTTTATCTCAAACCCAATGACCTGATCGGGCTGATACGGAGCAGAAGGATCCGCTTGAAAAAATTCCATCAGATAGGAGTTTCCCCTTAATGGATTATTTCCCTGTGGATTGGCAGGTGAGCCTGGGTTATCATTGTCTGAATTACAACCCCAAAACAGAATGATACAAAGCGCAGCGATGGTTTTTTTCATGACCCGGGATTTGGGCAAAACTTGGATTGAAAGGGGTCAAAAGGAATACCCCAGATAGGGTATTTTCGTTCTTGAGGGCTGCTCAGTCCTTTTCTTCTCCTGAATACCCTTCTTCTGCCAAGATCTTGTTGATATCCCGGATCAGGTCATCTAACTCATTGGCCTGGGATTTCAGCAACTCGGAAACGGACTGGGTTTCTTTTTTCCCGCTTGCCTCATTGAATACCTCCAGCAAGCCCATGATCCTGGCTAAAGAACCTCTTACCTGGTGAGAATTGAAAAAAGCGAAGTCAAGGATCTTTTTGTTTTTCTTCTTCAGCTCGGCCGTCCTCTCTCCGATGATCTTTTCGAGTTCGGAATTGATTGAAGAGATCGTATTGTTGGCCTCCTGAAGTTCCTGAGCCTTGATCTCTGTTTCCTGTCGTTGATTCCTTAATTGCTGATTGAGCCCGGTCAGCCTTTTGTTCGCTTTTTCCTTCAAGGAGTAAAACCTGGAGATCATAATGATCAGGCCGAGGAAAATGATCAATGCGAGTGCGACTCCAAGGTTCATTTTTTTTGTGATGGCAAGATTTTCCTTGAGGATCTCATTTTCTTTCTGAATGGTCTCGAGGTTGTGAACCGCACGGAGTTGGTTGATCTTGGTTTTTTGTTCCTCACCAAGTATGCTGTCCTTCAAGGAGGTGGATTCTCTCAGATAATTCAGGCTTTTTTCGGAATCTCCCGAACGTTCATAATGCTCAGCCATATTGTTAAACCACAGCATCTGGGATCTGGGATTCTGAAGGGCAAAAACCAA
>JANQHS010000256.1 GCA_028282565.1 Cytophagales bacterium | reverse complement strand
ATGTCCCTTTTCAACCCGGAGATGTTGATGTGACCTATGCGGATATCGCCAAGGCCAGAACCCTGCTGGGTTATGAACCCTCTACTTCTTTCGAGGACGGGGTAAGGGCCTTTTATGAGTGGTTCAAAGAAAGCCGCGTGATGGGATGATTTTCTTTGTCAGATCAAAGAAGCAATGTCAGGGCGGATATCTTGAGGATTAACTTCATCATCCTATAGTTGCGTTTCTCTGCTTGTCATTAATGTCTCATGGCAACTGCATTTCTCTTTCCTGAATTTTTTTAAGGCTCATCGCTTGCCACTTATTTTTTAATAGCTTTATAGAGGATTAAAACTGTCTGACTATTGAATAGGGTTTCTTTCGTTGCCCTGTCATAGGTTCAGGTATGTCGATCAGCTCTTTTTAACCTTAATAGAACATATATGAGAAATTTCTTAGTCTTCTGCCTTTTATTGTCTCTTCATTTTGTTACTCCTGCAAAGGGGGCACAGATCTCCATTTTCTTTTCCAGTGATACCATTTGTCCCTATACCGACCCGGGTCTCTATTATACTACCTCTCTGTCTGTGGAGGGAGAAACATACTATTGGGAGTTTCATTGGGCGTTTGAAAATGGGAACCCTCCGACTGCATCGGGAAACTACCCTTCAACACAATGGACCCAGGAAGGAACTTTTGAGATCGTTTGCTATGCCCTTAAGATCCCGACAAATGTGTTTAATCCCACTCCAATTGATTCTGTAGGTGTAAGAAAGAATATTACGATCGACGGCAGGTGTTGCTCCAATCTTCCGGGGCTCACCTCATGGAATTCCGGTCAGACCATATCGCAGGTTTACATAGTTCCCAATGGCCTGCAATTGAGCCCCGGAACCTATACCCTGGACGGCGGAACCTTGTATATGGAAGGATTGGCCATTCCCGCTGCGGGACCGGGCGGAACCGTAGATGATGAGTCAACCGTTGCAGTAGAGCAAGGTGCGGAATTGGAAATCATCAATGGAGGTGCCATTAAAGCCTGGTGCGAGGAGATGTGGTATGGGATCGCCATGGAAGAGGATGCAACCATCATGATGGATAACGGTGAGATCCATGATTCTTACCGCGGAGTGTTTTTTGATTGGAGCACTTCACCTTCAACAAGCCCGGTTTTTAATTTCTATATCAATCGCTCTCTTTTTGTGAACAATTACCGAGGGATATATTGTTCTGCCAACTATCCTGATAATTACATAAGGAGCAGCGAGTTTTCAACTAAGGAGAACAAGATGCTTGCCCCGTTCAATAAGAACGCTTTAAACAATGCCGGAGAAAAATTCAAGGGAGAATACGCCTGTTTGTTTGATACGAATTTTTTTATCGAGGGAGACGAGTTTTCCGACAATGTCTTTAGAAATCATTTGTTGGGAGTTGTATATCAGCCTGGCTTGGGAGCTGCCCGATTCGAGGCTTTTGAAAGTGAATTTTTTGATCATTCCTATAGCGCCCTTCATATTCTTTCCTCGGAAGATGTACTTATCCAGGGTTGCGACATAGAGATCCCATTGGAACCGGATACGGGATGGCAGTACCAATCGCTGAAAGCCGCTTATTCCCCTTTGGGAGGTTTGCCTCTCAATGATGTCTTTGGTATTTACAACTTTTTTACTGCATTTAGTTTTGATGTTTTGGCAACAAAGATCACGACATCCTCAACCGATCCCAATGACATCAACAACGCTGCATTGGGTAGAATGGGAATTTACGCACGAACGTCTGCGTTCTTCAATATGAATAACGAATGCAGAATTTTTAACTGCAATACGGGGATTTTTACCTCTACACCGGACAACCTGATCGAAGATGCATGGTTTTTAAATAACAATATATCGATTTCCGTGTTTGGCGGAACCGCTATAGATCCAAACTCCCTGCAGTTGAGTTGTAGCAGATTTGATGATCCCTTTCCGCATACAGATACGAGGTTCGGACTCTTCCTGCAGGCTGGAACCTTTATCGAGGATATTGGCGGATTGACAACCAATAATCCACCCGGAGATCCTAGTGGAAATGCCTGGCCTGTGGATACGGCCCTATCCCCTGGTTATCCCAATGCTTTTGCCGGTTCAACGAGTACGGTAGCGGATTGGGAGCCGGCTCCGAACTTCTTTTCCATTTTCGATGCCAACGCGGCAAATGCAGCAGATCCCCCTTCTTTTATCTATTATAGATGGAGGAATGAATATGTGGGTGATGAACCAAATGTACTTTCGGGAAACACTTCCGTTTGGCCTGATTTACTTGTGATTGCTGATCTTTTTCTTGCAGATCCTGGTCCTGGGCCATCCGCAACCTGCCATAACCCTCTTATGATCCCTTTTCCTGCTAAAAAGCCAAGTGGAGTCCGGATTCAGAATGTGGAGGTTGATTCAAGGGTTTATCCGAATCCAGGCTCGGAAATGTTCTATCTTCAAAAGATGGAAGAAGGTATTCAGGAGATTGAAGTTTATGATTTGGAGGCTGAAAGAGTGGATGTTACATTGCAAGATCTGGGTGATAAATACCTATTCTATTTGGAGGGATTTGAATCAGGTATCTACCTCATAAAAATCACCGGAGCCGACGATGTTTATTTTGAGAGGATCATAGTTCGATGAGGACCTTTTTTGTTCTTTTCCTTCTTTCCTTTCCTTCTTTTTCCCAGACAGTTCTATGGGAGAATATTTTTGATTGCAGTCCTTGGGGATTGGAGTATTGGAGGTCTATAGAACAAGTTAAAGGCGGAGAGTTTCTCACTTCAGGAGCCTGTAGTAATGATTATATAGCCACGTTCCAGTGGACAGATTTCCAGGGTGATTCGTTGAACTTCCTTATGGATTCGATAAATCAATTCCTGCGCGGTACGGTTGATATGGGGATCGATGATCATGGGAATATCTATACCTGTGGCAATCAAACGATCGGAGGTTATCTGGCCAAGTTCGACCAGGGAGGAAATTTTCTTTGGGAAGTGCCATTGAACCAAACCAATGGTATATCAAACACCCATTGTCTGCTGGTTCTCAATGACGGAAGTGTGGTTGTTTCGGGTATGAGATTGCAAGATCAGATCCTGTATTTCGGGAACATGTTTTACTATCATATCGACCCGTATGGGAATATCCTGAGCGAGAGTAATTTTCCCCAGATCTCTGGTACGGAAACCGCCTACGACATACTTGAAATGCATGATGGCTCCTTTCTGTTCTTTGGCCGGGGCTCCACAGCCGTTGATCAACGGCCTTATTATGTACTAACGGACAGCAAGTTCAATAAGCTGAGTAGCGGATATCTCACCATTCCGGGGATTGATTTTGTTCAGTTAACAAGTGCAAATCTCAATGTGGATAAGGGCGTGGTGTTTTCAGGTCAGGAACAAGAGACAAGTCCAAATTCCATGAACTTTTTTGTTTGGTTAGACTCTGGTCTAAATCCTACTCAAGACACTACTACTGGGGATGGTTTATTGCTCAATAAGGTTTTGGTGGATTCTTCTTTCCTCGGTTTCGGTACGGATTTTGGGTTGCAGAGCTTTGTTTGTCGCTTTGATCAGGATAGACAACTGTTGAGCAAAGATGTCTATGGTACAGATGGAAGGGCAATGTGGGATGTGGCATTCGATACAGCCGGTCGTATGGTCGGGGCGGGATTGATTCCTGATACCTCAACCATACTCCACAGCTTTTACACGGTTGGCTTTGACTCCGTGGGTTTTGAGTATGAGCCTGATTATTGCTTGTGGAGCCCACCCAGGGCTGAATTCGGGTGGTCTTATGACTTTCCGATCCTGACCCTTTATGACAGCAGCTTTTCCGGCCTGATCTATCGCGATAGCAT
>JANQHS010000242.1 GCA_028282565.1 Cytophagales bacterium | reverse complement strand
GAGGTTTTTATCGCATCGGAAAATCCGAGGATCAAAGCAAGGTGCTGGTGATGGGGAATGAAGATCTTAAGCTGCAAGGGACCTGGGGTAAATGGGATGGTCTCAGGGTAAAACCTTCTTTAGAAGATTCACTCTTTACTTCGTTTCAAAGGATCGTTCGCGCTGGCAATAGGGGGGTTCAGCAGTTGAGCACTGAAGCTAAAAAGGCCATGAAGCAACAGACCAAGGATCCTGAAGCCTATCAGTCTAAAATGGCAAAACTTCAGCAAAAGTTTGATTCCCTGATGCTGGACCAATCCCAGCGCTTGAACAAGATATACCTCGAAAATCAGGATACCTATATTGGAAAAATGGCCGGTTACTTATTGCTACCCGAAGGAGTAAAGCCCTATGATTATTTCGATGTGGCCTCTCTGTCGGACAGGGAATACCTTTCCGGGGAAATAGTCAAGACCAAACTTTCCGTTTACTTCCAAAGGTATCTGGGCGGGAATCCAAAGAACTGGGCCATGAGAATGGATCAACTGCTTGAAGCCAGCCCCAACTCCGATGCCAAGCTGGTTCTTTATTCTGCGGGAATGGAGATCTTCGTCAATCTGGATCAACAGTATGCAGCCAAGCTGGCTCGAAGATTTTACAAGGATTTTCCCGATTCCGAACTTGCCCAATTCTACTATGAGCAATTGCCAAAACCCCCTCCTTCAGTTGGGGATGTTGCGCCAAATATTGCATTGAACAATTCGGATGGTGAGCTGATGAATTTGACCGATCTCCGGGGAAAGGTCGTCCTTCTTGACTTTTGGGCCTCATGGTGCGGTCCTTGCCGAAGAGAGAACCCCAATGTGGTCCGGGCCTATAATGAATTCAGGGACCAGGGCTTTACGGTGTTCTCGGTTTCCCTCGACAACAACAAGGATAAATGGATAGGAGCTATTGCCAAGGATGGATTGGCCTGGGAGAATCATGTTTCAGATCTCAAGGGATGGAAAAGTGCCGGAGCAAAAAAGTACGGGGTCAGAAGCATTCCTGCGACCTTCCTGATTGATAAGGAAGGTGTGATCCGTGCGGTGAACGTGAGAGGGCAGAGGCTTGAAAATGAATTGAACAAACTTTTAGATTCTGGTAAAGAAGATGGCTAAAAAAGGAAAGGTATTGATCGTAGACGATGAACCGGATATCGTCACCCTTCTCAAATACAACCTCGAAAGAGAGGGATATGATGTAGAGGAAGCCTATGATGGTCAGGAAGCGGTCAACGTTGCCGAGGAGACCAGACCGGATATTATCCTTCTTGACATCATGATGCCCAAACTTGACGGGGTCGAGGCCTGTAGGAAGATCAGGGAATCAAAGGTCACGGGCGATCCCCATATCATATTTCTGACGGCGAGAGCTGAAGAATATTCCGAGATCGCCGCTTTCGATGTCGGTGCTGATGATTACATCGTCAAGCCGATCAAGCCCAGGGCATTGATCAGCCGGATCTCGGCGCATTTCCGCAAGAGTTCCAAGGGTTCCGGCAAAGCAGAAAGTATCAGTATCGATGATCTGGTCATTGATCGTGAGAGCTATAGGGTTGAATGGAAGGGAGAAAACATTCAAATGCCCAAAAAAGAATTTGAGCTTCTGTATTTTCTTGCT
>JANQHS010000198.1 GCA_028282565.1 Cytophagales bacterium | reverse complement strand
AGTCGCATTAAAACCGAAAAGCCTGAAAAAATAAATCCCGGACTGATTGAGTTGAAAGAAGCTCTGGGCCTGAAGGAGCTTCCTAAAAGGATAGAGTGTTTTGATAATTCCAATATTCAAGGGTATAGCCCTGTAGCTTCCATGGTCTGCTTCATCAATGGATACCCTGCCAAAAATCAATACCGACATTTTAATGTAAAGACAGTAGTAGGACCCGATGATTTTGAATCGATGAGAGAGGTTGTGTACAGAAGATACAAGAGAGTTCTTGAGGAGGAAACCGAATTCCCCAATCTCATCGTGATCGATGGAGGAAAAGGTCAACTGAATGCTGCAAGAGACGCTTTGAAGAAACTGGAAATTGATGAAACACCGATTATTGGCGTGGCCAAAAAATTAGAGGAGATCTACAGACCCGAGGATCCCCTTCCACTGCTGGTATCAAAAAAATCCCCTGCCTTAAAACTAATTCAGAGGCTCAGAAACGAGGCCCATAGATTTGCCATTGAGCATCACAGAAACAGAAGATCCAAGGAATCATTGAAAACCGGCCTGACGTCGGTAAAGGGATTAGGAGAGAAAACCCAAGAGGTTCTTTTGCAAAAATTCAAGTCACTGAAAAAAGTAAAAGAAGCTTCTCCTCAAGTTTTGGAAGAGATCGTCGGGAAAGCAAAAACCCGGCTAATTCTGGAGGCAAAAAAAAAGGGCGACCTTTAGGACGCCCTTAGTACTCAATTTTTTTCGATTAGTAAGACCACAACTCGTGCTCGTACTGCATCAATTTCATTTCCCACCACTCAGATCCGTAAAGTGTCTTTTGAGGATCACCTGAGAAAATATCAGCGATATGCTCATCCTCGGCATTTCCAACTTTGACGATCCTGCTGGCAAAAAGCCTTAGGTCGAAAGCATGCTGGAGATTCAAGTGAGCTGCTGAATTTTCAGGATTATACCAAATTGCCTCAGGATTATCCTTGAACAACTTCTCAACCAATTCCTTGTATGAGAAAACCGCCAGATCAAAGTCCACACCATCAGGTCTTTCAGTTCCATCTACAACGATCTTCACGGTAAGAATGTCATAGTACATTCTTGACCTCTCTTTATCAAAAATTGCATCTTCCTGAAGCTCCACCACATACAACTGATTTGGAAGGTAAAACTGATCTTCCGAAGGACCGGACTCCTCTGCTGCATCCTCTTCCGCTCCCAATTCATCACCTGCTCCTGCATCTCCTGAGTCATCTCCTCCATCTGAGCCCCACTCATCTCCACTGGAACCCCAGTCGTCACCACCGGAACCCCAATCATCTCCTCCACCGGAACCCCAGTCGTCTCCTCCATCACCTTCACCTTCTTCATCATCACCTTCAAGCAGATAAGGATCCGTTAGGTTCTCCAAGAGCTTTTCCATGGCCATCGGTGTTCCCAGGGTATCGGTTTCATAAGGAGTGATCACTCCCTTCTTCGCCGCTTCAAGT
>JANQHS010000160.1 GCA_028282565.1 Cytophagales bacterium | reverse complement strand
AACTGAGAATGCGATTAAGGTTTTTAGGTTTATGACGATGGTTTTCCCCGATAATTCAAATGCATTTGATAGCCTGGGAGAAGCTCTTATCGCTCATGGGGATATAGAAAGTGGTTTGAGCGCATACCAAAGATCTTTGGAGCTAAATCCAAATAACGGTAATGCCAAGGCGGTTATAGAATTGTATAAATGAAAAGTGACGTTTCGTGTAAGGTGTCGTAGCATCCCGAAAGGGTCCGTGTGCTATACATATTGTTTGGTGATTTGGTTTTATTTAACTATTAATTCAACGTTTAGATTCAACGGTACAAATACGAAATCAACGACTTTCATAAATTCCTTATATCTATCTTCACTTGAGATATCGCACAGAACAACGAGTAAAAAATCATAAATCATTAAATGTCTAACCATTTGCCCTGTTAGGCGATCATATTCAGAGGTCGAAGGATCCTTTTTCAACTCAATCGCAACATTTCGATTAACAAGGAGGTCAATATTGCTATCTCCCTTTTCTTCCCCAACCGCAAATTGATTTGATTGAAGAAACCCTCTTAATTCAACCTTATAGGCCTCTTCAGTGAATCTCTTTCTTTGAGGATTCCATCTTTTCACTCCATCAATTACTCGTTCAAAATCTATATTGCGTTTGGGAGATGGTTGTTTGTCGGATTGGTATTCTTCATTTTCAATTATTCCAATTACGTCCTGCCATTGAGAATCGTTTTTGTTGGTGTATAAAAATCTTGTGGGCAGTTCTTTCCATTTCCAACCTAAAGGGCTTCTGTCAATTCGGACTGGACGACAGCCATAGTAATCCCAATCAGCTTGAGTCGGGAGTTTCTCAAGTCTTCTAATCAAATCACCAAACTGTTGCAAAATGTCTTCTCCACTTGTCCTTCGTAAATCCATCTTATTGGGAGAATCACCACTGGCTTCCTGGAGCTTTGTATATGCATTACTTCCAAATGTCCGAATGAAGTGGTTTTTTACAATTGAATCAAGTTTGTAGAATTCGTTTGATTTAGGTGTCCGCCCTAAACTCTTTCTTAGCTTTTTGTATTCCTCAATGTAAAAGTCTTCATTCATTTCTTATGGTCTCTTTTCTATTGCCCCTCACGATTGGCCAAACACATTGAATTTAGCCCTAATTTTTGACAGTCGGGTCATACCTTACCCGTTTATATTCGCTTAGGAAATAATGAGCATCACATGCAGCCAATCCTCGAGGTAATGGCTAAAAACCAATGTCGCCCCTTCGAATCTGTCCTCCCAGGTGGGCTGTATACAGAATAACTATCGTGTTGATGATTAGCAAAACGAGCAGTACATGCGCTATGAATCGGGGAGGCCTCTCTTCCTGTAAAATACTCGCCCAGCCCATGATCCCAAGGAGGCCTGTAATGACCTGGATCACAAAAGCTGCTCTTCCCCAAAGCCCATGATCTTCGACCAGGTCCTGAGGAAAAGAAACCAAAATGCCCTTGGTCCAATCCGCCGCTTCGGGCCCTGTGAAATAGGCGACCGCTGTGATTATGGCCAGAATGATCAATCCGCTAAAGTTGCCTTTCCATGGTTTGGCGTCCAAGGGGCTTTGCCTGTGGATCAAGGCTCTGTAGGCCAGCCAAGGTGTTCCGATTACGGGGATGTGAACTAAAACAATATGGATCCAATTGGCTAACACCTTATTGCATGCATGGAACTGCCTTTTTAGTCTTTGCTATTTTTCGGCTCCTGTTTTGATCGCTTCTTTAGGATCGATTCCCTGATCCACTTGATCATAATCCAGAGTGGATCCTCCCATGCTGTGTGGGATCAAATAGACAACGGTCATGACCACCGCTGCGGCCAGGACTGCCGCCCTGCTGATGTTCTCTTTCTTTTTGGGTTTGAACCCGATGATCGCCAAGGCCAATGCCCAGGCAACCCACATGATGAGCATCTTATTATCTGTAAAATCCCCGCCAAAGGGAAAGCCCGTCCAGTATTCACCAAAGGCGCTCTTTTGTACCAGAGGTCCCAATATCATTCCGCCAATTGTCATAGCCGTGAAGGCTGTGACGGTCCAGCGACGCATGGAATCATGGTCAAAGACTGCGCTTAGCCCGGCCCTGATACCGAAGATGATCACAATGATCATCATGACCACATGTGGTACCAGGATAAAGTCCGAAACTGGATCCTTATACCTTAAAACGATATTCTCCTCACCCTTTTCCGGAATATTAAATTCTTGCCCATCGATGCTCCCGGTAATGAAGTACTCCATCTTGCCAGCGGCCGGTTGCACAGGCAATTGGGCTGTGAATTTCTCGTTTTCATCCAGACTGAAGTCCAGCTTCGTAATCGCATCCTTGGTCCGGTATCGTTTATAATGCAATGTTGCATTGTACTCGGCATCATCGATTCGGGGCAATTCAATTTTTGCCCCCTGGGTGGTTTCCTGAGAACGGAGCAGTTCATACTTATGGCTATTCCCATTGGATTCCAAATACCCCTTAAATTCATAGGTAGGTCCCGTACTCCTTTGATAGATCATGGCAGCTGCTGCCAAAAGGACCGCTAAGGTCCACAATAGTATTTTCTTCATCATTTCGCCATTAGGTTAAAATGGATCAATGGATTTATTGAATGAACTTGGTTGGTTTTACTTATCAAGACGATGATTAGCGCTTTCAATTGACGCGAAATTAGTCAAAGAGATAACTCCTGACCCCAAACCATTGTTCTCAAATTCCAAGCATTAGCCTCGAAGGGTCTTCCAATAACTCTTTTACACGAACCAGGAATGTCACCGACTCTTTCCCATCGATGATCCTGTGATCATAGCTCATGGCTACGTACATGATCGGAAGTATTTGCACTTCACCGTTTACCGCCATCGGTCTTTCGACGATGTTGTGCATCCCAAGGATTGCTGATTGCGGTGCATTGATGATCGGGGTGCTCAACATGGAACCAAAGATCCCTCCGTTGGTGATG
>JANQHS010000124.1 GCA_028282565.1 Cytophagales bacterium | reverse complement strand
TGCTCATAATCTCGCCCCATTTGAGGATAGAGAAAACCTACAGATCGTCAATGGGGATATCCGTGATCTCAACACCTGCACAAGAGCCGTGGAAGGAATAGATGTTGTTTTGCACCAGGCTGCACTGGGCTCGGTCCCCAGAAGCATCAATGCTCCTTTAACCAGTCACGATGTTAATGTAAACGGGTTTTTGAATATGCTTCATTCGGCGAAGGAAGAGGGGATAGAAAAATTCGTTTATGCGAGTTCCTCCTCGGTTTATGGCAATCATCCCTCACTTCCCAAGACGGAGGGGCGGGTTGGGAAACCTCTTTCTCCGTATGCGCTGACCAAGTCCATCGATGAACAATATGCGGATGTATATTTCAAATCATATGGGTTTTCAACAGCCGGATTAAGATATTTTAACGTTTTTGGCCCCAGACAATCGCCGGAGGGGCCTTATGCTGCGGTTATACCCTTGTTCATAAAGGCTTTGGACGAACATAAACCGCCCCTGATCAATGGCGATGGAGAACAAACCAGAGATTTCACTTTTGTGGAGAATGCAATTGAGGCCAATGTCAAAGCCGCCTTTGGAGAGCTGAAGGGAGCCAGAGCCTACAATGTGGCATGCGGAGAAAATTGTAGCATTAATGATCTGTTCAGGGCCTTGGCAAGCCTTGCCGACTCTGATTTGAAACCTGATTACGGACCGGAAAGGCTTGGTGATGTGCGGGATAGCCTCGCGGATATTTCCAATGCGATGAATGACTTTGGTTATACGGGGAATGCAAAATTTGAGGAGGGTTTAAAGAAAACCTGGGAAGCTATCATGAAGCAAAACATATGAAAGGAATAATCTTGGCGGGAGGGTCGGGGACAAGACTTCACCCGCTCACCCTCACCTTGAGCAAACAACTGATGCCGGTTTACGATAAGCCGATGATCTATTATCCCCTTTCCACTCTTCTTATGGCTGGCATTCGGGAAATTTTGATCATTTCTACACCGAAGGATCTTCCGCATTTTAAGGCATTGCTGGGTTCCGGAGAAGAAATAGGCTGCAGGTTTGAATATGCCGTGCAAGAGAAACCCAACGGTTTGGCACAAGCCTTCGTCATCGGGGCTGATTTTGTTGGTGATTCCAAGGTGGCATTGATCCTGGGTGACAATATCTTCTATGGTACAGGATTAAGGAAGCTTATCCAGGGAAACAATGATCCAAACGGCGGCATAGTGTTCGCCTATCACGTCAATGATCCCGAGCGATATGGGGTCGTTGATTTCGATAAAGATCTAAATGCCATCAGCATTGAGGAAAAGCCCTCGAAACCGAAATCAAATTATGCTGTTCCGGGATTGTACTTCTACGATAACTCGGTGTTGGAAATAGCCGGGGGACTTCAGCCCAGCCCCAGGGGTGAATATGAAATTACCGATGTAAATAAAGAATACCTAAGGCAGGGAGATCTTAAGGTTGCCATACTGGATAGGGGAATTGCCTGGCTTGATACGGGCACCTTTAATTCATTGATGCAGGCCAGTCAGTTTGTTCAGGTCATTGAAGAACGTCAGGGCTTGAAGATCGGTTGCATTGAAGAGGTCGCTTACCGTATGGGATATATCGGTAAGGAAGAATTGGAAAGGGTTGCTCAGAAGCTACTAAAGAGTGGTTACGGAAAGTACCTGCTTGATATAATTGATTCAGATGTAGGCATGTGGAGGAACTGAACCAAACCATCGAACTGACAAACCTTAAGCCGGATCTCAAGGATGCGGATCTTGAATCCTTGATTCGCAAGGCGGTTGATTTCAACTTTCTGGGTGTTTGTGTCCCTCCTTTCTGGGTGAAAAAGGCCAGGAGAGATATTGGGGATTCAGGTCTCCTGTTGGTCACCGTTGCGGGCTTCCCACTCGGTTATCAAAAAACGGAAGAGAAGCTTACGGGAATAGAAAATGCTATTGAAGATGGGGCTGATGAAATTGACCTTGTCTGGAACAATTCTGCTTTCAAGTCCGGAATGAACTGGTCAAAGATCGAAGTTGCCAAGGCCTCGGGACTATGTCATGAAAATGGCAGGATACTCAAGGTGATCATCGAAACCTGTTTGCTCAGTGAAAAGGAGATCGCAGATGTTTCAAGGATCTGTGCAGATGCGGGTGCTGATTTTATAAAGACAAGCACCGGCCTGTTAGGTGCTGGGGCGAAAGTGGAGCACATTCAGCTCATCAGGAACTCGATTCCCGAGAAAGTCGCAATTAAGGCATCCGGAGGAATAAATGACGCTCAATTCGCAAGGGATCTTATTCGCGCCGGCGCGTCCAGAATTGGATCCTCTTCAGCGGATCGATGGATCAACTCCTGAGCTGCTGAATTTTTCATCTCTTCTTGAGGTTTTGATGTTGATCAATCCCCTTGAATGAAATAGGGCTAGTTGTCGTATCAAATGGTTCCGGTTCAATTTTAGCGAGGATTGTATGGATTTCAGGGTCGTATCACCTTTTTCGATTTCCCGGATCATGGCCAACTCTTTACTGCGAAGCTTCAACTTTCCTTTTTTCACCTCACCTGCAAGGCTCAGTGATGTCCTTTCA
>JANQHS010000043.1 GCA_028282565.1 Cytophagales bacterium | reverse complement strand
TCCGCCCACCATGAAGCGCCTTCCAACAATGCCGAACGAATCGGTTCCGGAGCACCCTGATCCAAATAATAAACTATGGGTTCCTTGACCTCATCCACTTCCTTAGATGGGTCATTTCTTTCAAGACGGTGCCTTACAATTTTTCTCCGCACCAACGGCTCCGTGATATCCGTGCCAAAGTCCTGATAGCTGATATATCCGAAGCCACTTCTGATATCATAATCCCTTTCCTGAAAGCCTGCCCCGGGAAGTTTGATGAAGGAATGATGATTTCTGACCGTAACTGCATCCGCATAAGGGGTAACAGATTGGATATGCCTGCCTTTGGCATTTCCGGTCAGGGTAACGATAGCCTCAAATTCTGAGTTCTTAGGAAAATTTTTTGTTCTCTCAAGGAAAATGGCAGATCTGGAAGGATCAACCCTGTAGCTCCCCTGATCGTAATAAGCCAACCTTTGGACTACCCCATGGGAATCGCGTATGAGAAAATCCGTGATGTTGATCAACACCTTACCTTCTTCCTCGGCGACTACCTGAAATCCCCACCATACCGATGTTGCGAAGGCCTCATCCACAGCTCTCCGTTCCAAAGGGTTTTCAGTGGTAGCTCTATAATCATAATTGGGCTGTACCAACAATACTTTTGGCCCCGAGCGAACAAACTTCATCACCCGCTCACGTGCAAGCTGACCACGATCCAATCCAAGATCGTTGGAACCTACCCCGGCTGCCAGACCATAGAGATAAAGAAATTCCTCCTCAAAACGATCAACTTCAAGAAAAATAGCGCCCGAGCTTTGATCCCAATAAAAGTCGAAATAGCCGGGGTATTTTTTGAAACCCGCAACCATTTTTGAAATAGCACCCTCATCTGAGGTCTTTTTGCCTCCGGCTTTTAGGGACCCGCAATCGATGACTATTGAAAGGGTCAGCAAAACAATGGTCTTAAGCAGGAATTGTTTTTTAGGAGACATCGGAATTAGATTTGGGCCTGCAATATAGATATTTCATAAAAGCGTATTCCAAATGAAAAAAGCCCTGATAGTTCTCTTCCTGCCCCTTTTGAGCTTTGCCACAGATAAAGACGATTGTGTTGGTCTTTTCTGGTCACCTGATAAAGATGGAAAGATCAAAGTATATGAAAAGGGAGGTATGTACTACGGAAAGCTCATCTGGTCCATAAGACCGGATGAACTGGATACCGAAAATCCCGACGAAAGCCTGAGATCAAGAAAAAAGGTCGGGCTCGATATATTCTATGATTTCAAGTTCGACGATGATGACAGTGAGTGGAATGGCTATATCTATGACCCGCAATCCGGCAATACCTATAAATGCAATATGTGGCTCGTGGATGGAGGAAAAACCTTAAAGGTTCGGGGCTATGTCGGAATCAGCTGGATCGGAAGGACTGAAGATTTTGAGCGCATAGAATGATCATTTTTAGATTTTGAGGATAGTTCTAATCTCAATCGGTACAAGGGGCGACATGGAGCCCTTCATCTCGATAGGTGGGTTGTTAAAAGAGAAGGGACATGAGCCGATTTGCATATTCCCGGAACAATTTCGGCTTCTTGCTGAAGAATCC
>JANQHS010000018.1 GCA_028282565.1 Cytophagales bacterium | reverse complement strand
CAAATGTCTCAAAACCTTTGGCTTTATGAGGGTATGACCGAGTATGCCGCCAATCATGTCCAACTCAAGGAAGGCTTGATCTCTTTTGATGATTTTCTACTGGAAATGAGAACCAAGATCAAACGCTCAAAGGAAAACTTTAACGACACCCTACCATTTACGGTGATGAGCAAAGGCTGTCTTGATGAATACAAGGATGAATATTTCAACGTATATGAGAAGGGGGCATTAATAGGCCTTTGCCTGGACATTGAGCTTAGGAAAAAAAGTGATGGCAAATACGGTACCCAGGAACTGATGAGAGATCTTGGAAACAAATACGGTGCTGATCAACCATTTCCCGATGACCAGATTTTCGATATCATCAGTCAAATGACCTTCCCGGAAATCAAGGAGTTCTTTGCCAAATATGTTAGCGGATCAGAGCCACTCCCCCTGGTTCAAACCTTCGCGGATATCGGTGCCGAGTATATCGAGTCTATGGAGAAGGAGGAGATCACACTTGGAGATGTTGGAATAGGATTCGACCCCGAAACACAAAGATGGATCATTGGCAGTACCAACAACCTGAACTCTTTTGGCCTGGCGATGGGATATCAAAAAAATGATGTGATCATTAGTCTCAACGGTAAGAAGGTGACCCGGGAGAATTTTATGTCCGTGGTGAATGAATTCAAGGCCAATACTCAGGTTGACGATGAGGTGGTCATGGTCGTATCAAGGATGAAGGGGAAGAAGGAAAAAGATAAAACCCTAAGTGCTCCGGCACAAAAGGTGATGACCGTCAAAAGGTTTGTACTTAAGGCGGTTGAAAATCCCAGTGAAGAGCAGCTTGCCCTCAGAAAATCCTGGGGAAATATTTAAGCTCTGTCCAGGAGATCTTTCATCTGCTCACGGAGTTCTTCGGCGGCTTTGCGTGCCTGATTTGCGAAATCCCTGCCTCCACCGGCATAAATGATCCCCCTTGAAGAATTTACGAGCAAACCAATATTCCTGTTAAAACCATTAAGCGAGGTAGATTTCAAATCACCCCCCTGTGATCCGATTCCCGGCACCAGGAAAAAATGATCGGGAACCAATTCCCGGATCCCTCGAATGCTTGCATCCTGAGTAGCTCCTATGACCAGCATGGTGTTATCCGCTGAGCCGGCCTCCCTCACCTTTTCAATAACCTCTTCGTACAATGCATGCCCTTCCCTAAGGCTGGATTTTTGAAAATCGGCCGACCCGGGGTTGGAGGTGAGGCCAAGTACTATGGTATACTTGTCTTCGAAACTCAGAAATGGTTGCAAGGTATCGATACCCATGTATGGGTTCACCGTAACCCCATCTACCTTATAGTGATTAAAAAGTGACTCGGCATACTTTTTTGCCGTGTTTCCAATGTCTCCTCTTTTGGCATCGGCGATCACGAAATTTTGATCAGGGATATAATCACAAACCCTTTGAAAGACCTCCAATCCGTTTGGGCCCAGAGCCTCAAAGAAAGCAAGGTTGGGTTTGTAGGCCACTGCAATATCATGTGTATTGTCGATGATCTCCCTGCAGAATTCAAAAACCGGTTCTTTCTCTTTTTGGAGATGCGGAGGCATCTTTTCAAGGTCGGGATCAAGCCCTACGCAGAGATAGGAGGACTTTTTTTTGATCTGATCGCCTAGTTCTGCAGCTGTGAAATACATTATCGGAGGTCAACGATCTCGATACCCTTATGCTTGGAAGGGTCAAATCTGAAATAGGAATCGTCGACATTGATGTTCGGTTGGAAATTCTTGATCCTGTACTCATACCTGTTGCCATTTTTTTCAAAGATCCTCCAGGCGGCAATACTGTTGTCCGCCTTGTTCACGAACAACTTGATCTTAAAATAGGACTTGTTCCGGTCCTCAGGTACCAGATCGATCACATTGAACACCTTCCCGTTCTCAGTGATCTCTTCAACAAATATGTACTTAAACCCCCTCTTGTAGAGGTCATACATTTTGTTGGGGCTGAATTCCTCTTCATCGGGATCGTATTCCATTATATCGACTTCCTTCTCGTCAACCAGATGAGTCCATTGGGTCTGACCATCGATATAGATCACCTGATCCTTGAGATCCAATACCACCTTGCTGCTTCCTTTCACTGTAATACTTCCGTCAAGTGATTCGGTTTCATCGGTAGCGGCCATTTCACCGATATAGGTGAAATCAGCCCTGAAAGATTTAAGAGCCTTATATTTTTCTTCAACCTTTTGAAGCATTTCCTCTGCGACCTTGTCGTATTGAGCAAGAACACTACCACTGATGGCGGTGAGGAAAAAAATGAGGGGAAAAAGTTTTTTCATCCTGGTCTGTTATATGCCTAATTCTTTCAAATACTGTTCCAAACTGGCCTCATCCTGAAAAAGAACCTGTCTGGCCTTGCTTCCTTCAAACGGCCCGACGACACCTGCGGCTTCCAGTTGATCAATGATCCTGCCGGCACGGTTGTACCCAAGGCTCAATTTCCTTTGAATCAGAGAAGTGCTTCCCTGTTGATGGACCACCACAAGTCTTGCAGCCTCCTCAAAGAGGGCATCCCGATCATCAAGGCTGAACTCACCCTTATCCTCGGCTTCTTCCCCAACATACTCCGGAAGAGGATACGCTGAGTCATATCCCCTTTGGGTTCCGATGAATTCGCAGAGATCGTCGATCTCGTCCGTATCGATAAACGGACATTGCAATCGGACCAGATCGGAGCCCTGGGTAAAGAGCATATCTCCCATTCCCACCAGCCTGTCCGCACCACCCTGATCAAGAATGGTTCTGGAGTCAACCTTGGAAGTCACCTTATAGGATAGTCTAGCCGGAAAATTAGCTTTGATCGTACCGGTAATGACGTTCACCGATGGCCTTTGGGTGGCCACTACCAAATGTATCCCGATAGCCCTGGCCAGTTGAGCCAATCTGGCGATGGGCGTTTCAACTTCTTTGCCTGCCGTCATCATCAGATCGGCAAGCTCATCGATGACCAATACCAAATAGGGCAAAAAGCGATGTCCCTTTTCAGGATTCAATCTCCTGTTCCTGAACTTCTGATTGTACTCTTTGATATTCCGACAGCCTGCCGACTTGAGCAGGTTATACCTGTCATCCATCTCAATACACAGCGAATTCAGAGTATAAATGACCTTCTTTGTATCTGTGATGATGGGCTCTTCCGAGTCCGGGAGTACTGCCAGGAAGTGTTTTTCGATATGGTTGAAAAGGCTTAATTCCACCTTTTTGGGATCAACCAATACGAATTTCAATTCCGAAGGGTGCTTTTTGTAGAGAAGTGAGGCAAGCAGCACATTTAATCCAACAGACTTACCCTGCCCTGTAGCTCCGGCAACAAGTATATGCGGCATCTTGGTCAGGTCGGCCATGTAGAGTTCATTGGAGATCGTTTTCCCCATGATCACCGGTAGCTCCATCGAAGTCTCCTGGAATTTCTCAGTGGTGATCACCGATTTCATGGAAACCAGCTCACGATTCTTGTTTGGAACCTCGATCCCGATGGTTCCTTTTCCGGGTATCGGTGCAATGATCCTGATCCCGAGAGCCGCAAGGCTTAGTGCGATATCATCCTCAAGGTTCTTGATCTTGGAGATCTTGATCCCGGCTTTTGGAACGATCTCGTAGAGCGTAACCGTAGGGCCAATCGTCGCTTTGATGCTCGAGATCTCGATCTTGAAATTATTCAGGGTCTGAACAATCCTCTCCTTATTGGCCTCAAGCTCTTCCTTCGTGACCTTGGCTTTTCCATGATCATAATCCTTCAGGATCTTAACACTCGGATACTTATAGCTCGCCAGGTCCAGGGTGGGATCATAATGCTCAAGCTCGCCCCCTATTTTTTCCTCTTCCTTGGTCTGTTCGATCTCCAGATCCGGGTCGGGTTCAGGCTTTTCGTCAACTTCTGGTTCTGGTTCCGGTTGGGACTCAGGTTCCTCCTTGATCTCCAATTCGAGTTCTGATTCGGTTTCGGGCTGCAATTCCTCGGTTGGTGCCTCATCTGTTTGTTTCAGCTCCATTTCCAATTCATCCGCTTCCTCTTCCAGAGGAGCATCTGGCACTTCTTCCTCTTCAAAAGGGTTGGTCCCAATACCGCCCTCTGATTCCGGCACTCCTTCATCTGAGGAAATCTCCGTGGTGCTACCGGAAAGACCAAAATGCGTGATATTGAAAAAATAGATCGCAAAAACGATCAGGGTAAAGGCAAGGAACAATATCGTACCCCATCCGATCAGTCCTTCGGTCCAACTCGCAAACTCAAACCCAAAGCCCCCACCCAGGAAAAACCAGGGGTTATTCTCTTCCAAGAACAGGACCAGATAGCCCATCAATAGACTGACCCAGACCAGGGCAAAGGCGGAGAACCAATAAAATCTCGTTAATGGGATAATTTCTCTGGCAAACAATACTTTGTACCCCCCGAAAAAAAGTATTGGGACAAATAGGAAGGAGGCAATTCCAAACCATTGATAAATAAACAGGTGAGCTACCCAGGCGCCCATGAGGCCCAGCCAATTTCTTGCCTCCAGGCCCAGTTCTCTGGCATTTTCCTTTCCGATGGAAGAGAGTACCGATTGATCAAAATGGCCCGTAAACAGGTAACTGGTAAAGCTTACGACAAGGAAAAGCGATGAGGCGATGAGAAAAAATCCAAAAGCCAGTTGTATGCGCTTATCCTTGAACAAGGAAAAGTTGAACTTAAACGAAGTCGAACTTCCGCCCTTTTTTCTTGGACGGTTTTTCTTCATCGAGTTGGTCGCCATATAGGTCGCAAAATTATGATAAAAGCCAGGCTGGAACAGCCCAAACTAATTCTTTAGCAAATTTTTGATAAAAAATGGGCCCTGATAAATAAATCCCGTATAAACCTGCACCAGTTTGGCCCCGGCATCCATCTTTTGACGAACATGATCGGCCGTGAAGATCCCTCCCGAAGCGATCACTTCGATCTCATCCCCTGCTTGCTTTTTGATTTGCTCAACGATCCTTGTGGATCTCTCCAATAACGGAACGCCACTCAATCCGCCGGCTCCGATCTTTTCGATCTCCGCTTTGGAAATTGAAGACAGATTTCTCTCGATGGTCGTGTTGGTCGCAATTATTCCCTGGATTCCTTTATCCATACTGAGACTGACCATTTCCCTGATCTGTTGTTCGGTCAGATCCGGCGCGATCTTCAATAAAATGGGTTTGGGTTTTTCACCTTCCATTCTGGACTTCAGGGAATCAAACAACTTGCTCAGAAAGGGCCTTTCCTGTAATTCTCTCAGGCCCGGAGTATTTGGAGAGCTCACATTGATGGTGAAATAATCAACCACTGGAAAAAGGGCATCAAAACACTTTTCATAGTCCGAAAGAGCTTCCTGATTTGGCGTCACCTTGTTTTTACCAATATTCCCCCCGATGATCAGCTTCGATCTCCTTCTTTTCAGCCTATTCACAGCGGCTTCTATTCCCTCATTGTTAAATCCCATTCGGTTGATCAAGGCTTTATCACCCGGAATCCTGAAAAGCCTTGGTTTTGGATTACCGGGTTGCCCGACAGGTGTGAGTGTTCCTATTTCAATAGATCCAAAACCCAGCTTGGCAAGCTGATCCACATACAAGGCGTCCTTGTCAAAGCCGGCTGCCAGACCAACCGGATTACGAAATTTCAG
>JANQHS010000007.1 GCA_028282565.1 Cytophagales bacterium | reverse complement strand
TCAGTAGGATATTCCGATCTGAAAATTGTGGAAATCAACTCGGCTGATGCCGAGATCAATATTTTTCCAAACCCCAATAGCGGTGAGTTCTACATCGGTTTCTCAGGGGGTGTCAATGTTTTCGAAATTGAAGTCTATGATCCAAGGGGAGGCAAAGTCCACTTTATGGAGGAGAGGGATCCAAACGGGATGATAGTCAATATCTCAGGTAGTGATACCGGCTTATTCATTGTCAAGATCAAAACAGAATCCGATCAATACCTGAAGAAGGTGTTGATTGTGGATTGATCAAAAAAGGAATCCAAACCTAAAAGCACCGATCCAGAACTCTCCATAGGCAATATCAAGATCGAGAGTGATGGACTCAAAAGGCGTCATCCAAATTCCAAAGCCGTATCCGTTGTGCCAGACATCGGAGTTTTCACCATCAACCCATACTCGACCGATATCATAAAAACCCACAATACCGAAATCCGCCGGGAAAAGGTATGTTTTGAAGCCAAAAAGAGTGATTCTTAGCTCTGTGTTATTGTACACCGCCGACTCCCCGTAAAACCTTGTTCTTCTATAACCTCGCACATTGGCATCCTTTCCGGTACCTCCTATGGTGGCTGCCTGGTAGAATTCAATGTCGCCGTCTGTCCAGCCACCACCGATCCTGTTTGAGAAAGTGATAGTCCTCGGAGCCCGGAAACTCAGGTAAAAAGAGAAAGCACCTTCAAGCCTGCTATAGTAGAAAGCCTGGTCATCAACTGGCTGCATGCTTTTGCTTTGGGCCCAGAAGTGAATTCCCCTTCTGGGAAATATCTCACTATCGCGGGTATCAAGATCAAAGCCGAGTTTCAGGCCTGCAAATTGCTTCTGAGCAAAGATGGTATCGTTTCCCGTGGTGTTTGAAATATCCGTGATGAACCTGTTCTGCTCCTGCCGGACCTCAATGCTCTCATAGGATGGTCCCAGGCTAATGGAAAAAGCGTTTCCGAGCCGCTTTCTGATCTGGGCCGTACCTATGAAATTATCGAATCTCACATAATAGTAACTTATGTGGTTACTCCTGTCATAGGTGGATTCATTGCCCAATCCAAAAAAGTTCCTTGTATAGTTGGGCCCTTCAAGGTTGACATCAACGACGAGATCCAGGGATCTGTATACATGATTAAATATCCCTTTATACTTGAAGTCAAATGCAGCCGTACGGAAAGCAAAGAGACCCCTGATCAAATGACGGCTCTTGTAAGGATCCTTTCTGAAGCCATGGGTGGTGATCAAGGCCCCGCCTCCGACAAAGATCCCATCATCGATATTGAAAGCCGCAAAAGCCAGTGGCATGGTCACATTATACTGGAATGCATTCCTGTTATAATTGTTTACACCCGGCCTTCCGGAAGTTCTGTCTCTTGTCTCTTTGCCCTTGCTGATATTGTTACCTTCCCTGGTATCATAGATCGTCGTGTGTTTTGAAAGCCCCGATACCCTTGATCGATCCTCGATATCGTCCTCACCAGCACCTCCTATGATCCTAAGATCTATCCCCTTCTTGGCTTCTCCTTCGATCTCAAAACGATCATCTCCATCCAGGCCAAAGAGCCGGATCTCCCGGGTTTCCTTAGGGTAAAATCTCCTTGAATAGATCGACTGCTTTATCTCTCCACTCTTCGAAATTTTATAAACATCGACTTTGGTTAAACCTCCAGCCTCTCTTTGAACCTTGAAGAGCTCCTTTTTATCCGTTCCGACTATGTCTACCTCTTTGGCCAGGAAGGCATAATGGTCCAAGGCATATTTTTTTAAGTCTGCCCTTCGCGCTGCCAATTTGGAATGGATCTCTTCCCCGCAAAGGTCCCGAACAGCCTTGGGCCAGTTGGATAACGCCTCTTCAATGACCTTATCATCCACGCTTTTTTGAATTTCTGTGGCCGTTTGAATCCATTGATCCTTCTCAAGTCCGTTCAAAAAAGACCTGTCAAACCAACGAGCATTGAACATAAAGCCGGGCACGTTTTTCAATTCATGATCAAATCCCTGAAATTTTGGAAGAGCCCATTTCCTCGATGCGATCTTCGGCAGTACCCCCTCGTTTACGAAAAAGGCCTGATCACGGTCCCGAGGTATGGGACGAAACATTTTACCTTTCTTATCCTTGAAACTGGCCCATCTCCACTGATCATCATGCCTGTCCCAATCTCCTATCCAGAGATCAAAGAGCCGGTTTCTCAACACAAACTGTTGATCCACATAGTTGTCATTGTCACCATGGATCTTCTTCAAAACCTTCGAAGTGGAAATGATATCCTTGGAATCCCCGAACATTCCTGTCCCCTGCCAGTTCTTGGCAGGGCGTTCTTCGTACAATGCGAGCACATTTGCAAAATCCGTTCGATGCATGCCAAACTCAGGATCGTTGGGAATGATCACAGGTTTCGGATTGGTATGATAGATACCGACCGCTTCGGCCAGAGTGGGAACAACAAAGGCTCCATAGGGATGAGCTGCAGAGATCTGGTCCTGAACTACGTCCTGGGCGAATGATCCGAGCAACATCGGCGGAATCGCAGCTGCAGGATCCTTATTGATCGACCTCAACACATATTGTCTTCCCGTTTCTGCCTGGAGTCGGAGGGACTTGGTTTGCATTCCTCCACCCCTCTGAACAATTTCCATCCCACCATGCTCTTCAAGGATATCAAAAAAATCGAACTCTACCTTTGCGGACCAAATGTCCCGATAGTTTTCGCCCAGCAACCATTTATTAAAGTTTTTCGTCAGATATTGATCCGATGCGCTTCGCGTTGCATTTTTTGGGATCTCGAAATCCCGTTTTTCTATGACAGGATCATATGGAGCTTTCTTGAATATGACCTCGTCAAATTCCACCTTATGTTCCCCCTTGAGCTCAGAGCTTACAAATTGGTTTTGAACGGATCCATCGGGCAAGAAGCTCAACCTGGCATAGCCGGTTTTTGGCAGTGCAAATTCGGAGCCTTTTCCCTGCCTGACATAGGTGGTTTTTGAGCCGGATCCGCTAACGATGTAATGTGTCTGATCCTCTTCGATATACTGCAAAGAATGGTCATGTCCGGAGGCGTAGATGGTATTCGGATACTTTGAAAACAAATCCGCCAGGGATTTACGAACCACCTTGTAGGCTGGATGATTTAGATCCTGTATGGAACCAAAATATTTGCGATATCCCGGGTAAAGAGACCCGACTATTGGCAGGGGAATATAAAGCGAGGGGTTAAGGTCTGTCATCGGGAAAAGATGCATTTTCAGGTTTGACCGACCACCGTGAATGCCCTGGGAATAAATCGGGTGATGACCTGCGATCAAAACTTTCCTGTT
>JANQHS010000457.1 GCA_028282565.1 Cytophagales bacterium | reverse complement strand
GGCTTTCTCAAAGCGGATGCCGGACTCAATGCGATCCTTCCAATATCCGAGTTCCAGTATATACCCTACATCCAGAAAGTTGAAATCCCCGAAAACAGTAATCCCGTTCTTGGTGACGTTCGACGTGCTGCCCATATTGAAAGCCGCATACCCGCCGCCACCGAAAAAGAATCGATCCGCGATCTTGATGTTGAGCAAAACCGGAACCTGGAGATAAAGGGCGCGAAAATCCGGATCGCCCTTGCGGGTAAAAAGGATCTCAAACTCACCGGTAACAGGATGTTTGTTTACCGGGTGAAAGAACATGCCGAACATATACCCAAAGGCTTCCCCGGCTCTTGTTGACCCCTCACGCGTCAGAGCTGTGGTTTGTATACCTCCCTTCAAACCCAGTGGGGTTTGAGCATGGACATGCATGCTGATCAGGAATAGGACTACTATTGACAGAATTGATCTGATCGAGTTGAGCACAATACAAATTTCACTATCTAGCCTTTTTCGGGCTATTTCTTTTTGCCGATCTGCCTTCTCATGGCACGGTTGGAGCCTTCCATTCTATCCTCCATGGCGTTTTCCAATTTCTGCCTGAATCCGGATTTCTTTTTGTTCTTCTTCCGGGCTTGTTTTGCTTCCAGCTTAGCCCTGATATCGCTGTCATCGGTGAATTTCCTAATGATAAATTGCTGTGCTATGGTCACCACATTGGATAGAAAATAATAGTAGGTAAGGCCGGAAGAAAAGTTGTTCAGGAAGAACATGATCATGATGGGAAAGAAATACTGCATGGTCTTCATGGGACCCTGCTGCTGCATAGGATTTCCCTGGTTCTGCACATAGGTATATCCAATAGTCGAAACCGTCATCAGCAGGGTGAATAAACTGACATGATCTCCGTAAAAAGGAATGCTGAACGGCAGATCAAGAATGGAGTCATAGGTGGAGAGATCATCAGCCCACAAAAAACTTTGCTGCCTCAATTCAATCGAGTTGGGGAAGAAATTGAACAGGGCGAATAGCACGGGGATCTGCAGGGCCACAGGCACACACCCGGATAAAGGATTCACCCCGAATTTCTGATACAGCTTCATGGTTTCCATCTGAACCTTTTGCTGGTCCTCCGGATGCATTTCCTTGATCTCCTCGATCTCAGGCCGGAGTACCTTCATCCGGGCCATAGAGGTATAGGATTTGTAGCTCAAGGGAAAGAGAATGATCTTCACCACGATCACCAGGATGAAGATCAGCAAACCATAATTGGAAATATAGTTTTCCAGGAAATTGAAAAATGGAACAACCGTATACTTGTTGACAGTGGCAAAAATGGTCCAGCCCAGGTATACGTTCTCTCCATAACCCTGGTCCACCTTTTTCAATACCTGATAGTTGTTCGGCCCCAGATAAAACCTGAAAGCTTCATTACTACCTCCTGTCATGGCCACGGGGATTTCAACTGAAGCCTTTTGATGTTTGATCACCGATGAATCGGCCGGGTCAAAGCTGCTGGTAAAGGAAGCCTCGCCCATATAATCCGGCGCGATAAACCCGGCATTGAAGAAGCGTTGCTTCATCGAAAACCATTTCACTCCGTTGATCTCGACCTTTTCCTCTTCCGGGTCATTATCGTTGGACACATCGATCACGTCTCCGTTTCTATCAAGAAAATTCAATGAAGACTGGTTACGACTTTGATCCATGGTCTTTTCAAATCGCTTCAGCTTGTCCTCCCAGTTGAAACTCAGAGCAGAGGAGAGATTAGACGCCAATGGTCCGAGGTCCATGCTGTATTGCAGTTCAAAGGATCCATTGCGCAGCTCATATCTTTGAATTACATTTCCGCCATTCCATGATCCGCTGAAGGTCAGTATCCTGCTCGTATCACTCTCCGTAACCTTGGTTTCTAGCCGACCATTGTAATAGAAATCATACAGGTTGATCTCTTCACCCTGACGATCCCTGGCTATCATCGTCATTTGACTTGAGCCCTGATCAAAAAGGATCAGGGGCTTTTTCTCCCATGTCTTATATCCCTTGAGCTGAACTTCCCTTGGATACGCACCCTTGGATGAGAAAATCACTCGAAGGTTTTTGTTTTCCAGAATGAATTCCTCTTCCTCTCCGGTTAATAGCTCAAAATATGCATTCCCTGAGTCAACGAGGACCAGCTCCTCCGCCGGAGCTTCGGTTTCCGAAGATGTTGGGTTGGTAGACTCCTCTGTTTGCTGACTTTGCTGCTCTGTCGGGGTGGTATTTTCCTCGGCAGGTGGCGTAGAGTCGCCGAAGAAATACAAATATCCAATCAACAGGATCGATATTAGCAATAAGCCTGTGGCTTGATTCCTATCCATTTATTTTCTGATCAATTTTTTGATTCCCCACCTTTCATATACTCTTTGCTTGCCTTCACGAAGGAGACAAAGAGGGGATGGGGTTTGAGAACTGTGCTTTTGTATTCCGGATGGAACTGGGTTCCGATGTAGAAGGGATGCGAAGGGACCTCAACGATCTCAACAAGATTGTTCTGAGGATTTATTCCCGAAGCAATCATACCAGCCTTTTCCAGATCTTGTAAGTATTTGTTATTCAATTCATATCGGTGTCGGTGGCGCTCGGAGATCTTTTCCCTTCCGTACACCTTTGCCACCTTCGACCCTTTTTTCAGTTTGCAATCGTAGGCTCCCAACCTCATTGTTCCGCCTTTCTTGGCGATTTTCTTCTGATCTTCCATCATATCGATGACCAGATTTCGGGATTTCGACTCCATCTCGCCTGATGCCGCATCTTTTAAACCAAGAGCGTTCCTGGAAAATTCAATAACCGAGCATTGCATGCCCAGGCAGATGCCCAGGAATGGAATTTCGTTTACCCTGGCATAATTGCATGCAGCGATCTTTCCCTCCAATCCTCTTTCCCCGAATCCGGGCGCGACGATGACGCCATCCAGGCCTTGTAGCTTTTGCGGAATATTATCCGCATTCAGGTCATCGGACTGTATCCATTGGACCTGTACCTTGCATTCATTCTCGGCACCTGCATGGATCAAGGCCTCTTTGATGGATTTGTAAGCATCCTGGAGTTCAACATACTTTCCGATCAGGCCGATATTGACATCTGAGGTTGGGTTTTTCAACTTTCCCAAAAAGCCCTTCCATTTGTCCATGTGAGCTTCCTTGTCCGCCTTGATCTTTAATTTTTTCAGTACTCTTTTATCCAGTTTTTCCTTGAGCATCAGGATAGGTACATCGTAAATGCTCTGAGCATCCAGGGCTTCGATTACATCCTGCACCGGAACATTGCAGAACAATGCGATCTTCCTGCGAATATCCATTGAGATGGATTTTTCCGTTCGGCAGACCAGGATGTCAGGCTGGATTCCAGCCTCAAGCAAGGTCTTTACAGAATGCTGGGTGGGTTTGGTCTTTTGCTCTCCCGAGGCCTTGAGATAAGGGATCAGGGTCAAATGAATCGAGATGCAGT
>JANQHS010000444.1 GCA_028282565.1 Cytophagales bacterium | reverse complement strand
TACTTCGATCGCCTGCATACAACCGGTTCCATCGTCACTTGCACCTTCTCCAAGGTCCCAGGAGTCCAAATGTCCGCCAACGGCGATGATCTTTTCAGGTTGCTCCGTTCCCCGGATCTCTCCGATAACATTATACGAAAGCACCTCCCCTTCCATTCCACAATCCATTTCAAGACCGATCTCAAGTTCCGGGTTATTCCTCAGAAACTCACTCAGTTTGTTGGCGTCCCTGGTACTGATCGCAGAACCGGGGATTTTTGGAAGGTTTAGCTTATAACCCGTACTGCCGGTATGAGGGAAATCATCGATTGCCGAACCGAGACTTCGATTGATAGATGCCACAGCACCATATTTCGCTGCTTCGGAAGGTCCCGACCACCTTTGAAAACCGGCCGAACCATAGGCCTTTCCGGTCCTGATAAATGTGGGGTCCATGGGTTTGTTGTAGAAGACGATCTTTCCTTTGATCTTTTCCTTTCCCAGAGCTTCGAGCTCCTCAAAGGATTGAACTTCAACGACCTTTGCCCTGATCATGCCATCAGTACCCACTGAATTTCCCAATGCACAAAGATTTAAGGGCACCTTTTCTCCCTCGACCATTGCAAATGCCACAGCGGGTTTGCGCCTGACCCACTTTGGGACCATAACCTCCTGGAGATAGACCGTGTCGAAACCATAGTTTCTCATGACATCGGCTGTATATTCCACGGCCATTTCCGCCTGCGGAGAACCTGAAAGCCTGGGGCCAATCTCCTTACAGAGATATCTCAGATTTTCGTATGCCTCCCCATTGCTCAGCACTTCGTCAAAGATGGATTTGATGTTTGGCTCCTCCGAATCCACATCAAAGCTGAATTCTTCTTGCACCTGTTCCGCTGGCGGCTGACAGGAAACCATGCCTAACAGAACAAGAAAAAAGACAAGCCTCATGATTCAATGATGGTTTTCAGATCCGGTGGAGTAAAAAGATCGCTTTTCAAAACCTTTCCATCCTCTCGATAGATCGGCTGTCCATCCTTGTCCAGCTTACTCATATTACTCCTTTGAACCTCGGCAAAAAGCTCGGCAAACTTGTGATGAAGGCCGAATTCAAGTACAGATCCAAAAAC
>JANQHS010000427.1 GCA_028282565.1 Cytophagales bacterium | reverse complement strand
GAACCGATAAGCCCGGCCAAGACAAGATTAGCACCCAAGGCCGCCCCGGTTGAGGTGCCCAATATATAAGGATCAGCCAACGGATTTTTGACCACCAATTGAAAAAGGTAGCCACAAAGCCCCAATACCCCTCCTACTCCCATGGCGATCAGCACCCTGGGCAAACGAATGCCAAGAACAACCTCTTTCTTAAGATCTCCAACAGATGAGCCGAAAATCGAGGAGAGCATCTCAGAAAACGATATATCGATCGGACCTTGCATGAGGTTGAGGTATGCAAGGATCAACAAAGCCAACAGACCAGAGAGATATCCGACCACCGCTTTATTCATACAAAGCTTCCTTTAGATCTGAAAGTAGTTGAGGGATTCTGGGGCTTGGCCTGGTCAAAAGATCATCGTCCACAACAATAAAGTTTGAGTTCCTGTAGGCTTTCAGATTCGACAATTCAGGATACGGCAAGACCATTTTTTCGTGGAATTCATCGTAGCTGATCCCCAAAAAATAATCAGGATCCAATTTGAGAATATACTCTCTTGAGATCTCCGGATAGGGTACTGCAAAAACGGAATCGATTGCATTTTTAGCACCGATCATTTTCAGTTCGCTACTCAATATTGTATTATAACCAAAGGCATAAACCGGATCGGTCCAGATCATTCCGAAAACACTCAAAACGCTGTCATGCTCGTACTTCTCCCGATTTATTTTTTCATCAAAATCATCAGCAGATGCCTGGCAATCTTTTTGAATTTCTGAAAAGATCTCTCCAACACTAACCATAGCTCTAGAGACATCTGATACGTTTTCGAAGGAAAAAACGTAGGTTTCAATTCCAAATTCCCGGAGTTTTGCCAAATTGTCTTCCGGGATTATGCCTACCTCCGAAAAGAGCATATCGGGAGACAAGGCTACGATGGATTCAATGTCCAGCGGATAGCTGTTCACCTCAGGCTTTTCCAATATCCATGAAGGATAATCACAGGCCTGAGTTCTGGCCAGGATCATCTCAGATGGAACAACGCCGGCCAAAATTTCGGTCACTGCCGGGGACAACCCGATCACTCCCCGATCAAGACCTGCAGGGACCGAGATCTCACGCCCCAGATCATCCCGGATCACTCTTCCCTCAGAACCCTGATCCGATTCCTTGCACCCGGAGATCACAAGCAGGATAAGAATTCCCCGGACCAAAACGTTAGCAAGGAAATTGAAACTAAATTTGCCCATCATAAATCAAATCAAATAAATGATCATTGTAACAGGTGCAGCAGGCTTTATAGGATCCTGCCTGGTGTCAAAATTAAATTCTTCGGGGTATAACAATATCGTAGTGGTTGATGACTTTTCGAAGACCGCAAAGGAAAAGAACCTGGAAGGAAAAAATATCATGCATTGGGTAGAGCGCGAGAATTTTGTCAATTGGATCGGCTCGAACCAGGAAGAGATCGAGTTCATATTTCACCTGGGAGCCCGGACGGACACCACGGAGTTTGACAGAGAAGTATTTAACAAGCTGAACCTGAATTACAGCAAAGATGTATGGACTAAATGTGTCGATTACCAGATCCCCCTTGTCTATGCCTCCTCAGCAGCTACCTATGGCCTGGGAGAGTTGGGCTATGGTGACGATGAATCCCGGATTCCGCAGCTTATGCCCTTGAATCCTTATGGGGAATCGAAGAACGAATTCGATAAATGGGCACTGGCACAGGAAAAAAAGCCATTCTTCTGGGCGGGGCTGAAGTTTTTTAATGTTTATGGCCCAAATGAGTACCATAAGGGAAGAATGGCCTCCGTGATCTTCCATGCCTTCAATCAGATCAACGAAACCTCAAAAATGAAACTGTTTCGCTCCCATAAGGAAGGTATTGCCGATGGTCATCAGGAAAGGGATTTTGTTTCGGTGACCGACGTGGTACAGGTCTGTGAATTCCTGATGCACCATAGAAAGGATTCCGGGATCTATAACCTGGGAAGCGGAAAAGCCCGGACATTCCTGGATCTGGCCAGGGCGGTTTTCAAGGCTCTTGGAAAGGAGGAGAACATAGAGTTCATTGATACACCTGAGGATATCCGGGATACTTATCAGTATTATACGGAAGCACCGATGGAAAAACTAAGATCCATTGGATACGAGATCCCATTCCTGAGCCTGGAGCAAGGAATTGGCGATTATGTGAGTAATTATCTTTCTTCCAAAAAGTACTACTAGGCGATGGGACAGGAAATGATCCTATCCATTCTGATCGGCTTGATCCTCGTCAATTTCCTGATCGATCTGATCCTCGACAGGGTGAATCTGAGATATTCAAAAAGGCCTTTCCCCGATGAGCTGTCCTCTCTTTTCAGCGCTGAAGACAGGAAAAAGTCGAGGGCTTATCTTCAGGAGAGAACCAATTTCTCCAACCTGCTTTCCATTATTTCCACCTCTGCATTTTTGGTGCTGATCATCTCAGGGTTCTTTGGCTATTGGGACAGGCTTATTCAGCAATTCGGGTTTGAGGGAATATGGAGGTCCCTGGTTTTTATCGGAAGCCTTGGAATCCTTTCAGACCTGATACAAACACCTATTCAATGGTATTCCGTCTTCGTGATCGAAGAGAAGTATGGTTTCAATTCATCCAGCCAAAAAACCTTTTTCATCGATAAGATCAAGGGATATGCTTTGGCATTGATCATCGGTCTTCCTATCCTCTATACCTTGTTCTTCCTGATCCAATACCTCGATCAGGGATTCTGGCTGCCTTTTTGGGTCTTGATCACTGCTTTCATGATCTTCATGCAGTTTTTCTATACCACGCTGATCGTTCCGCTTTTCAACAAACTCTCCCCCGTCAGCGATGAAAGCCTCTTGCAAAGGATTTCCGACCTCTCAAAAAAAGTCTCCTTTCCGATTACCAATGTGTTGATGATCGATGGTTCCAAAAGATCAAGGAAGGCCAATGCATTCTTCAGTGGCTTTGGTAAAAAGAAGAAGGTGGTCCTGTACGATACCCTGATGGAGCAGCTCAATTCTCAGGAAATCGAAGCGGTTTTTGCCCATGAGATCGGACACTACAAGAAAAAGCATATTTATCAGGGAATGATCTTCTCTATCCTTCAAACCGGGTTGACGCTTTATCTCTTTTCGCTGTTGCTCTTTTCAGGCGAATTGTCAAATGCCCTGGGGGCCACAGAGTGGGTGGTCCATATCAACTTAATTGCCATTGGGATCCTGATCTCACCTCTGGGTAGTCTGCTGGGTTATCTGGGCAACCTGATCTCAAGAAAAAACGAATATCAGGCGGATGGGTTTGCGAGGCAATTCGGGTACGGTGATG
>JANQHS010000385.1 GCA_028282565.1 Cytophagales bacterium | reverse complement strand
CGCAAAATTGAGATCCCCGATAACGTCATTCCATCTGCCAATTCGGTCATGGCGAACAACCTGTTCATCCTGGGTCATCTGTATTTCAACGAGGATTATCTGAAGATGTCAAGGAAAATGCTGACCCTACAAATACCTTCTATTCGACAGGGAGGGGCTTACTTCTCCAATTGGGCCAGTCTTTGGGGAAAGTTCGGCAAGGACTATTACGAGGTTGCCATTACGGGTAAGGATGCTACAGAAAGCCTACTTGAGATGAGATCAGCATATCTTCCCAATGCGGTTTTTCTCGGTGGAACGACAGAATCTCTCCCACTCCTGGAATCCAAGGTGATCGAGGGGCAAACCACCATATATGTGTGCAAAGGACGGGTTTGCGATCTCCCAACAACCGAAGTGAAAAAAGCCCTGGAACAAATAAAAAATTAGCTTTTTCCATTTACTTTTTGGCGGCCTCGGGTATCTATGATTGAATTACCAAACCATGAGTGCAGTTGTAAATCGGGAAGCGGGCAACAATTTACCCCATAACGTAAGTCAATTCTTAGAAAAAGACTGGATCTACTTCAGGCTATGGGCCCTGATATTCGCCCTGTCTGTATTTGCCTTTTCGGGATTTCAGAAGATCAGATCCGAAAGCCAGAAAATTTCTGTGATCGAGGGCAAGGTTTCGCAATCCCTTGCGACAGACCTTGCGAGGCTTTACTTGGTCTTTACTCATGAAGATCCAAATTCCATCAGCAATGTTGAATACCATGGGTTCAACACCATCTCCAGTGAATCGGGAGGAAGGTTTTTCCAGGTCAACCTGAATTACAGGGAAAATAGCCTGGACGGCTCCTCAGACCCTGTTCAAAAAGAGATCTTCTTCGATGATTCCGGTTGGGCTCAGGGATTCGTTTCGATGAATTGACATTTCGCAAAAATTTCCTGACCAAGATCATTTTATTCGATTCAAGGCAAAGTATTTTTGCAGCAGATGAGGAAACTCCTGTCTCTCCTATGTCTGTTAAGTCTCCTGTTTCAGGTTTTTTTTGTGACAGGACTTTCACTGGATTATAAGCTTGACCTGAAGTCCTATGCCGAAAAGTGCATCAACAAGTCGAAACCAGACTTGGCTTGCGAGGGCAAGTGCATTTTGATGCAAAAGATCAATCAGGCAGAAGAAAAGGAAAAGGGAGCAGGACCGTTTATGGTGGAAAACCAGACTGTCAATTATATATTGTTGACTGAATTGCTTCCATCTGCGTCATCTTCATTCTTCGAGATCAAAACGGCGCCTTTTTCACCAAACATTCCCGTCGACACGTTCCAACAGAATATCTTTCATCCTCCCCGGGCTTAAGGTGACATGCACGACCTATAGGGTCGATCCTTATTTATCACTTTAATCCATAAAAATGCTTAACAAAACAATTATTGGCGCATTGTCCGCCAGCCTGATCCTTTTTGGATCCTGCAATAATGATTCTGAGGTCGAACCTCAACAACCGGTCATTCAGGATGAGATTGCAAGTTTGAATACATCCGATGATCTATTTCTAGTGAATATCAAGGGCCTATCCCCCAAAATCGGGTATAATCAACTTGAGGTAGAGATCCTGAACCTTCCGGATGAATCCCCGGCCTCTATTTCCGAATTATCCCTTATGCCGATGATGGACATGGGCTCCATGATGCATTCCACTTTTCATGAAAAACTGAATGATAACAATCCATGCGACTATGGAATTGCCTTTCAAATGGCATCCACCGAGATGATGACATGGAGTCTGGATATTTCCTTCAAGGCCGACGGCCAGCATTACGATCTCTCGGTTCCCATTGAAGTCAAAGCTCAAAACCCACTGAATATCGGGAGTTTTATCAATCCGCTTGACAGTGTCGGCATGTTCATATCCATTGTGAACAGCAGGGATTTTCAAGTGGGAGTCAATACACTCGACCTAGTTCTTTTTGAAAGATTAGGCATGATGAACTGGCCCGGAAAAGAGGATCTCGTCATTCAATTTGAGCCGTCGATGCCCTCGATGGGTCATGGATCACCGAATAATGTTCACCCGGTTAGCATGATTGGGGGCCATTACGAAGGCAAGGTCAATTTTACCATGACCGGCTTATGGAGATTGGATTTCAAGATCTTCGATGGAAGTCAAAAACTTGGTGAGTGTGCAATAGAAATTGAGCTAGAGTAATACCGGCTCATGCATCGGATATTTCTTTCCATAGCACTCCTGTTTAGCCTGGCCCCTTGCTTTTCACAGCTGATGAGTACTGAAGAGCATGAGGCCTGGTTGGATTCCATTGCAAAAGAGTCCTTTATCGCGAGTTCTATCCTGCTCGATGAAGTGGATGTCCACGGGATAGGAACCAAGCAAGGGGATGTACAGGCATACCTGCACGGCAATTCATTGACCTCGGTGGACGATTTCATTCACCGGGTTCCGGGCTTGAATATGAGCAGGAAGGGGAATTATGCGAATGAACCCTTGATAAGAGGATTAGACATCAACCGCATAGTTGTGAATATTGACGGAATGAGGATCCAACCTGCATGTACGGACAGGATGGACCCTGTGACCTCTTATATGGAGCCAAACAACATGGGGGCCATGGAAGTCGAAAAGGGATCTGATGGTTTCAAAGGGTCTTCATCTACGGGACATTGCCTGAACTTCACCCAAAAGGCTCCTTCTTTCGACAGGGAAAGACCGGTGAAGGGGAGCATTGGCATGAGGTATGGAACGGTGGCCAACGAGTTTAGTCAAATGGGAGATGTGGACTGGAACAGAAACAAATCCTCCGTCAGATTCAATTTTGTGCATCGCAGAGCCGGCAATTACTACGGAGGTAATCGTACGCTGGTCGAAAATTCTTCCTTCAACAAGTTGAATTTCGGACTGGGCTTCGCGCAGCAAATGGGAAAATCCAATATGCTCAAGATAAACTACCTTCATGATGATGCCTGGGATATCGGATATCCTGCCTTGCCTATGGATGTCTCAAAGGCACAAGCCAGAATGATCTCTGCTTCATTCCTGAGGTCGTTTGGGCCATCCTCGGATCATCACCTTGACTTTAAGGTGTACTACAACAAGATCGTGCATATCATGGATGACAGCAAGCGGGAAAACGTGGTCATGCATATGGATATGCCCGGGGAAACCCAAACCTATGGTTCCTTTCTGAACTTACAACTTAATCCTTCTGAAAGGACAAGGATCAATTCAAGACTCGAATACTTCAATACCTACAGCTTCGCTGAAATGACCATGTATCCTGAAGGTGAGCGTTCCATGTATATGCAAACCTGGCCGGGAATCAGGTATAAGGGAGTATCAGGAGCCATAGACATGAGAAGACAATTGGGAGCAACTTATTCCCTGGTGGCAGGAGCTAGAGTTGAACTCGCGACCATGTATATGGAAGAAGAGTTTGGGGAAGACCAATTCAAGGTATTTGCAAAGGAAAATCCCAGCGACGAGCTCCATACCCTTCCCAGTATTTTCCTGGGGCTTGATAAGGAAATTGGCTCTGCAGGTGTAATTGGCATCAGAACATCTTATGGGGTCAGATTGCCCAACAATTCCGAGAAGTTTGGGTTCTTCATATTCAATGCGACCGACATGTTCGACTACATGGGAGACCCGGACCTGAAAAACGAAACCTCATATAAGATCGACCTGAATTATAACTACAAATCAAAAAAGCTGGACTTTGGTGTTTCGCAATTCAATTACTTCTTTCAGGACTACATCCTGGGTATTGCCGACACAAGTCTGGATGCCATGAC
>JANQHS010000354.1 GCA_028282565.1 Cytophagales bacterium | reverse complement strand
CCTTAACAAAGGAAGCCCTAGCTTTAGATACTTTTGCCCTTCAATGTCCAGGCAGCACATTTTTCAACTGGTTTGCATTTTCCTTTTTCCCTTGGGATTATTGGCCCAATCCTTTGAAGAAAGGGTTACCTCGGTTTCCAATGTGGGACTCACGGTAAACAATCTGGGCTCGATCGGCAATGCCTTTAAAGGTGACTTCAATTTGAAAGGGGCCCCTTCGGCGGAATATCCGGTCAATTCAGGGGTGGAACATGCTTTTCAGGGAGGTCTTTGGGTTGGTGCATTGATCAACGGAGGGGTTACTGCAGTGACCACTGGATACATTGATGACCCTGATGGATATTCAACCGGGGGAGCAGGATTTGAATTCTCTGCGGAAGAGGGTTCGGGAATTACGGAACTCTCCAATATTCTCAATTCGAGCAATTATTCTCCTTTTGCGATTTCTCAACAGGATTTTGTTGCCGATTTCACGGACAAAAACATTTTGGTTCCGGGAACCAATGTGCCGATCAATGATCATGATAATCCATTGGGGATCGATGTGCACATGGAGGCATACAATTGGAATTTCTCTTTTGCGGATTTCTTTGTTGCCCTTGATTTTACCATCATCAATAATGGCACAAACACCCTGGACAGCGTTTTTATAGGCTATCTGGTCAACGGTGTGGTGAGAAATGTGAATCTTACTCCTCCGGGGCCTTCGGCTTTTTACAGTCAGGGGGGAAACGGTTTTCTTGACTCATCCTTTATGTCCTATGATTTTGATGCTTCGGGAGATGTCGGCTTTACCGATTCTTATCTGGCGGAAAAATTCCTGGGCTCCGAGGATAAGCTTGGTTATCACCACCCGGAACTGGATCCCGACTTCAAGATCAATTTTCAATCCTGGTTTTTCAGAAACACCAATGATCTGAACTTTTCCTTTCCCGACACAGAACAAAAGAGATATAATAAAATGAGCCAGGGCTTAAATCATAACCCATGCTGGGATGATAAGTCATCCCAGGCATGTATCGATTATAACGGTGGCGTTGAACCCACTCAATCACTTTGGGAGCAACTCAGAACGCCTGGCAACAGATCCAACCTGGTATCGGTCGGACCATTCAAACAGATTCTTCCCGGCGAATCGGTCAATATTGCCTTTGCCATTGTTTTTGCTCCGATGAACAAAGGCCCATGGAGTAGCCCGGATCTGAATCTTGATGTGCCTGAAGAAAGGGAATTCATGATCCAAAATGCGGATTGGGCACAGACGGCATATTGTGGGGAAGACGTCAATTGCAATGGAGTGCTTGATCCGGGGGAAGACATTGACGGAGACGGCGAGATCACGCGTTGGGTTCTACCCACACCACCCAATATCCCCGTCACCAAGGTGGTGCCCGGGGATAATGCCATAGACATTTACTGGTCTGATAACGCCGAGTTTTCCGTCGACCCCATTACTGGTGAACAGGATTTCGAAGGTTACCGTGTTTACCAGAGCATACTTGGTTTCGATGTTGAAGACCGGATCGACGTTACTTCCAGTATGACCCTCCTGGCTTCGTTCGATGTCCCGGGAAACAAATTGTTTTTTGACAACGGATTCGGATCCATCAAGCTAGAGGACCCGGTAACCTTCGAAGGAGATACAAATGTCTATCATTACCTCTTTACGATCGACAATATTCAGAACGGCTGGCAAAACGCGATATCCGTGACCGCATTTGATCGTGGCGACCCTGAAAGCGGAATTCAGACCCTTGAATCCAGTCTTCTGTCAAATATCAGGAGAGCTTTCCCCGGCAAAGCGGCCAATGAAGACCCGGGCGCCGAGGGACCCTTTGTTTATCCTAACCCCTACTATGGCGGAGCTTCCTGGGAGGGCTCAAGCACATTTGCGGAGGATAAGAAGGTCACCTTTGCCAACCTTCCAAAACATTGTGTGATCAGGATCTTCTCCACCGCAGGCGATCTCATCGATGAGTTTACTCATGATCAGGCCTATGACGGTAGTGATATCAGATGGTATTCTACCTACTCGGATACGGATGCCACAGTATTCTCAGGTGGCGAGCATTCCTGGGATCTTCTTTCAAGGAATAATCAGATCATTGCCAGGGGGCTTTACCTGTTTTCGGTAGAAGACCTGAAAGATGGAAAAACATATAAAGGATCATTTACAGTTATCAAATAAGTTTATCATGAACAAAATTTACTT
>JANQHS010000322.1 GCA_028282565.1 Cytophagales bacterium | reverse complement strand
AGCGGTCTGCGTTATCGGTGAAAAGGGTGAAAAATTTGAGGTCAATGATCCGGCCCCGACTCCGGAACCTGTTAAAGACGAAAAAGCGCAGCCGGCCTCAGCGCCTCAGGTAAGTGTTGCCGATGTCGATGTTGCTGATATACCGGCGAAGGTTGTGACCATGCCACTTATGAGCGATACCATGACCGAAGGTGTGATTGCGGGTTGGTTAAAGAATATAGGAGATCAGGTCAATGCCGGAGATATCATCGCAGAGGTCGAAACGGACAAGGCTACCATGGAGCTTGAGGCGTTCGATGATGGAATTCTGTTGTACCAGGCAGTAAAGGCCGGAGAGGCCGTACCTGTCAACGAGGTCGTTGCTGTCGTTGGAGAAAAAGGAACCGATTATGCGCCCTTGCTAGTACAGAAACCCGCTTCTTCTGAGCCAGAACCTGTACAAGAAGAGGCGCCAACTCCTGAGCCAACAGCTACTTCGACGCAAAGCATCGAAGCAACAAAGGAAAAATCGAACGGAAGGGTCTTTGCTACCCCTCTGGCCAAGAGCCTGGCCAAGGAAAAAGGGATTGATATAGGGTTGATCTCCGGATCAGGACCGAATGGCAGGGTGACCAAGTCCGATGTTGAGTCATTTAAAGGAGTTCCGGTTTCTGCTCCCGGAACGACTATATCACCGTCAATAGTTGGTCAGGAATCCTTCAGGGAGGAACCGGTAAGCCAAATGCGCAAGACGATAGCAAGAAGGTTATCGGAATCAAAATTTACAGCTCCACACTTCTATCTGACCATGGCGATCAATATGGATAAGGCCATGGAAGCTCGCAAAAGCATCAATGATACCGGTGAAGGCAAAGTCTCTTTTAATGATTTGGTGATCAAGGCGACAGCAATGGCATTGAGGAAGCATCCCAATGTCAATTCTTCTTGGTTGGAGGATAAGATCCGGTACAATGATCATATCCATATCGGAGTTGCCGTTGCCGTTGATGAGGGCTTGCTGGTTCCGGTCGTAAGGTTTGCGGACAGCAAGAATCTTTTTTCGATCTCAGCTGAGGTCAAGGACCTGGCGGGAAAAGCAAAAGAGAAAAAACTTCAACCTTCGGATTGGGAGGGAAATACCTTTACCATCTCCAACCTTGGTATGTTCGGTATTGATGAATTTACAGCAATAATCAATCCGCCTGATGCCTGTATTATGGCGGTGGGAGGAATTTCCGAAACACCAAAACTGGTCGATGGTGAGCTGGTCAATACTCATGTGATGAAAGTCACGCTTTCCTGTGATCACCGCGTCGTCGACGGTGCCACCGGGGCTGCTTTCCTCAATACCTTCAGGGATTATCTGGAGAATCCGGTTTTAATGCTCGCCTGATTATGGGAAAACACAGATCCACGACCGTTGTAGCGATCAAGCATGATAACAAGGTTTCCATCGGTGCCGATGGGCAGGCCTCATTTGGGGATACTGTAGCCAAAAGCACGGTTAAAAAAATTCGTAGGCTCTCGTCAGGAGATATAGTTGTGGGATTTGCGGGTTCTACTGCCGATGCATTTACACTGATGGAGCGCTTCGAGGAAAAACTCGGTGCCTATTCAGGGAATATGAAAAGGGCGGCAATTGAACTAGCCAAGGATTGGAGAACAGATCGCTACCTCAGAAGGTTGGAGGCAATGATGATCACGGCTAACAAAGAGGAGATCCTGACTATTTCAGGAAACGGGGATGTGATCGAACCGGATGGCGATGTGGCAGCGATTGGTTCTGGAGGGAACTATGCCAAAGCAGCAGCCCTGGCTTTAAAAAAGCATGGTGGAAAAATCGATGCCGAAGAAATAGTAAGGGAAAGCCTGAATATTGCAGCAGATATTTGTATCTATACCAATCATAATATCATTGTTGAGAACCCTTAATGAAGATCTACCATAACCCTCGCTGCCGAAAAAGCAGGGAAACACTAGCCATTATTGAAGACTCGGGCCGAACTCCTGAAATTATAGAATACCTCAAGACCCCGCCTTCGGAAGAAGAGCTTGCCAATTTAGTGGCGCTTCTCGGTATACCTGCCGAGCAACTTTTGAGAAAAGGAGAAAAGCTATTCAAGGAAAACTTCAAGGGAAAAACATTCTCAGACAAGGAATGGATCAAGGTCATGGTGGAGAATCCGGTTTTGATCGAAAGGCCCATCGTGATTGAAGGAGGCAAGGCAGTGATTGGCAGGCCCCCGGAAAATGTGAATTCCCTTTTGTAAGGAAATGAAAAACCTTCGAAGCACGATCTGGGTTTTCCTTGCTGGTTTTGTTTTTTCCAGCCTAAGCCTCTATTCCCAGGAGCAAATTCCTGTTAATGGGATTAGAGATGATCGAAATGTCTCATATTGCTTTCAAAACGGAATACTTCATCTGGACGATCGACAGGTGATCGAGAATGGTACGCTGATTATTCTTAACGAAACAATCACCTATGCCGGTGCTTCAAGAAGTGCTCCCGAAGGTGCCGTGGTCATCGATCTTGAGGGCAAGCATCTTTACCCCTCTTTCATCGATCTGTACTCGAGCTTTGGGATGCCAAAGCCCAAAAAAACAGAACCAAAAAGGGGGCAGCAGTTAAATGGAAAAAGGGAAGGGCCTTACAATTGGAATGACGCCATACGGTCAGATGTTCAGGCTTATAAATTGTTCCAAAACGACCCCAAGAAGGCCGAGAAGATCCTTTCCACTGGTTTTGGAGTTCTTCTCAGCTCTCCGAATGATGGCCTCATGCGTGGGACTTCTGTATTGCTGGCCCTTGATCCCGGAAGTGAGAACAACTGTATCCTTAAGGAGGAAGCCGCCGAAGGATATTCCTTTAATAAGGGCTCTTCACAACAGGATTATCCCAATTCACTCCTCGGCTCTATCGCGCTTCTTCGTCAAACCTTTTATGATGCAACGTGGTATGAGCAGAACAGGTCAAAGCTGGATTTCGATGCCTCACTTGATGCGATCAATCGAAACAGGGAATTGCCGAAGATCTTTCGGACCAAGGGAAGGATGAATGTCCTCAGAGCAAATGATCTGGGAAAGGAGTTTGGTATTGATTTCCTGATCGTCGGCTCGGGTACCGAATACCAGGTTCTTGAGGAG
>JANQHS010000248.1 GCA_028282565.1 Cytophagales bacterium | reverse complement strand
ATTAGGACTTTTTAAGCGCCCCGGAAAGGCGGACAGGAGAATCGCGAGCGAGTGCCTGGAGAAAGTAGGCATGGAGGCCTTCAGAGACAGACAGATCTCGGAGTTATCCGGAGGACAACAACAAAGGGTATTTATTGCCAGATCCCTGGCCCAACAGGCTGAATGCTTCTTCCTCGATGAGCCTTTTGCCGGTGTAGATGCGGGCTCGGAGGAATCGATCATTGCATTGATGAAAGACATGGTAGCAGATGGCAAAACACTGATCGTTGTTCACCATGACTTAAATTCGGTCCAGGATTATTTTGACTGGCTTATTTTATTGAACCTCAGAATGGTCGCTGCAGGTCCAACTGAAAGTGTATTTACCCAGGAGAACCTTTCAAAGACCTATGGCGGGCAATTGACAATTCTAAGCAGGATTGCCGAAGCCACAAGCGGAAAAGATAACCCCAACTAAAACAATTCCGAGACCATGCAACGGGCACTGCCCCCACCGTATTTTTCGATGGTATCAAGGTCGGAATGAATGATATTCCGGTGATGCTGGATTTCCAGGATCTGCTCCTCGCTGAAGGATTTCATGGCTCTGGATGACATCAACACACCGCGTTTTTCTTTATGGTTTTTGATCTCCAGCACATTTCCACAAAAGGATCCCATTTGCTGCTCATCTATGCTGATGACGCTTTTTCTTCCCTCCGATAACATCTCAAGAATTTCCTTTGATTTCTTCTTCACCTTAACACAATCAGGGCAAAAGATGGCGAGGTCGGTCCCTACCGACATCAGAACGTTGGTGTGATATATAGGCGATCCCAAATGATCCCGGGTTTCGAAAGGGACGATCTGATATTTCAGGATCTCACCAATGCGCCGTAGAAGATCGGAGGAAGACCTGCTCGAGAGTCCGCAAAAGATCCTTTTGTTTTTGCGGTCAAATACCATGCTCCCTGTACCTTCCAGGAATTGATTTTCTTCTTCAAACCAACTCATATCGACGACTTCATGGCCTTCGTAAAAATTGATCAGGAAGTCTTTGACTTTTTCGAGGCGTTCCGTCCTTCTCACCTTTGACTCCAAGGGATAAAAAATGAGGTATCCTTCCGGGTGAATG
>JANQHS010000246.1 GCA_028282565.1 Cytophagales bacterium | reverse complement strand
GCTTTGAATCCAAAGGCTTCGCTAAAAGCATTTTTGAAATCTCCCGTCATGGATTCCACACAGTGGATATAACAATCCATGCCGGTATAAAACCATTGGTTATCGGGAACGGTTGCTATGAGATCGGGATCCAAAACGATCTGGTTCAGTACTGTCCAATCGCATTTCAACCCGAGCTTTTTAACGGGTCCGGTAAGAACCGCAGTCATACTGACTTCAGCCCCTGTACCGGAAATAGTCGGAACCCCGCAGGCCCAGATCCCAGGTTTTTTGATCAGATTCAATCCCTGGTATTGAACAGAAGATCCCTCATTTGTGAACATCAGTGAAAGAGCTTTGGCAACATCCATTACACTTCCTCCCCCAATGCCCACAATTCCATCGGGAAGTCCGTATGCCGAAAGGTATTTATCTCTTAATCCATCGATGAGTTCGGTAGTGGGCTCTTCCTTGACATCAATGATCTCTAAATGATCGGAAGCTCCCATAGGTATCTTGCTCCTGAATTCTTCATTGTCACGGAAGTATTCATCCAGGCAAAAAAGAATGTAGCCACCATTGCTGCCGCGCACGGGCTCGATAATTTCACCCAGCCGGGAAAAGCTTCCCCGACCATAGGCAGTCTTTTCTACGCTTTTAAAATTCCTGAACATCCTTTACCCGATCACAGAACTTAGAACCCCCTTCATTTTTTGGCCAAGATCCCTGGTTTCTTCTTCTGTCCAGGTTCCTCTGATTCCCAGGGAGATCAACCTGCTGATCACATCCTCGGATTTTGGAAGATGCAGGTTGTTATAATCCTGGGGCAGGTCCAGTTCCTGTATGGCCATAGGAGCTATAGATTTTAGGTTCTTCAAATGCCCCCATTGATTGATATAGTGGAACATGTTGGTATACCAGTAGGCGACCCCGATCCCATTTTCGCCGAATTTATTGACAGCTTCCTGGGCCTTGTCCTTGCTGGGAAGAAAGAAATTCAGGAAGGTTCCCGAATCGCCTTCCGGATCGGGCATATGCCTGAATTCCAATCCTTCCACCTCTAATAGAATGTCTTTGATGATCTTCTTGTTTCTCCTTTTGTCATCTCTGATCCGCCCCAGCTTTTGCATTTGAGCGAGCCCAACAGCTGCATGGAGCTCACTTATCCGGTAATTGAAACCAAGGTAGGGGTGTTGCTCCATTCCACGATTGTCACCGATATGATCATGACCATGATCTGAAAAGTTATCGGCCTTAAGGTAGGTTTCCTCATCGTCGGTAATAAATACGCCTCCTTCACCCGCCGTGGTGATCTTGAAAAAGTCGAAGGAGAATGCACTGGCGGTTCCAAATTTCCCCACATGCTTGCCCTTATAGAAAGCCCCCAAGGCCTGAGCCGAATCTTCGATCAACTTGATGTCATGCCTATCGCAAACCGCCTTGATCCCGTCGATATCAGCCGCAGCTCCACACATATGGACAAGAAGCACTGCTTTGGTATTGGGGGTAATTGCCTTTTCCACGCCCTCAGCACTTAAGCATAGCGTTTCATCGACTTCTGCGAACACGGGTATCCCGCCTCCGTAGATCACCGCTTCAATTGTAGCGATATATGTAAAGGGCGGAACAATGACCTCATCCCTGTAGCCGACTCCTGATGCAGCCATACAACAGGCAACAGCCGTAGAGCCACTGGAAACAGCCAGGGCATACTTGGAATCCGTATAGCTTCGAACCTCGGCTTCAAGATCTTTGGCTTTCCAGATTCCTTCCCTGAGGTCGTCATGATTGTATCTGAAAAGGATTCCCGTATCCAGGACCTCATTCACATGCTTCTTTTCTTCTTCTCCGAAATACTCTGTTCCAGGCATATTTTCGTTCAAATTTTAGAGGCGCAAAAATAGGGTATTTGGGTGGTTTGTAAGTTCACTGAAACTTCTTTGTACAAGGAAGGTTAATGTCCAAAAAGCTTCTCGGGAATCGCCTTTTTTAGGAAATTAGGAGGTCGCAGGCGATAGGCAAATACCAGCATCACTCTTCCGTATTGGTAGGCGAGGCTTTTCCCAAGATTGAGTGTACTAAATGCAGCATTTGTACCCAGATACCACCTGTCCTTATTGTAGCCCAGCCCAAAGGATGCCCTGAAATTGAAGTTCACCGGTTGCCGATCCTGGTTTTGATAAAAAGGATCTTCTGTCTGGATCGCTGCTCCCTGAAGACTTAGGCCCGGTGTAAGCCGAAAACTGAAAAACATATGCTTGAGAAAAACAATGTTAGCGGTATAGCCTCCAAAAATTCCTATTTCACTGTAATTCGCTTCGGTGATATGCGTACTGGAATCAAACTGGTTCATGATGTTACCCGGAACGATTGATGAATCGGCGTTGATTCCGATCAAAGCAATGCCACCTCCAAGGAAGAAACTGCCCGCCGATTTGGTTTGGACTTCGTTCTGAACATTGACCGAGCGATACGAGTAGCGTTTATGGTTGAAAATGTAGAAAAATGATCCTCCTACAGCACCGGTTCGAATATCCGGGCGCTGGTAGATGACATCCGTATTATATTCAGGATCAAACTCCCCCATATTCTCAACATAATAACCCTGTATGGTCTGAAAGAAGGCATTGATACCAAACTTCCTGGGATAGGCATAGAGCAGAAGATTAAACGAGCGCGACTCCCCATAGATGTGATCGTCATTGTTGATAAATGGAAAATTGAAGGCGAGGTTCAGACCAAGCCACCTGTAGTTGAAGCCGAATCCGAGATTGGTGTTCTCATTTGGTTTTAGTGTAAGCTGACGATCCGTGGTGATATCCGTGACATAAAGCGAATTGATCTTGGATATGGTGAAAACTCTGAGGATGAGGGAATCTTCTAGAAGATGAACGTACCCCGAATCATAATGCTCAGGCTCCCCGCCAAAGTCGAACTCCTCCTGAGCAATTAGGGAATGGCCTGATAGGAATAATACGAAGGCTATAAGAACCTTCTTTTTCATAGAGGCAAGTTATTTCCTTGGCCTGTAAAATACGATTTTTCCTTTTTTCAGATTGTCAAGATTCAGATCTCCAAGTTTTACCTTTCTGACACCATTGGCGTTTTGCTGCGCCACTTTGAATTGGGTGGGGGAGATCACCTCATAGACAATTGCGCTGTGTTTTGGAGCTTTTGATGTGTATTCAACATTGCCTTTTTTGTACTTGAATACCACATTGGAGTATTGCAAGCAGTCACCGGGCAGAACGGTATTCTCATAAGGGTCATATTTATCTCCCCAGGTGTTGGGAAAATCCCAGTCGGCACCTGCATTATCGAGGGCCTGCTTTAGTAGGTCCCAGCATTCACCCCTGTCGATCTTCTGGTTCATGTGATCATCGACATAAGCGATGATCTCCTGATTGACTTCGGGCAGATCGGTTGATTGTGCGTGGCCGATTAGAGGGAACAAAAAAAAGCCGCCCCAAAGAAATGTGACGGCCAAAGCATGAAGGTGGTTCATGATTCCTTAAATAATAACATCATAGTTTCTACCAAGAAAGGAAACGGTAGCCTTGCGATCACAGGTTCCATCACCATAATCCACAACCCTTGGGCTTCCACCTTGTGGAACGATCTGGATCGTTCCCTCTCTGATCCATGGACAGGGAAGCTCGATGATGAGGGCCTTCGTAATCGTGACACTATACGGGATGCCGTTTGATGCCGTCCCAAATTCCACCAATCCGGTGCCGTTGCCGGTGATCTGATACTTATCGTCAAAGACCCAAGGGAATACACCTACGGTTGAATCTCCGGCAATCCAGGTTCTCACCCTATTCGAATTAAATGTGATCGAATCGGTTCCATTTGGTTTGACCACAACCCCACTGACGGTAATAATGAAATATGGATCCTGATTTTGATCCAAACCTTTATTCTCAACCGTCTTGGTGCCCTTGACCTGATGGTCATTGATGAAGAAATCCTCAAAACTGTGTGTGATTACGGTACCAGCGTCTATGTATCGGCCATTATAGGTGATGATGAATTTTCCTCGGCGCACATTATTATCTCCTCCCAGGCAATTTGTATCTCCAAAATCAATGACGATCCTATTGACATTATTGATTGTATCAAACGTTATGCTGGCGCAGGGGCCGACAATGCTGTTGCCCCCAAGTTTGCCTCCGCTGTAATTATTACCCCCCGACTCGGCATCATCTGCTACGGCCTGGGTGTTTTCAAAAAGATTGCTGGCGAGGCTATAATCCTGGGAAGCGGTAAAATCTCTATCTGTAGGATCTTCTTCGTCGTTTTGGCATGACTGGAAAAAGTATCCCCCGAGGAGAAGCAATAGCGAAATGGATAGAATCTTTTTCATCGGAGTTTTTTTGTTGGTTTACGGGAAAGGGTGTTCAAAGTTACAGTGTTGATCACATCTGTTCCAGGCAAAAAACAAGCCAATTATGCCTCGGATGTTTCTTTGTTTCCCATTGCTGATTAGTTTTGCGGTCTTCTTTTCGGGATGTAGCTTCCCACCTTTTCTTCATTTCATTCAGAAAGGTGGGACAGGCACTTCACCACATCCCGTAAACGAATATCGGGATGTAGCTCAGTCCGGTAGAGTACTCGTCTGGGGGGCGAGTGGTCGTGGGTTCAAATCCCGCCATCCCGACAATGCAAAAAGCCCGCCGTTTTTTCAGCGGGCTTTCTTTTTTATTTCTGCACTTTTCCAGTTGCTCACTTTTGTTGACACATACTCCCCAATCGGCAGAGTGCCTATCCTCAATTTTTCCGAAGGATTGCCAGCACGCAGAAAGCCAACCCCAATCCTTCGAAAAAATCGAGGTGAAAACTTTTCAAACCTGCTCAATCTTCTGGCTTTATCATTTTCCCGGTTTTGTAACACTTCATTTTGAAGTCTGAGATTTCGCGGCTGAGCTTCTTATTGGCATTTTCCAGTAGTTCGTTTTGTGCTTTCATGATTCTGAGCAGGTCATGCATAGCATTCAGATTATCTAATTGTGTGTATACAATCTGCTCTAAATCGGCCTTGGTGTATCGTCTCATGGCTATTCTTTTAAGATTAATTGAGAATATGGAAAATCAACGAGATTCTCCAGAATTACAGGACGAATATAGGTTGAATCTGGTGGGTAGCCAAATAAATATCCAGTTTTTCCATATTTACTCATGGCTTAACTAAATTAGTATCCTGAAAAACCATACGAATGACAGCCTTAGGATTATATCTCGCAAAAAAAACTGTGAACAAAGCTGAAGTATCAAGACGAACAGGTATCAGTACCTCACGTTTGAGTGAATTGAGTTTGAAAGAATCAGCACATCTACGCGCAAAGGAACTCTACCTAATAGCTTTGGCAATAGATGTAGACCCCTGCGATGTTTTGAAAGAAATTTATTCAGATGTAAAACTCGAAAATGACTAATGAGCGACCCTACACAACATACCGATGGCCAGTCGCTTGACTTAAAGGCCCAAAAGCTGGCACAACTCAAAGCCATTTTCCCCGAGGCCTTTAGCGAGGGCAAGGTAGACTGGGAAAAGCTCAAAGCCACCTTGGGCGCAAACATCAACTTGAGCAATGAGCGCTATGTGCTCAACTGGGCGGGCAAGAGCGATGCCTTTAAAGCCCTGCAGACCCCTTCCACCCGTACACTGGTGCCTAGCCGTGAAGAATCTGTCAATTTTGATAGCACCGAAAACCTATTTATAGAAGGTGAAAACCTGGAAGTGCTCAAGGTATTGCAAAAAAGCTACTTCGGCCAGGTAAAAATGATTTACATTGACCCACCTTACAACACCGGTAGTGATTCCTTTATTTATCCCGATAAATTCTCCGAAACCAAAGCAGAATACCAACAGCGTGTAGGCGATGTAGATGAAGAAGGCTACATGACTAAGGAAGGTCTCTTTCGCAAAAACAGCAAAGAGAACGGCCAGTACCATAGCAACTGGATGAATATGATGTATCCACGCCTCTTCTTGGCCAAAAACCTGCTAAAGGATGAAGGGGTCATATTCGTCTCCATTGATGATAATGAGGTGCATAACTTGCGCATGCTCATGAATGAGGTGTTTGGAGAAGAAAATCTAATCGGTCAATTCGTGTGGCGAACAGATGGGAATTTTGATAATCAAGCAAAAATCAAGAATTGTCATGAGTATATTCTGCTTTATGGGAAGTTTCAAGAGAAGTTTGATCCACCACCAATTATTGATCCAAACATCCCTAGAGATAGTAAATTGTATAACCAAGTAATCAGGAATACTTTAGTCAAAAATGGTCCAAAAAATCCCGTTAGTGAAGTAACTCTACCAATTGGCTTTCCTGCTGATTTTGATAATGGAAAAATTAACAAGACTGACAAGTCATGGCCAAACTACTTAGACGATGTACTCGTTGAGAATGGCAGACTAAAAAATGAGGTTGTCGTAAAGAGCGGTTGGAGTTCGAAAGACTTGTTAAACAGTTTTATTGAGAACAACTGTAGTCCAATAGAGGATAGTAAAAAGCAAAAGACATCATTTGTAGTTGCCAAATCAGGCGCCATAGAGGTGATAAAGGAAAGAAGTGATAAACAGAGCCACGTAATCTCAGTCCTTTCAAATTTTGGTGGCTCGCAGAAGGCTTCCAGTGAATTGGAAAAGTTGAATGTGATTTTTGATGACTATCCGAAGCCGACCGTATTACTGAAGTATTTAATCAGTATGATAAATGAGGAAGCACCAATTATTTTGGATTTTTTTGCAGGTTCAGCAACAACTCCACATTCGGTAATGGAATTAAATCGATCTGATGGGTTGAACAGAAAATTTATTGCAGTTCAACTGGCTGAACCCTGTAAAGAGTTCACTAAGGCCTTTAAAGCTGGCTACCGTACCATTGCCGATGTCTCCAAAGAACGTATCCGTAGGGTAGGTAAAAAAATAGAAGGAGAAATAGGAACTGAGGTAGCTGCGCTACAGGGCAAAATCAAAAAACTGGAAGGCGAACTATCCACCAGTGAGACCCAACAACAGATTGAAAATCTGAAAAGCAAGATCAAAAGCCTGCAAGCGCAAGATCTGGGTTTTAAAGTACTGAAACTGTCCGATAGCAACTTTAAGCAATGGCGGCAAATACAAGGCAAGGATGCCAAGGCCCTGGCCGAACAGATGCATGTATTTATAGACCCTGTTTCGCCAGAGGCTACGGTAGATAATATGGTGTTCGAGCTAATGCTCAAAAACGGCAAAGACCTGAACAGTAAAGTGGTACAAAAAGAAGGTTATCACTGCATCAATGGTAATGAATTGGTGCTGATGCTTGAAGAAGCTACCCAAACCATAGTAGATGCCATAGTGGCTGAAGAACCCGAAAAAGTGATTGCGTTGGACAAGCTCTTTGAAGGCAACGACCAGTTAAAAACCAATACCGCCTTGCAACTGAAAGATGCGGGCATAGCCTTTAAAACGATTTGATGTATGAAGCTAACCTTTGAATCGGATTTACCCTATCAGCAGGAAGCTATCAAATCCATAACAGATCTTTTTGCTGGCCAACCGATGGAGGAAACCATTATCGAGTATGGTTTGCAGGAAGATGGTATGCTCAACTTGATTGATGGGGTAGGCAATCGCTTGGTAATTTCAGAAGAGCAGATACTGGAAAATCTCCAGGATATACAGCGCATCAACGATCTTGACATTTCCAAAGCATTGGATGGGTTACACTTTTCGGTAGAAATGGAAACAGGAACAGGTAAAACCTATGTGTACCTGCGCACTATACATGAATTGTTTAAGCAATACGGCTTCCGAAAGTTTGTGATTGTAGTGCCTTCCGTAGCCATTCGTGAAGGAGTACTGAAAAACCTGGAGGTAACACACGAGCACTTTCAAACACTGTATGATAAGATTCCGCTTCAATTTCAGATGTACGAGAGCAAGAAAGTTTCGTCTCTTCGAGGTTTTGCAACGGGAAATAGTATTCAGGTGCTAGTTATGAATATCGATGCTTTTGCCAAGGATGAAAACATCATCAACCAGCCCCATTACAAGGCCAACGGTCGCAAGCCCATTGAGTTTATCCAGTCGACCAACCCCATTGTGATTGTTGATGAGCCTCAAAATATGGAAACCGAAAAAAGGGTAGCGGCCATTCAAAACCTCAATCCGCTTTGTACACTACGCTATTCGGCTACCCATCGCAACCACTACAACCTCACCTATAGCCTAAACCCCGTGAAGGCTTACGACCTTGGCCTGGTAAAACATATTGCCGTAGACAGTATAGTAGAAGAAAATGCAACCAACGATGCGTTTTTATTGGTAGAAGAAATCAAAGCTGCCAAAAAAAGTGTAACGGTAAAACTAAGCTTGAATGTCAATACTGATAAGGGTGTGCAACGCAAATCGGTTTCAATTTCCTTCAAAGAAGGAGAATCGGCCGAAAAGAAGCGCAAGAAGGCCGATTTGTACCTGGTATCTAATGAGCGGGAGATTTACCGCGATGGCTACATCATTGAAGAAATAGATGTAGCCAACCAGAGCATCAGCTTATCCAATGGAAACATGCTCTATGCAGGCGATAGTCAGGGAGGATTGACGGAAGAAGTAATGCAATTCCAGATACGGAAAACGGTGGAAGAGCATTTAAAAAAGGAAAAGCGCCTCAAAACAAAGGGTATCAAGGTATTGTCTCTCTTTTTCATTGATAAGGTAGCCAATTACCGCCAATACGATGAAGCAGGAAATCCGCTACAAGGAAAGTTTGCCCAATGGTTTGAGGCTGTTTATAAAGAACTGATCGCCAAGCCAGCCTTTAAAGAGTTGGACGTATTCCCGATCGATCAAATTCACAACGGTTACTTTTCTCAAGACAAGAAAGGCAAATGGAAAGACACCAAAGAAACCAAAGCTTCACTCAACGGTCAAGATGCTGCAGATACCTTTAACCTGATTATGAAAGACAAAGAGAAGCTTTTGGGTCTGGACAATCCGTTGCGCTTCATCTTTTCGCACTCTGCTTTGCGCGAAGGTTGGGACAACCCTAACGTATTTCAGATCTGTACCCTCAACGAAACCAAGTCGGACATTAAAAAGCGGCAGGAAATAGGCCGTGGCTTACGTTTGGCCGTTGATCAAACAGGAAAGCGCATCTATGACTCCGGTATCAACCAACTCACGGTAATAGCCAATGAGGCCTATGAAGACTTTGCAAAGGCGCTCCAAAATGAAATTGAAGAAGACTTTGGCGTCAGTTTCAAAAACCGGATCAAGAACAAGCGCGACCGGACACAGATTCAATACCGAAAAGGATTTGAAGCCGATCCGCATTTTCTGGAAATTTGGGAGAAGCTCAAGAAGAAGACCATCTATCGGGTCAATTATGCTACAGACGAACTCGTGTTGCAAGCAGCAAAAGTCTTAAAAGAACTACCTGAAATAAAGGCCCCTTCCATTCGGGCTACCAAGGCGCGTATCAGTATGACAGAAGACGGCATAGAAACCTTGTATGCCGGAGACAAAGTGGAGTCGTACGGTGGCTATTCATGGAAAATTCCGGATGTATTGGGTTATATTCAGAGTAAGACCGAGTTGACCCGCTCAACCATTCATCGAATCTTGACGGAATCAGGCCGAATGAATGATATTTTAGTTAACCCTCAACTCTTTCTGGATCTTGCCTCGCAAGTCATTCAACGCACCTTATATGGTTTGATGATAGATGGCATTCGCTATGAAAAAATAGGTAGTACCGAGTATGAAATGGCGCTGTTTGAAGCGCAAGAATTGGAGATTTACTTGAATGACCATACGTTTACCGTAGCCGACAATGCCAAAACCATTTATGACGAATTCATCCCCTTGGATTCCAGGGTAGAAAATAGGTTTGCCGCAGAGTGTGAAAGCAGTGAGCAGGTGAAATTTTATTTCAAACTACCGGGCTGGTTTAAGATTCCCACGCCTATTGGCAATTACAATCCCGATTGGGCGGTAGTTTTTGAAGATGACAAAAAGGTATACTTCGTAGCCGAAACGAAAGATACAGGAACTGACCAAGTTGATCTCCCCAAATTGGGATTAGACGAACAATTGAAGATCAAATGTGGAAAAGCACATTTTAAAGAATTTGATGATTTAGAGTATCGCGTTGTAAACAAGGTGGGTCAATTGGTGTGATGGAAGATTCGCAACAACAGGATTTCAAACTATTGGCCATTCAACCCAGAAAAGGGTGTCATGCTGATTTTAGAAAAGTACTCAAAGAAGCTGAAATCTATGCCTTCTATCCGTCTTACCAATTTACCAGAAATTCTAAGGGAGAAGTAATTCGAATTACTGGTCCTAAAGACGAACCTCGTTTATATGATCTCGATGGACTTTCTGTAAACATTTCGGCAGTTGTAGGTAAAAACGGTAGCGGAAAAAGTACACTGACAGAGCTGTTGTATTACCTCATTTATTGTCTGGGAATTAGCTTGAAAAAAGATGGCTCTTCAATGGATCGTATTTTGCCAATGAATACGGAAGAACTTGCAAAAGAAGCGCAACAACTTAGGGAGGAAAAAAAAGAAGGTAGGATCAAGCTGCAAAGGCTGATCGAGCAAATCGACCAATTAAACAAAGAAGCAAAAAGTTGGACGATAACCAAAAAGCTAACTGAGCTAAGAAAAAAAAAACGACGGCTCAGAGAAAAAATCAATGAGACAAGGTTAAGACTTGAAGAGATACATGGACTTATCCCAGCAGAGAAGAAAGCATACAATCATATCAGAAAGCATTATAAAGTCAGTGTATTCTATCAGTTAGCAGGCGGTTTTTATGAACTGCGGTTTAACCATAAGCTGTATCTGTACCAGATTATTGATGGAATGAGGAAGATACTGTCTGTTGATAGCACAAGGGAAGTACTTGGTCATTTCTTTTACACCATATCTATTAATTATTCTCACTATGCACTAAACAGCAACTTCGTAGGAAGTTGGACAAATACGCTTTTTCATAAAAACGATGCCTACCTTGCACCTGTGGTGATCAACCCCATGAGGATAGCAGGTAATTTTGATATCAATGACGAAAACAGTTTTGCGCTTTATCGGCTTCTTTACAACCTGCTAATTGAAAAACTTGAATCTCCTGATCAAAAGGTGAAAATTACAGATAACCAGTACGTAGAGAAGGTTCGTTTCCAGTTAGACCCTTCAAAAACAGGAGATGCTGGAATAAACATTAAGGAAAACAGCCTTTCTGGTAGTTCTAAAACAGTAGATCTTTTTATGGAATTACAGGATGTCTTTTTTGATGATTCCTATCTAAGCAAAGAGATTCTGTTTTCAGGAGATTTACCCTTCCAAAATGAGATTTACAACTACATTGTCCGAAAGCTCGATAAGATTTCTCGTACTTATTCCATTTATGACCGAAAGAATTACAAATTCCGGCTATCAAATCCTAGTGGAAACAAATCATTTCTAAAGCGACTAAAAAAAGATAATAGTCACATTACCTTTAAACTGAAACAAGCTATCAACTTTTTGAGGACAAATATGTCTCAGGAAACCAGCCCATGGTCAACTCCTACGGGATATGATCAAGGGCTTTCGTATTTCGATTTTACACTTGAGAAGTTGCTTTCGTGGACTTCTTTTTACCGGAGAAAGTCAGAAGAGCTGATTAGTTTTCTGCCTCCGTCAATTTTCACCATTGATTTATACTTATCAAACCTGGATGATGACAAATCAACTGCCAATCAAGCTAAGTTCTCTGCACTCAGCTCCGGTGAGCAACAATTGATTCACTCTGTCCAATCCGTTTTATACCACCTGAATAATCTTCAATCGGCACATTCGAGCAATGATGGAAGACAGACTTACAAAGCCGTGAATATCATCTATGATGAAATTGAACTATACTTTCACCCTGAGTATCAAAGACAATTCATAAAGCAATTTCTGAGGTCAATAGAACGGCTAGACATAGGTGGGCGAAACGGCATTGAGCATGTCAACATGCTATTTTCTACTCACTCCCCTTTTGTGTTATCAGATATTCCGGGCACCAATGTGTTGCGGTTAGATGTAGGAAGACCTGAGCCTTTTACAGAAAAAAGTAAGGCCTTCGGGGCTAACATCTACAGCTTGTTGAAGGATAGCTTCTTCCTGGAAGCTTACATTGGTGAACATGCCAAAGAAGAAATCGAAAAACTAATCAAGACTCTTCAAGTAAAGTCAAAGGAAGAAACCTTTGACTTGAAAGTGGAGGTACTCAATGACACACCAGAGCAGTTGAAAAAAAGAATTGAGCTTATTGGAGAACCATTTTTGCGAGATAAGCTATGGGAGATGTATTATACTAAGTTTGATACGGAAAAACGGATTGGGGAGCTGGAAAGGGAATTAGAAAGGCTTAAAAATAAAGACTTATGATTTCAATACCCTTATCTAGTAAAAAGGTTGTTGAAGAGCATTATACAGACATAATTGACTCTTTGAAAAAGAGAATACTATATGTGAAACGGAACGGAGCTAGTATCAATAAAAAGAAGTATACACCTAACGTTAAACATCAGAGAATCCTAGAGGACTTAAGAGATGAAAAACAGCTTAAACCTTTAATCACAGGTTCACTAGACAAGCTTATTGATTCGATTCGGAGTTTTAAAAAAATAGACAGTAAGGTTACAAGCACCAAGAGCACTTTAAATAGGTTGCTGTACGCTATTTTTATTAATACAGAGTATACCAAACTTGATAAGTGGAGGTTTATTAACAGGCTCAAATTGGATACCTGTGCCTATTGTAACCGAAGTTACACCTACAGTTTATCTAAAAAAGATGGAATCAAACCTGAGTTAGATCACTTTTACCCCAAAAGCAAATACCCTTTTTTGGGTTTGAGTTTCTACAACTTAATCCCCAGTTGTCAGACATGTAATGGTTTTGGAGGTAAAGAAGAAAAGGATCCATCGCTCAAAAACATGGTATCTCCTTATCTGCTCGAACATGATACGTTCTATTTCACCTATGATGTTAAATCAATAGACGTTTTAAGCCCGCTTGAAGGAAAGAGCAGTGTTGAGGTAATCTTAAAAGCGAAAAAAGGAAGTGGGAACCTCAGCGTTTTTAAACTACCTGACCTCTATCAAAAGCATGAAGATCACGTGTTAGAATTGATTGTGAAATCAAAGTTGAAGTACACCGAGGAGTATCGAAAATATTTAAGGAGCTTCAAAGATTTTTCATTCTCTGAGGGTGAAGTAGATAGAATGATTATCGGCAATTACACCTCAACTGATGAACTACACAAAAGACCTCTCTCAAAACTTTATCGCGATATTGGAATTGAGTTGGGGCTAATCAAGGGCGGTAGCTAATAAAGTACCTATTCGATCATCTCATTGAGGAAGTGTTGTTTAATGATTAATAAACCTTGGATTCGAGAGCAATTCCAACAAAATGGCTGCAAAACACCGCTTTGACAAAGTTCGTCTTATCCCAGCCACGACCACTTACGACCGAATGCCGCGACGAATTCGAACGATGAATAGACGGCTTAAAAAAGGTCAAAAATGCACATATGAACTCCCGACAATACAGAAGCCCGCTGTTTTTTCAGCGGGCTTTTTTGTTTTCCGATCATGAGATCCAATCAATTCATGTATTGATCTCTGATCGATTTGAACTCCGATCCCTCACGCCATTGTGGCCAAGCCTCAGCATTCGCCAGTTCATTTCCCACATCGTAGAAGATCCGGATATCGTTGAGCAAACCTCTAAGGTCTGCATCAGGGTCATAATTGTCCTGGGGTTTATGGTAGCGATTGATCAGATATTCCATTTTCATTTCTTCCGCATATTCCTTTCCCTGCTCGGCGTGATCTGCGCCGCCTTCGCAATAGAGAGCTGGTATTCCGATTTTTGCAAAACTGAAATGGTCTGACCTGAAGAAATAACCCTTTCCCGGGTCGGGGTCGGGAATAATGTATCGATCCTGTTTGTGAGCAGCTCGCTCCGCGTAATCATCCAGTTCGGACTGACCATAGCCTACCACGGTCAGATCCTTCATGGGGCCATTCATGGTTAGTCCGTCCGTATTAATGTTTGCCACGGACTTTGCCGGATCGAATATGGGATTTTCCGAATAGAACGCGGATCCCAAAAGGCCTTGCTCTTCGGCGGTAACGGCAAGGAAAACAATAGATCTTTTTGGAGCTGCGTATTCCGATCCGAACATCCTGGCCAGTTCAAGAATACAACTTGTGCCGCTGGCGTTGTCCAGAAAACCGTTGTAAATAGAGTCGCCGTCAATTGGTTTGCCAATGCCGAGGTGGTCCCAATGGGCGGAATACAGGATAACTTCTTCGGGGCTTTCTGTTCCCGGTATCATGGCAACGACGTTTTGGGATTTTGAATGGCGAATGGTATTGCTCATCCCCAGTGAACAGGTCAAACCAAGTTCAACTGCCTGAAACGCATTTGTTTTGGCATCATTGATCAGCGAAGGGTCGGTTCCTGAGGTCTCAAGTATCTTCTGAAAGGAGTCCCAGGAGATCCAGCCCTCTGCCGCGCAGCGGCCCTGGTTCCCATCCTCCGATTCCAGGTAAAGCTGCGGCCCGGACCAGCCATTCTCTACAACACCCCAGGGATATCCTGCGGGTATGGTTTTGTGAACGATCAGGACCGCTTCCGCTCCCTGCCTTGCCGCCTCCTCGTATTTGTAGGTCCAACGCCCATAATATGTCATGGTATTGCCTTTGAAAAAACTGGTGTCACCCATTCCAAAACCGGGGTCATTTACAAGAACGATGACCGTTTTGCCCTTGACATCTAACCCTTCGTAGTCGTTCCAATCGTATTCCGGAGCAACGATTCCATATCCGGCAAATACCATAGGAGAATTCCTAATATCAACAGTTTCCGAAACCCTTCTTGTCAGGGCCACATATTCAGCGGCCTGCTGAAATTCAATTTGCTGACCGCTGCCTTCAACAAGCAGGTTGCCGTTCAATATGGAATTGACCTCGGCCATAGGCACCTCCTGATACCAGCTTCCATTATTACCGGGCACGGCCCCGGCTTTTTCAAATTCTGAAACCAGGTAGTCCAGGGTTTTCTTTTCCCCTTCGGTGAAGGGCATTCTGCCCTGAAACTCATCGGAAGCCAGCCTTTCCAAATGACCTCTTACATTATCTTCATCCGGGGTAGGAGACATGCTGCCTTCCTTTTGCTGAGCACATGAGAAAAACAGCATGGGAATAAGCAACAAGCAAAAACATAATGTCCTCATATTCTTAGATACAATAAGGGCTCGAAAATACTAAAATGATTTATTCACAAATGTTTATAAAATGGTGCATAACCGGGTGGAGAAGTTGTTGAAAAAATAGAGCCCAAAAGTTTTGTCAAAACATGATAAAATTAAACCTTTGGTATGCGGATGAATGATAGAGGGGAGAGCCGAAAGGCTGCTGGGATGGGGAGCAAAGTCCGAGTTCAGAGGCGAAAGGTTGTGGTTCTTCGGAGCTGCATCTGAAACGGTTAGCCGCAAAAACTTCTGGATTCATGCGAAGGCGAAAGTCGGAGCACCGATCAATACCCCGGACCAGTTCAAGGAGGTTCGCCTCCTGGCTCGTTTCGAACGATAGTCCGCGCACCTTTAGGGCTCAGGCGCTGAGGTGATGAAGCGGGGATTCAATGGTCAGGTTTGAGTCCTCGCTTTTGTTATTTACAACAGTTAAGAAGTTTTGCAGCGCATTAAAAAAGGGGTAGTTTTTGCTACCCCTTTGTTTTTGATCCAATCCTTTTTATCTATCCTCAACTTTCTGAATGCCTCTTCCTTTTGAATAGGGGACTTTGGCTTCGTCAAGCTGATCCTCCATCTCTTTGATTTTTGCTTCAAGACCTTCAAGTTCGCTTGAGATTTTCACGGTCTCCTTCTCAACAATATTTACATTCTTTTTGAATGTTTCGGTAGGAGCAGTGGTCGCCTCGAAAGTAAACCACTGAGCATACCCAAGCCTGGTATATAGGGAAGGCAAAGTTTCAATGTCTCTTTTCGAAGCACTGGCATCACCATAGATCTGAACATTGATATCCTTGAGTTTCAATTCTACATCCCTTGCCGTTGGCATCATTTCCAGGCTCGCATTCGGGTAATTGGAAATAGCGGTTTTGATCAATGTTACCCTTTCTTCCAGTTGGATTCGGATTTGATCTGCGCTTTCTATTTTCCTGTTTACATCGCTTAGCTGCTCAAGGTAGGCCATCCAGGCCGCTTTATCTTCAACTGGCATGCTCTGAAGATTCAAGTAGTCGATCTCGAAAGATTGAGGTCCGGCCATCTTTTTGAAGTTTCCATCCTGATACAAATGCATCTCGACAGTATAGGTGCCGGGAGCAACGAGATGGCCATCATCATCCTTTTCGGTTCCCATTTTGTCGCTTTTGTCGGTGATGGAATTTGTAAAGGTGCTTCTGTAATTCCAGGTGAACCTCTTCATTCCAGCCGAAGCACCCTGCTTGTATTTCCTTACCTCATCTCCATTCTTATCCTTGATGGTAAAAAGAAGGTATGGCTTCTCCTCCCGATCTTCCGCCCTGAACTCTTCCAGGCTGGGATAGGAGACGGTGGTTCCGTTTTTCGAAGCTTCTTTTTGCTTTTCAAGCCTCAATTCCTTGTTGGTTTTAACACCTTCCTTGAGGTAATAGGTGATCACCGCTCCGTTTGGAGGGTTGTTGGCAGTATAAAAATCTGCGCCCTGATCATCACCGGCCGCATTTTGTTCAATGAATCCATAACTCTTCTTGATTGAGAAGAAAGCTGCATCCTTATCCAGAACTTCAGCATTTACTTCCCTGAGCTGGGAGTAATCGTCCAGTACATAAAACCCACGACCAAAGGTTGCCAATACCAGATCATTTTCCCTTTCCTGGATGGCAAGATCTCTCACCGCAATGGTCGGAAGTCCATTTTTCAGTTGAACCCAATGTTTTCCTTCGTCCGATGAGAAGAAAAGGCCAAACTCAGTACCGGCAAATAGCAATTCCTTTTTGACATGATCCTGTGCCAGGGCATAGGTAGAGCCTCTTTCCGGAAGGTCAGATGTGATGGATGTCCAGGTTTTTCCCTTGTCGGAACTCTTATACAAATAGGGTTTGAAATCACCGTTCTTATGATTGTTGAATGCCACATAAACGGTATTGGCATCATGCCTGGAAGCCAGGATCATGTTGACATAGGTTTTATCGGGAACACCGGGGAAAGAAGAAACCTTCCTCCAATTTGCTCCGTCATCTTCGCTGACCTGAATCAGCCCGTCATCGGTGCCCACATATAGAAGACCCTTTTGCTTTGGTGACTCGTCGAGTGCGACAATGTTTCCATAAATGGAAGTGGACTTGTTCTTCATGACGATCTCCGGTTCCTGGACCTTGCCCATGACCTTCATTTGGTTTCTGTCCAGTTGCCTGGTGAGGTCAGGACTAATGGCTTTCCAGGAATTCCCCTTGTCCTGGCTCTTGAATAGCTTGTTCGCTGCGAAATAAAGCGTGTTATTGTCATGCGGACTAATAATGAATGCAGCATCCCAGTTCCAGCGATAGGGTTCCTCATCATTTCCAGGGGATGGTTGTATGTACATGACCTCACCGCTTTTGCGATCATACCTGGCGAGGTTTCCATATTGCCATTGGGAATAAACAATATTTGGATCTTTTGGGTCTACCTGGGGCTCAAAACCATCGCCACCCAGGGTAATAAACCAATCGGAGTTTGAAATTCCATCTGTCTTTAATGTGCCGGATGGACCTCCTTGCGTATTGTTGTCCTGAGTACCGCCATAGACGTAATAGAAAGGCTCTGAATTATCTACAGCAACCTTATAGAACTGCGTCAGTGGAAGATTGGCCTTGAATTGCCAATTGCTCGCTCTGTCCCAGGTTTCGTAAAGACCACCGTCACAACCAACTCTCCAATGGTCAGGGTTTGCCGGATCCTGCCAAATGCAGTGATTGTCCACATGTTTTTTTGATTCTCCGGTCCTTTTCCATGTTTTTCCACCATCCTCGGTATGCTGCAGATAGGTGTTCATCGAATAGACAATGTTCTCATTTTCGATATCACAGTAGATCTCCTGGTAGTAGTTTCCACTGCTTACATAATCGCTCCTCTTTTCCCAGCTGGCTCCACGGTTGGTTGTTCTGTAAAACCCTCCCTTTCCATCGGAAGCCTCTACGATGGCATAAAGCAGGTCGGAATTCAAAGGAGAAATTGCCAGGCCTATTCTACCCTTGTCAACTCCAGGTAAGCCACTGTTAATTGCATTCCATGTTTTTCCACCATCCGTTGATTTATGTAAACCTGAGCCCGGTCCACCTCCGATATAGGTAAATACATGACGTCTCCTTTGATGAGCAGAAGCGTAGAGAATATCCGGATTCTTCGGGTCCATAATGAGGTCCGCAAAGCCGGTATGTTCGTCTACATTGAGAATTCTTTCCCAGTTTTCTCCTCCATCTTCTGTTTTATAGATACCCCTGTCTCCTCCGGCAGACCATAGAGGGCCATAGGCGGCGACATAGACCACGTTGGAGTTATTGGGATGGACGATGATCTTGCTGATATGCTCGGAGTTCTCTAAACCGACATTTTTCCAGGATTTTCCGTCATCGCAGGATTTGTACACTCCGTCTCCGTATGCTACGGACCTTTGATTGTTGTTTTCACCTGTACCGACCCAGACACAATGTGGATTATTCGGGTCGATCGTTACGCAACCCACGGAATAGGAACCCTGCGAATCAAAAATCGGCGAAAAGGTATTGCCTGCATTTGAGGTCTTCCATACCCCACCGCTCGCTACGGCAAGGTAGTATTCTGCAGGATTATCCTTCTGAACCGCTATGTCAGCGATCCTTCCCGATTTGAGCGCAGGGCCTATGTTCCTAAGCTTAAACGCTGAGTAGGTTGAACTCTGATAGATCTTGGGTTTTTCAGGCTCATCCTTGCTTTTGTTCTTTTGGGAAAAAACAAAGAAGGGAATGGCCATCAACAATGCGATGAGTTTGATTTCTTTCAACATGGACAAAAATTTTAGCCCGAATTAAAGAAAAAAAACAACCCCATATCTACCGCTGAGGAACAATATGTTCCTCATGGAAAAATCTTACCCGTGAAACGGGTAAATATGCTCGCGCTTATCGCAGGAGAATGAACTCGGATTTGTGACCCGAAGTACCCGAAACCTTGACATGATAATGACCATCTTCAAGTTCGGAGAAATCATAACGCCTGATGAATTCTTCATGCGATCCGATCTCTTCGGAATAAATCGCTTTTCCATCATCATCGATGATCTCCAATTCCAGGGGTTCATTGTATGGGTTCTTCAGCGCGACAACCATTCGATCGTCCAGGGCTGTTTCAATAAAGCCGGCCTGGAATTGAGCATTGCTCAATGTGAGTTCCTCTGATTGGTTTTCTGTTCCTCCATAAACCGCAAAAGTTGTGACCGAAAGAAGAATGACGAGCAAAGAATTGACTATCCGTTTCATGATTGAAAAAGTTTAAAATTTGACCTCATGAAAACAATAGAAATAGGCGTGCCAATTCCTGTAATAATCTGAAAATCAGATTTTTATATCAAAATATCAAAAACAATTGTTCGCTTTCGGACAAGACTTGTCCGTCTTTATTCGCCCTTGGCCTGCTTTGTGATTTCGAGCTTGCCATCCCTGGTAGAAGCGAAGATCTTCCCAAAGCCATCTCCGATGGTGTATTGGAAGAATCCTGTGGATTTTTTTTCGATCTTGAACTCCGGGCTTGCATGGATAGTTCCACCAGCGGTTCTTGCCTCGATGACCCCGCCATTTCCAAAAAGATTGAGAAAAAGCTCACCATCTTCCACATTCAAACGAAGTGTATGAACATCTGAGAATCTGTTATGGATCTTGAAAGTACCTGATCCCCCATAAAGATCAACATTGGTGAAGATCGAGTTGATGATATCGCAATTCTTATCACCCATGCGGAGTTTTAGATCCCCGGAACCGCCGTTTTTAATGAGCACTGGTGAATCTTCGACTTTAATATCCAGGGACTTGCCTTTGAATTCGTTGATAATAAGCTTGCCGTCATCCGCATCTACCTTTAGGTTTCCTTCGACGCTATCGATCCGGTATTTGTCATCCCTGCCGACCAGGCTCAAGGAGACTTTTCTCGGGGTTCTGATTAGGATTTTATAATCCAGGCTTTTGTATTTGACCATTCCCACGGATACATCCTTTTTTTCCTGCAGACTCAATCCGGCGTCGGTCATGGAAATATCCATTGTGTAACCATCATCGCTAATCTTGCCTTTGGGTGTGGCGGTCCGTGAAATGGAGACAAAGACTGTGCTTCTATCTTCAGCGATCACCGTGACATCCGCATTTTTACTGTTCAGTGTGATCTGTCCGCTTGGGGCAATCTCGTATTCCTTTTCATGGATGAATAAGATCTGACCAGTCGACAAAAGCGGTCGGGCGATGATAAACAGAAAAAAAAGTACTCTCATATCAAAAAAAAGCCCCGAACGAGCGGGGCAAAAATTCTACCAAACTTCGTAACGCGAGGTGTGGAGATTTCCAATTTTCCATTCCCCATCATACTTTTTGTAGGTAAGCAGGATAACATTTTTCGAATTGACTTTGCCTTCTTCGAGGTTCTCTGTTTCTACCTGCCCTTCCAGGATGATCGTTCCAACGTTTTCCCGAACGGTAGCATATGCGATCCGGGCATCCTGAATATGCCATTTGAATTGCCCTTGGGGTACATTGGTTTCCATAAACTCCTGTAGGTTTTCAAAGTTGCCTTCAGTCACTTTGATCCCGTTATCATTATAAACCCTTATCAGTGTATTCCTGTAACCGGGATGGAAATAACCCATTATCTTATCCGTGTCCTTTGTTTCATCTATAGACTCGAGGTCCCTGATAAGGCTCATGGTCCTCAGATAGATCTCCTTTTCTCCACCGGCTTCAACCTGGTTTTTCCCGGAAGCAATATAGGCGATCAGATTAGCCATACTATCTCTTTCATTTTCGAGGAGTTCGTCCTTTGCCATCAATTCGTCCAGCTTCGCCTGGGCAATATCTCGTTCTTCAGCATAGGTTAGGGCTTCCGTGGCTATTTCTTTGGATTCCTTCACTTCCTCTTCGGCTTTTTCTTCCTTCCAAAAGGAAACAACCAGAAGAACAGCCATGATCAGGATAAGAATTCGATAGACATTTTCTCTTTTCATTTCTTGAGGGATTTAATCGTTTCGGATTAAAATTATAACAATGGCTTCTAATTGCTGTCCTTCGAAAGGAATTTTCCAACAAATATGGCCACCACGATGGCCAGATAGAATTGCCCCATCAAACCAAAGAAGATCACAAACCTTTGAGCCAGGGGAGTCATTGGGACATAATCTCCAAATCCTATTGTGGTTAAGGAAATGAAGGCGAAATAAAAAAGCTTTGAGAAGCCTTCGTTAATATTTGCGACCTTGGCCAGGTCAGTATGAATGCTAAAAGAATTCGGAATGATCAGTTCCAGGCTTGCATAGGTGAAAAACGCCAGGATCCCGATCAGGAAGTAACCCGAAAAGGCCGCCACAATCGATTTAAAATCGACCTCTCTGATCGATAGTATTTGTTCCCAAAGTTCGTAGCTCATGAAGACGAAAAAGCAGAACAGTGAAAAAAATGAGGCCACGACGATCTCAGGACTTTCATAAATGAATATTCTGAAAAACTCCGGGATCAAAACCGTGACACCGATCGCAGAAATGACATAAAAACGAAACCTTTTGTTGCCGGCAAGATTGACACCGGACAGAACCAAAAAGATGAAAGTCAGGAAGTAGGGAATTTTTACGCCGATAACACGGGCAAGAAGCGGCTCACCGATCAAGGTGTAAACCAGGGCGAACAATAGCACCCAGTACCTCTCTTTGTAGAGCCATTTCCTTACATTGTATTTCTCCTTATCCATTCTCCGGACCAAAAATAATTCTAAGCCATGGCTAAGCAAATTAATTTAGTTTTGCGCCAAATACTGCTGGATGTACAAGGGAAAAAAAGTAGTTGTAGTGATGCCGGCATACAATGCTGAAAAAACCGTTGGGATCACTTTAAATGAAGTGGATCCTGATCTGGTAGACGATATCGTTTTGGTCGATGACCACAGCACCGATAATACTGCCCAAACCGCTCGCGACCTTGGGATAAAACATGTGATCAGGCATGATAAGAACAAGGGATACGGTGGTAACCAAAAGACATGTTATCATACCGCCCTGGATCTTGGTGCGGATATTATTGTTATGCTTCATCCCGATTATCAGTACACTCCTTTGCTGATCCCGGCTATGGTCAGCATCATCGGTAATGATCTTTATCCTGTTGTATTTGGTTCAAGGATCCTTGGTAAGGGGGCATTAAAGGGTGGAATGCCGGTTTACAAGTACATTGCAAACAGGATTCTGACCTTCACGCAGAATTTGCTGATGAATCAAAAGCTTGGAGAATACCATACCGGTTACCGGGCGTTTTCCGGAAAAGTATTGAGTTCGATCAATTTTGACAGATGTTCGGATGATTTCGTGTTTGATAATGAGATCATCGCCCAGATCTTTGGAAAGGGATTCGAGGTTGGCGAGGTTACTTGCCCCACCAAATATTTTGACGAGGCATCATCTATCAACCTGAGTCGTAGCATTACCTATGGCCTGGGTGTCCTCCGGGTTTCGTTTTTGTATTTTCTAAACCGCATCGGCCTGATCAAATGGGGGCTGCTCAAGTAATTTAATGGATTGGATAAAGAATAATCCAACAACTTCATTAGGTATTTTCGCCGGGATATTGTTCATTCCCTTTCTGGGTTCTGTCCATTTGTTTGACTGGGACGAGATCAATTTCGCCGAAGTATCTCGTGAGATGCTGGTTCTGGGCGATTATACCAGAGCCTTTATCAATTATCTTCCTTTCTGGGAAAAACCGCCCTTCTTTTTCTGGTTGCAGGTCGGTGCCATGAAGATATTCGGGGTAGGGGAATTTGCTGCCCGTTTGCCGAACGCGATCACCGGTATTGTTACCATTATGCTGGTCTTTGATCTGGGTAAAAGGCTCAAAGGAGAATTGTTTGGCTTTATCTGGGCTCTTGCCTTTCTGGGAAGTGTTCTGCCAAATTTCTACTTCCAATCGGGGATTATCGACCCGGTTTTTAATCTGATGATCTTCCTTTCATTGTATTTTTTGATCCGCTTTGCCTGGACAAAGGGTACTGTGGTCAGCTTCCCTTCCGGGACTAATCTTTGGTTAGTGCTTTTCTTATCGGGAGCCTTTGGAGGTTTGGCTGTCCTCACCAAGGGACCCGCCGCATTGGCAATTCTCTTTCTGACCTTCTTCGTTTATTGGGTTTTCAGACGCTTCAGATGGTTTATCAATCCTGTGGAGTTTCTTTTCTATTTGCTTTCGGCGCTGGTGGTGACCTTCATTTGGTATGGTCCTGAGACCATTCAAAATGGGCCATGGTTCATCACGGAATTCATTGAATATAACATCAGGCTTTTCAGTACGGAGGATTCCGGGCATGGAGGATTTCCGGGTTACCATTTTGTCATTGTCTTTCTGGGTTGCTTCCCTGCATCTGTGTTTACCTTATATGCTTTTAGGATGAAGGATGAAGAGGCTCGGGTGAATGATTTTAAACTCTGGATGACCATACTGATGTTTGTGGTTTTGATCCTTTTCTCGATAGTCCAATCCAAGATTGTCCATTATTCCTCAATGACCTATTTCCCGTTGACTTTCCTGGCCGCTTTTACCATCCACAGGTGGTTGTCCGAGGAGAAGCAGCTTCCTGGAGCTCTTGGAAAAACGCTGATTGGAATCGGAGTTCTATTGGGTGTGATCATAGGCGCCATTCCGTTCCTGGCAATGAATCTGGATGCCATTATTCCCCTGGTAGATGACCCCTTTGCACAGGGCAATATGGAGGCAGATCCCGGTTGGACGGGTTTCGAGACCCTTGGAGGATTGGGCATCATCTTTTCAACATTCTTCTTCCTTCGCTACTGGAGATCAGGGGACAGGTTGAAATCGGTTTTTATCCTGTTTCTGGGAATGGCGATATCGATTAAGCTGATCGTTGCTCTTAGCGTAAAAAAGGTTGAAGGACATTCGCAGGCAGCGGCGATTGAGTTTTTTGAAACCCTCAAAGGAAAGGATGTCTACATACAGCCGGTAGGCTACAAGACCTATGCTCATTACTTCTATGCTGAGATCCAACCTTATCAAAAGCC
>JANQHS010000239.1 GCA_028282565.1 Cytophagales bacterium | reverse complement strand
TCAACCCGTTGCCTTTGACCAGTTCTTCTGGACCCTGGGGTTTTATTATATCATTGTTTTCATCAACTCCGAAGACAAAAAACACCTGATCCTGCTGGGGATCACCCTTGGTCTGGGGCTGATGACCAAATACACCATCATGGTTTGGGCTCTCGGAATATTTATTGGTCTCTTTTTCTATCAAAACGGCAGTATATTCAAGAACAAGTGGCTCTATATTTCTGCTTCGATCTCGTTTCTGATCTTCCTGCCGAACCTGATCTGGCAGGCAGAAAATGACTTTCCTGTTCTCGGGCATTTACAAACCCTAAGGAGCGATCAACTCAATGAGATCGATCCTATGGAGTTTGGTCTTGAACAATTGAATTTCCCCTTCACCCTCATCATCAGCCTCTTTGGCTTGTATGCCTTCATGGTAGATCAGAAGCTGCGGAAATACCAATCTGTCGGAATTGCGGCCATCATCATTTTTGGCACTATGTGGCTGCTCAATTCCAAAGCCTATTATGTATTTGCCATCTACCCTGTGCTCTTCGCCGGAGGAGCTGTCAAGATAGAATCTTTGCTTTCAAGCAAACCCAAATGGATCTATGCCATAGCCGCTGCCACCCTGCTTCCCTCGGTTTATTTCATACCTCAACTCACACCCCTGCTGCCCATTGAAAAATATGTTGAATTCTATCAGTTCGAAGAAAAGAACGGACGGGTAGAACTGAGCGGGGATTATGCCGACATGTTCGGCTGGGAGGAACAGGTAAGGCTTGTGGACAGCGTATATCGATCCTTGAATGTTCTGGAAAAAAACAATGCCGTGTTATGGGCTGAGAATTATGGTGAAGCGGGTGCCCTCAAAATATTGGGCAAAAGGCAGGGGCTTCCCAATCCCATCAGTAGACACGGAAGTTTTTGGACATGGGGATATGGCAATAAAGATGCGGAAGTCTGGATCAGCATAGGAAACGAGAAACCCTCGGTTGAATACGTATTTGAAGAAGTTCAATTGGTCAAAATGATCAGGCATCGATATGCCATTGAAGAAGAAAACGGAATACCGCTTTACATCTGTCGAAAACCCAAAGTCGATATCGAACAATGGTGGAAGGATTATGAAGACCATATATTTGACTGAATCGCAAATCCGTAGTCCTTGGCAAACCCCTATGCATCAGTTCCTGAGATTAAAATCGATCTTCCTTTTCCTCCTGCTTCAACCTCTTGTCTATGCCCAGGTACGAACAGCAGACTTCAACTATAACTCAAGAAAGGAATACAATACCGATACTGTCCAAAGCAGAAACTACGCGGATGAATATATCTCTCATAAGATCGTCATTGACGGTTGGGATTCAAGAGTTCCCTTTTTCCTAATTCATCCAAACGAACAGATGGGTCGTTTTGTAATCCTTCTTCATGGCCTTGGGAGCAGCAAGGATGGATGGATCTATCCGCTTTCCGATCTATCGAAAAAGTATATTTTGCTCAAAGATTCGCTATTGAACTTAGGATTCAGTGTGATCATTCCGGATGCAAAATATCACGGTGAAAGGAGTTACGAAGCAAACTTTACACCCCCATTGGCGTTACTGACGCCTTCCAATCTTGAAATGATCGATGACATGTGGATTACCACGGTTAAGGATCTTAGGTTGATCATGGACTATGTGGAATCAACAAACCCCCACGATCCTTCTTTCCGGGTGGTTGGATATAGTATGGGAGGAATGCTGGCGCTCATGCTGAATTCAGCTGATGAAAGGCTTAATTCTGTTGTAGCATGCGTTGCGCCCTTAGACCTTCCAAAAGTGTGCACAGATATACTCGGATGGAATGATACAAACGCAGCGAAATCCCTGGAACCGATATCACCACATAATTATGCCAAAACTCAACTATCGCCCGTCTGCTTGCTCATGGGTAAATCTGACCCGTACTACAGCGAAGAAGAAGCTAAGGCATTTTATAATGAAATCAGCCTAGACGATAAGAAAATTGAATTCTATGAGTCCGCACATCACCTACCATCTGAGTTTGTAGGGGTGACAATTCAATGGTTGCAAGATCACCCATAAATTCCGTACAAAAGAAACCTTACTGCCAGGCCAAGCCGTCAATCAAGACTTCAAACCATTAAACCACCTCCCACTGAAGGTCTCCGATATATCTATAGGCTACCTTACCCTCATCGTTCATGGCGTAAAGGAAGATCCACTGGTTATCGCATAGATTCCTGACCGACTCGTGCTTTTCCAGGATCTTGCTCATCTCATCCACAGGAGCTTCGATGATCACATTGAGTCTTTGGGGTTCATGTTGGAATTTCTCTCCATCATGCACCGATTGCCAGGGAAGTCCCGTTCTAAGATCTCCGGCAAATCCCTCCAGCACACCTGATCCTCCGACTACATTATGTAGGGCCTTGTTGCCAGCTCCGAATTTTCTGTTGTCCACAGACGAAGCATAGTATTGTAGGTTGATCCAACTGGTCACCACCATAGGCGCTGTCATGATCAGCTCCAACACTCCAAAACCCTTATCCTTCCTCCAAGCATAATTATGCATGAAGGCCTTGGCACCAAAATTCAGATGAGCGGTCCTTTCACGCGGAGCGACAATGAAAGAAGAACAACCAGCCAATCCCCATTCGGGCCTAACCTGGGACCAGTCCTTACTTCTATGGATAACCTGTTTGCCGATATCACCACCACTGATATTCATCCTTTGGGCCCGTTCGAGTCTGGCGCTTTCTCCGGCTAACTTCAGGGTATACTTCAACTCTTTAATTTCCTTCTCATGGGTGGATGGGATACCCTGACTCAGAAAGAGACTCACCTCATCCGTAGTCGTATCATGCAATGCCGGAACAAACACGGTGCTGTCGGGCAGCTCAATCCCCGAAGCTTTCACATGAGCGCGAACTTCAGGATCATTCAATACCGCACATGCCACTTTTGCATTGGCCTCTCCGGTATGTCCTCCGCAGGCGCCGCAGTCAAGACCTGTTCCATGAGGGTTATTGACCGTTGAAGAACCATGTCCGACGATCATCACCACTCTGGCAAAATTCTCTGTCAGAGACATGGCGTTCAGGGCGTTGACCGCCATGTTTTTCCTGTCTTCCAAAGGAATTCCATCCACCTCGCTGTGCAGGTGGACACCTTTGGATTCGATCTCCTTTTTGGAAAGTCCGGCCTTGTCAGGATGTGGAAGCGGGCGGGTATATCCAAAGGAATCCGATAACAGTTTTGGCAAAAAGTAGATCCCAAGCGGACTCACAAAACTAAAGCAGCTGATCGCTCCCTGCTTGAATGATTTCCAGGCTCTGAGCATCTCCTCCTTGATGGTACGCCGTTTCAGGGCCTTCTTCTCATCACCCTCATTCCCTATGCGTTCATGAATGGTATGAGAAGTTGTCAACAGCACGGGACATTGGTCCGTACCCTTTTGATGCGCTACCGGAACATATTGGATCGGAAATGCAAAGAAGCCTGCAAAACCAAGGGTTTCGATCCCATCATCTGCAGCTTCAAGATTCCTTCTGAATAATTCGGAGCGAACATCAATACAAAAAATAGCCTGAGCCTTGGGTGTCGTCGGCCTCTGCCTGGGAGAGCCTCCCGAGTTTAATTTTTGAATGATCCGATGCTGGTTGGCCAGGTCAAACGCACGCTGTAGAACCAGCTTCTGCGCGAGTTTCTTATCGAATCCTTCGACTGAAACCATCACATCATTGATCTGTTTGGCCTCATTCCATTTCTTATCCAGATCCTCATAGCTCAGCAGTTTCTTGAACGCCAGTTCCCATACCAGCATGATAGACAGAAACTCATTGACCGCCTCACTCTCTTTCCCTGCCAGCCGTGCATCCCAATCGATCCTGGCTGCGTATCCAGCCCATCCGTTCATCTTCATCAGCAGACTGCTGAGATAGAGTTCCATTGAAGCGTCAGAGACGTTCAATTCTTCCAGGGCAAGTGAAGCTGCCTCGAGATGATCCTCGGGCAGTGACCTGATCAATTCCCGGAATCCCTTGAGTCCCATAGCCTCGGGACTAAGGTCTACCTCAGCTTCTTTCTTCCAGCCTGAGAAAAGCGAGTTCTTATGGTCTGAAGTATCCCAAATAGCCTGCTTAATATCAAAATGTGCAGAGGCCCAAAATGAGATCCTGTCCACCATGAATCGTTTCCATATTTTACCGTTGATCTCGCTAGCGACGTCCGAAAGCGTTTTGATCAAATAAGTCCTGCCCCCCTTCTTTCCTTCCAGAATTGCGGAGATCAGGCTGTCGGCATCGTCATCAAGACCATAAGAATTTTCGGCAAGTGATTCGGTGATATCTTCCTTGCTCATTTTACCTCGCTTTAGAGCATCCAGGTAAAAAGTGGCCGGAAGGGTTGGTTCGATCTGCGCATCCTTGCTAAGGAAATCCATGGCCTCTCCGAATTCCATATCCGCAAATCCCAGGTATGGATTCACCGCTACAAAATTCTCCAGCGACCAAAGTGGAGCCATACGTTTGGTTACGTTGGTCAGAATTTCTTTAACTTCTGACTTCGAGATCTGAGTTTGATTTTCAAGCATTTTTTAATTCGTTTTTTGGAGAACCTTGGACTCAAGCTTAGTTTTCAGTTCCTCGAGCATTTCCGGCGTATGGAAGAACTTGTTGGTTTTTTCTTCCCGGATGGCGAGGTTGGCCCATTTGAATTTTTCATTCTTCAAGGAACCGATCATTCTGTCAAAGACCATGTTGACATATAAACCATTCCGGATATGAATGCCAAGTTTATAGCCTGAGAACATCTTTTGGATCTTTGGAGCGAAGAGCTGGGCCATTACCACCAATGAGAAGATGAAGAGAGCTATACCGGCACCGATCTCAATGATCAGCGGAGGCTCATGCTCCGCGGGGATCTGAGTTCCAAGTATT
>JANQHS010000185.1 GCA_028282565.1 Cytophagales bacterium | reverse complement strand
ATAAGACATGTTTTGACCCACCAGATAATCCATGCCAATTTCTTAATTTTACATCCTGAAGGGTTCAATTTTGACAGCATCGAAAAGTCTGAATCAAGGGGAAAATATTCAATTCAAGAGGTCAAAAAATTGCCATTTCCCCGATTAATAACTAATTTTTTAGAAGAAAGATATTCGCTTTATGGGAGGAGTCAATAAAGTCATTTTGGTTGGAAATCTTGGAAAGGACCCTGAGGTCAGGTACCTTGAAAATGGAGCAGTGGTTGCAAATATTACCCTCGCGACCACAGAGAATTATAAGGATAAGTCGGGAAACCGGGTGAGCAACACCGAATGGCATGACCTGGAAATGTGGGACGGGCTGGCTAAAATAGCTGAACAATACCTGAAAAAAGGAAAGCAGATTTATGTTGAGGGCAGAATAAAATCGGATACCTGGGAGGATGATCAAGGCAACACCAGAAAAAGAACAAGAATACGCGTGTCCAACATGACCATGCTTGGTCAGGCCGGGCAGGGAAGTAATGAAGGCTTCTCACGGTCAGAGCCGCAAAGAAGTCAGGCTCCCGTAAATGCGCCTGAAGAGAATCCCCCCACACAGGATTCCGGAGAAATCGATGACCTACCTTTTTAATCATATCACCAAACCTTTGAACTTTGGAAGAAGGATCGAGTCCGGAGCCTGAACCGGGTAGTTACATCATCGGATTGATCTTTACCGACCTGACCGCATGGGAAATCATTCTTCCTATACTGGGGATTGCCATTTTGCTTTTCTTGTCCGGACTTGTCTCCGGCTCCGAAGTAGCCTACTTCTCCCTAAATAAGGAAGACCTGGACGGGATGAGGAAGAAAGGGGATAAAAGATCCAAGAGCGTTATCCACCTGCTTGAAAAACCCAAGGAATTACTTGGCGCCATTCTGATCCTGAATAACCTGATCAATGTAGCCATAGTGATGATCTCCACTGTTTTTCTCTGGAAATTCGTTGGGTCCAAGCATACCGGAGAGCTTTTGCTGGCCATTTCCACACTTCTGATCACATTTTTGATTGTTTTCTTCGGAGAGATCACACCCAAGGTCTATGCAAGCCAGAACAACATGCTGTTTGCCAGGATCACATCCGGATTTCTGGGCGTTTCAAAAGTGATATTCAAGCCAGCTATTTGGGTTCTTTTGGGCATTTCAAATGTGATTGACAACAGGATCAAGTCCAAGGGTTATCGGGTGACCAAGGGAGATCTGGAGCAGGCTTTGGCCATGACCAGTAAGGATATAGATACGGAGGAAGAAAAAGAGATCCTCAAAGGCATCCTGAATTTTGCATCGGTATCAGTAAGGCAGATCATGAAATCCAGGATCGACATAGCAGCAATTGACATCAACGAAAACTACGCGGTGGTTCTAGATCAGATCAAGGCCTGCGGATACTCAAGAATTCCCGTTTTTGAGGAGAGTATGGATCAGGTCAAGGGCATTTTATACATCAAAGACCTCATTCCTCACCTGGAAAAGGGAGAGGATTTCTATTGGCAAAATCTTCTGCGGCCCGCCTTCTTTGTGCCAGAGAGCAAGAAGATCGACGATCTTCTCAGGAATTTTCAAAACAAACGAGTCCATTTGGCAATAGTCGTTGACGAATATGGTGGGACTTCGGGGCTGGTGACCCTGGAGGACGTCATCGAAGAAATTGTCGGGGAATTCAACGATGAATATGACAATGAATCTACCCTGATCAAGGAGGTCAGCAATAACTCATTTGAGGTCGAGGGGAAAATATCTCTATATGATTTCTGCAAATCGCTAGACGTAGAAGAATCGATTTTCGATGAAGTCCGAGGAGAAAGTGATTCCCTGGGAGGACTTTTGCTGGAGTTGTTCTCCAAATTTCCAAAAAAGGGAGACGAAACCACCTTTGAAAACTTCAAATTCACCATACTCTCCGCTGATAAAAAAAGGATCAAGAAAGTGAAAGTTGATCTCGTTTCTGACAATGCACATGCTGAAAGACCATCGGGCTAAGCTCATACTATTTCTCCTACTCGTTTGTGCCTGCGAGGGTAGCTATGTCCCGAAACCGAAGGGATACAATCGCATAGATCTGCCTCAGCATTCCTATAAAGCAACTCCGGATACTTTGCCCTACCGATTTGAATACTCCGAAGCGGCCACCTTGGAAAGGCATAAGTCACCGATGGCGACAAAAAATTGGATCGATCTGAAGTACTATGATCTGGGTGGAGAAATTCAACTCACCTACCTGCCGATCCGAAATGGAGAGAAAGATCTTATAAGTATGGTCAATGATGCTTTCCGACTGGCTTCTAAACATCAGGTGAAGGCCAGCGGCATCGAAAGGGCTGAAATCAAAGTGGACTCCATAACCAGTGCGACCATTTTCAAATTACAAGGAGAAGTGCCAAGCCAGTTTCAGTTTTTTGCCACGGATTCCTCAAACCATTTCCTGAGAGGAGCGCTCTATTTTCGCACCTCGACCAAAAACGACTCCCTGGAACCGGTTATTGATTTCATTGGAGAGGATATGCTCCACATGATCAATACACTAAGCTGGAAAGATCAATAAGGTGCCGGCTATGGTCTTGCTTTCCATGCTTTTGAAAGTATAAGCTGATCCTTTCCCAAGCTGTCGGAAAAAATAAAGGCCGCCATAAGATCTCTTTCATCGGCAAAACTCAGCGCAGAATCCTTCCCCATCACCATAAAAGCGGTCGCCAAGGCATCTGCTTCATAGCACTTATCAGACAATACCGATACGCTCAAAAGATCATTGGCCGAAGGCATTCCGGTTTTTGGATCAATGGTATGGGAGATCTTTTTTCCTTCGAGCATGTAATAGTTCCGGTAGTTTCCGGAGGTAGCAATAGAGAGGTTCTCCAATCCGATAATTGTATACGGATTTGAACGATCTCCCCGGGGATCATCGATCCCGATCTGCCAGGGCCTCCCATCCGAATTAACACCGCTACAGTATATCTCTCCTCCAATTTCGACCATGAAATTTTGATATCCCTTGTCTTTTAGAAGAGCAGATACCACATCCACACCATATCCCTTGGCTATGGCACTAAAATCCAATTCAACAGCAGAGTCTTTGACCACAACAAGATCATGATCGAAAGCAACCTTTTCGATTCCAACATATTGCAGAACATGCAAAACCTGAACAGTATCAACTTGATCAATATTCTCAAAGCCAAAACCCCAAAGGTTTACCAAGGGCATTACGGTCGGGTCAAAGGCTCCACCTGTCAGTCGGCTTATTCTTCGTCCCTGCTCCAACATGAATTTTAGATAAAGCGACCGAACTTGAAATGTATCACTCAGATTAAGCTGGCTTATTTCAGATTCAGGAATATAGGTTGACAACGCAGAATTGAATTCCAGAAGCAATTGGTCGATCTCGGATTTCAATTCGGGTTGAGGATTTTGAAGCAATTTGATGGTATATGTGGTTCCCATGGTCTCCCCTGAGATCCCGTAAGTTGTTGGCTTTTCTTCTCTAAGGAAGTACAGAAATCCCAGGACTATGACCAGGACCACTGAAAACCACCATGCTTTTCTTTTCGATTCCATGACCCTCTATCGTGCTTTCAATAGTTTTAACTTTGGACAAAGTTAGAGCCATGAGGGAGGATTATCTCCAACCGGATAAGCAAAATTTAAGTAAGGAAGACCGGGACCTTGATACAAGACTGAGACCCTTCAGTTTTTCGGATTTCAAGGGACAGGAGAAGATCGTGGAAAACCTGAAGGTCTTTGTCACCGCAGCCATTGCCCGGGAAGAGCCGCTGGACCATGTTTTATTGCATGGGCCACCCGGACTGGGTAAGACCACTCTTTCATACATCATAGCTCAGGAGCTCAACTCAAACATCAAGGTCACCTCGGGGCCCGTATTGGACAAACCAGGAGATCTGGCCGGACTGCTGACCAATCTCGAAGAAGGAGATGTTCTTTTCATTGATGAGATCCATCGCTTGAACCCGGTAGTAGAAGAATATCTCTATTCTGCAATGGAGGACTACAAGATCGACATCATGCTGGATTCAGGTCCAAGTGCAAGATCAGTACAAATAGCGCTGAATCCATTTACACTTGTTGGTGCAACCACCAGATCAGGACTACTGACTTCTCCTTTAAGAGCACGATTCGGCATCAATTCAAGATTGGATTATTATGACACCAATCTGCTCACGGGAATCATAGAGCGATCAGCCAATATCCTCGATGCTGCGATCGAAAAAAAAGCCGCGCAGGAAATCGCCCGAAGGAGCCGTGGAACACCAAGGATCGCCAACATCCTCCTGAGGAGAACACGCGATTTTGCCCAGGTCAAGGGAGATGGTCTGATAGATCTGAAGATCTCTCAAACCGCCCTTGAAGCTCTTGAAGTAGATCAACATGGTCTTGATGAAATGGATAACAGGATACTGAGCACGATCATTGAGAAATTCAAAGGTGGTCCTGTCGGTATAGGCACCATAGCAACAGCCTGCAGTGAAGAAGCGGAAACCCTTGAGGAGGTATATGAACCCTTTTTGATCAAAGAGGGCTATATCAAAAGAACCTCACGCGGAAGACAGGCCACAGAAAGAGCCTACAAGCATTTAGGAATTGTCCCTCCGAACAACCCGGATCTGTTTAACTCTTGAAGAAGGGTCAATTAGATAAGATCAAACTGAGGATATCCCAATTATCCGCCGGACAGGGATTTGATGACTTCGGTGTTTCAAGATCCCAATATCTGGAAGAGGAGGCGCCCAGACTTGAAACCTGGCTGAAACGTGATTTTCATGGCAAAATGAAATACATGGAAAATTGGTTCGACATGAGGCTTGACCCCTCAAGGATACTTCCGGGAGCAAAAACGGTCATCACATTTATCCAAAACTACTATCCTGCTGAATATCAAAAAGCGGGAAGCTACAAGGTTGCAAAATATGCTTATGGTGAGGATTACCATTTTGTGATCAAAAGAAAGCTCAAGAACATAGCCATGGCGCTTTCTGAAGAATTCGGAGAGTTTTCCTGGAGAGCATTTGTCGACTCGGGCCCTATGCTGGATCGCGTATGGGCCAAGAAAGCAGGACTTGGATGGATCGGGAAAAACTCGCTTCTGCTCAATAAGGATAGGGGCAGTTTTTTTTTCATTGGTCATCTGGTAACGGATCTCGATATCCCGGAGGATCTTCAGGTAAGTGATCATTGCGGTACGTGTACAAGGTGCATCGATGCCTGCCCGACAGATGCCATTCCTGAGCCCTATGTGGTAGATGGCTCAAAATGTATATCCTATTTTACGATCGAGTTAAAGGAATCCATTCCCTCGGAATTTCAGGATATGTATCAAGACTGGGTTTTCGGCTGTGATATTTGTCAGGATGTATGCCCTTGGACCTCCAAATCGAAACCACATTCCGAGGAGGCATTCGATTTTAATGGAACATGGCAGGAGTTCAGTAAAAAGGAATGGGAGGATCTTGATGAGATCTCTTTCAAAAAGGAGTTCAAAAAATCGGCAATCAAAAGGGTCGGATACCAAGGGATCAGGAAAAACGTTGATTTCCTGAAAGGAAAACAAGAATAATCCAAAACCTTCATTTTCATAATTTTGCGGGCCATGAAAATTTCTTTGCACAGGATACCGATAATGCTGATGGCCATCATCATTCCTCTTCTTTCCGAAGCAAAGTCAGGGGATGTTCAATTCAAATACGGCAAGACCAAGATCGGGGTCAACCAGGTGTTTACCATTACCATTTCGATTGAGAATGAATACCTGAAAAAGTATAGTGATTTTCCCGAAATCAAGGGTCTGAGAAAGATGGGAACCTCTTCTTCCACAAATACCTCCATAGTAAATGGAAAAATGACCGTGGTTTCTTCGATCACTCAGAACTACTATCCTACCAAGGAAGGGAAGTTCAAGCTGCGCGATTTCGCAATGGAGGTCAATGGGAAAAACTACAAAGTCTCCGGCACAAGCATTGAAATTGGTCCTCCCGTCCAAAGAAAAAGGAGGCCGGATCCTTTTGCCTGGGACCCTTTTGAGGAAATGACCAACCCTGAGGACCTGGAGTATGTGGATGTTGAGGCAGATGCTTTCCTGGCCGTAACCACGGATAAAAAAGAGGTATATCGAGGTGAAGGTTTTAATGCGACCATCAGTTTTTTTGTCGCCGAATCCAATCGGGCACAAATGCGCTGGCCCGGAAATCTTTCCGATCAGATATCAGAGGCCATCAAATCCATCAAGCCGGGATCCGTATGGGAAGAAAATTTCAACATCCAGGAAATTCAAAAGAAAAAAGTCAAGATCCGTGGAAAGGTATATGACCAATACATTCTTTATCAATCAACATTCTTTCCATTGATCGAGGAGGATATTGACATCCCATCGATTTCGCTTACCCTGGTTAAATACAAAGAGGCGACCACCAGGTCTTTCTTTGGAAGGCCCAGAATCGAAGACAATGAAAAGTTTCGCTCCGCACCCAAGAAAGTCAGGGTCAAGCCACTCCCATTTCACCCGCTGAAGGAATCCGTGTCCGTTGGCATCTTTCAGCTTGATGAAAAGATCAGCCCCGGGCCGTATAAGACCGGCGAGAGTTTCCTTTTTGATTTCTCCATTAAGGGTATCGGGAATATATCCGGGGTGCAACCACCCGAGACTCCCCAGGATGAATACTTTGATTTCTTCTCTCCGGAGATCGTGCAGAACATCAATCGAAACAACAATACCATTTCAGGCTCAAAGAAGTTTTCCTACTATACCGTTCCCAAGGAGCCGGGAAATTTTGAGCTGGGTCCATACTTCACTTGGGTCTATTTCAACCCAAAAAGGGAGACCTATGACACCTTGGTTTCCGACATCGCATTCAGAGTTGAAGGCAGCAGTCGAAAGAACACACGCATAAAGTCCAGCGATCTTGGAGATTTTTATGACCGTATCGAGATCGCGGACAACAACCTTGTGGCCTTGAACAGTGGCTCTTTTCCGATGATCTTGATCCAGATCCTTACAGGAATAGTAATGCTGGTCTCGCTCATTTTCTTCTTTAGAAAATAATGTCAAACACTTTAGGAAGGATCATACGATTGACCAGCTTCGGAGAATCCCATGGGCCAGCCATGGGCGGAATCCTCGACGGGCTCCCAAGCAATATGCCGGTGAACATCCAAGAAATTCAGAAAGAACTTGACAGGAGAAAACCGGGTACTTCAAAGATCACCTCAGAGCGAAAGGAACCCGACAGGCTTGAAATTCTTTCAGGGGTCATGGAAGGGAAAACGCTGGGTACACCCCTCGGATTCATCATCAGAACTGCCGATCAGATAAGCAAGGATTATGATCATCTCAAGGACGTATTCCGACCTTCTCATGCGGACTATACCTGGGAAAAGAAATATGGCCTCCGGGATCATCGCGGTGGTGGGAGAAGTTCGGCCAGGGAGACAGCTAATTGGGTAGTCGGGGGCTCATTGGTGAGGCCGATCCTTGAGCGGGAAGGAATCCTGATTAGCACATACGTCAGTGGTATTGGAAGCATTGATTTGGCGCAGAATTATCATTTCTATTCTGAAGAAGAGGTATACGCCGCCGATACCCGATGCCCTGAGAAGGCAATAGGCAAAAGGATGGAGGAATTGGTTAAGAAAGCCAAAGAGAACAATGATTCCTTAGGAGGCCGCATAACCTGCGTCATCAAGAATGTCCCTCCAGGATTGGGAGAGCCGGTTTTCGATAA
>JANQHS010000152.1 GCA_028282565.1 Cytophagales bacterium | reverse complement strand
CCTGACCAGTCTCTTAGGTTTCTTTTTAGCATAAAAAATATTGATCCTTGAAAGATCAAATGTATCAACAGGGGAAGGACCAAAGTGCATATCCTGCATGAGGAATAATGCCTTCTTGCTGATTCGGTAGCCACCAATACCCTCTGGAAAAACCACCGGGCTGAATCCCGGAAGATAGGAACAAACCAATAAATTGATTTTCGGATTGGACCCATCAGGGTAAGGGATATCCATTTCCAAATACGCATCCTGCTCGCCCAGAGAATCGGGAAATACGGCATATTTCCCACCATCAAGGTTGGTTTTCCTGCTTGGGTCATAATTCACGAGGTGACCATTCATGTGATGGGCAAGGGCCCTGTTTCCGGGCACGTATTCCATGACCCGAATGAAAGTGTCTTTGGGAAGCTCAATGGGAATTTTAATGAACATGAAATGGTCGGTATTGTTCCCCATGATCCTGACGGTATCCCGCATCCAGATGGTAGTATCAGGCTCTCCCAACATGCTTCCAACCGGAAACTCCGGAAGTTCGGGAGTCAGTGCAGGATCTCCTTCCGGAGCACCCTGCTCGATCCATTTGAGCAAGGTATTCTTTTCCGACTCTTGCAAATAGCGCTCTCCCAGATAGTGCCGGTAATTCGGATCTGCCGGCCAGGGTGGCATGATATTGTTTCTGACCACATATTCAATGGTTTCAGTCCTTTTGGCAAGATCCCGGTAGCTGGTCAATTCAAAAGGTCCGGCCTCCCCTGTTCTGTGGCAAGGGACACAATTTGCAAATACAATCGGGGCGATATGCTCTGAAAAGGTGGGCTGATCCGGTATCTCCGTTACAGGCACATCTGTATCAACCTTGTTTTCGGATTTCTTTTCAGAACAGGACAGTCCAAAAAAGACGATAAGAATTGGGATGAATCTCATTGCTTGCCGTTCACTATTGTATGAAACATCCTACCGCTTCGGTTTTAGTCGGTTCTATGCCTGTTCCCGCCAAAGCATTGTCTAGCGCATCACGAAGATAATATTCGGTGATATTGTTCCTTTTGGTCCCCAGGTCAATGGCCCAATTATCAAAAGCACCCTGGTACAATACCGTTCCCCGCTTGTTCAGAACATATACCTCAGGGGTTATGGTTGCCCCCAGAAATTCTGTCAGTGCAAAATCACCGTCGATAAAGGCTGGGAATTCCAACTCAAAGCGAATCAGATACTTCCGGATCTCCCTAGGACTGTATTCCCTCCCCGGAAAAATGCCATAGAATTTGACATCATTTCCTGAATATCTCTTGCTGAATTTTTTCATGGTCACCGTATAGTTCTGGCAGAGCGGGCATTCCGGGGATAAAAAATAGATTACGGAGAGTTCATTATTCCTGAGTGAATCAAGGGTCATGGGCACCTCGTCCATGTCCTCAACTTCTATATCGAATATTCCCTTCCTGCTTACATCACAGGAGACAAACAAGAGCATCAAGACTATGGCAAATATCGGTTTAAAAAGAGTGCTCATGAAGGTTCTAGACTTTCCAAAAGTAGATCATTGGAATGAAGAATAGGTATGAGAAAAATCATAATAAAAGGTGGAATCGGCATTTTCTCAACACTGACTCCAAGGGAGGGTGTGGATGAATAAATCGCCAGGCATATTCCTTTGTTCCTCAAAAAAATTATCTTTCTTGCTCATAACTAGTCACTTCCAAGATGAAAACACTGAGATTTTCTACCATTTCAGCGGCAAGGACCATACTTTTTTCAGCGTTGCTACTGCTCATTGCCCTTAACTCCTATTCCCAAAAAAAGGGACAGATCCATAAGAAAGAAAAACTTGCAAACCAGTATTTCCTGGCCCAGATGTGGCCTGAAGCCCTTGAAGAATACAAGCAGCTTCTCGCTTTCCAGGCCAATGATCCGGAGATCAATTTTAGAGTTGGCCTTTGCTATTTTAACTCCATCGCGCCAAAAAGAAGCCTCCCTTATTTCAGACAGGCAGATGAACTAGGACATCATCCCGACAGTCTCGAATACTATCTGGGCCGATCATATCACTTCAATATGAAGCTGGATACGGCCATACAGTACTATAAACTCTTTCTTTATAAGATGGAAAGAGGTGACGGATCCCACCACAAACACCTCGTTGAAAAAGCAGAGCGGCATATCCGGGAATGTCGAAATGCCAGGAAAATCCTGAAAGACCAACTTGAACTGAGGATCGAGAATGTTGGAGAGCCCATCAACACACAGTATGCGGAATATGTACCGTTGACAACAGCAGGTGAGGAAGGGATGTTCTTTACCTCGAGAAGGCCGAATACAACCGGTGGAGGCGTCGATGAAAACGGCTTCTACCTGGAGGATGTTTACCTTTCAGAAAAAACCGAGGAAGGCTGGAACACACCGCGAAATGACCTTCCGTTTAACACCAAAGGGCATGATGCCTGTGTGGGCTTTTCTCCGGATGGAAAAAACATCTTTATCTACCGCTCAGAGAATGGTGGAGACCTGTATATCAGTGAAAACAAAGATGGAAAATGGTCCCAACCCGATCCGATTAAGGGACTTGTAAACACCGAACATTGGGAATCAAGCGCTAGCATGACCGTAGATGGGCAAAGGCTGTATTTCTCCAGCGACAAACCCGGTGGCCTTGGCGGCTCGGATATTTATGTTTCCATTAGAACCGAAGAAGGAGAATGGGGAGAGGCAGTTAATCTTGGACCAAGGATCAACACTCCTGAAGATGAGGATGCCCCTATCATCCACAGTGACGGAAAAACCCTGTTCTTCAGTAGTCGTGCTCACCTCACTATGGGAGGATTTGACATTTTTTCCTCCACATATTCTGAGGATTCGGCAAAATGGTCCAAACCGAAGAATATCGGATATCCCGTGAACACCCCTGGTGACGATATCTACTTCTCCCTGGTTGCGGATGGCTCCAAAGGTTATTTCAGCTCCTACCGGGATGATAGCTTCGGAGAAAAAGACATCTATATGATCAAGCGTCCCGGATCGGTCCCGACAAAATTTTTGATGAAACTCAAATTGGAAGATGAGATCCAGAAAAAAACCATTGCCGCATCTGTCAAGGTGATTGATGAAGAAACAGGAGAAGAGGTAGCATTTTGGAAGGCTGATTCCTCTTCAAGTAATTATTCCGGAGTTCTTGATTTTGAAAAAGGGTATAAGCTGGAAGTAAAGGCGGACGGTTATGATATTAAAGACAAAGAGTTCTCAATTGGATACCAGGCTGACATCTTTCAATATGTCATGAATGTGGTACCAAAAGAGGAAGAGATCATTGCCCTGGTTGACTCCGCCTTTAAAGAAGAAAAGGACATATCCAAAACCTTTTCGCCGGTTATTTCCCCTGATCAAAAGCAATCCGAGGCGTTTGCGCCTCCTTCCGGAGGTTATAACCTGGATGTGATCTATTTGACAAGAACAGATAAGTCCGACAAGGTATCGGTCAGAACCGCACTTTTCGGATTTGACAAGGCAAATGTGAAGATGGATGCGATGCCATCGTTGAATAGGTTGGCCGAGTTCCTGCTTAGAAACGAAGACCTGCGCCTGATCGTCTCCGGCCATACCGATAGCCTGGGTTCTGCCAAATACAATGAGAAGCTTTCAAAGAAGAGAGCTAAGGCTATCAAAAAATACCTTGTAGATAAAAAAGTATCCAAAGGACAGATTTTGATCGAAGCACTTGGGGAGTCCCTTCCGATCACGGCAAATGACCCACACGGACAATTGCTGAACCGAAGAACAGATTTCCTGATCCTGGAAATCCATGACCAAAAATGGCTATCAAGCCCTTATAAGGAATATGCCGCAGAAAACAAGATCGAGGTAACCCCACAGGAAGGATATGAAAGCCCTTTTGAAGTTGTAGAGCTTCTCCCTGTAGCCGTGAATTTTGAGTACGGGCAATACAGGCTTACTGATTATTCGACCAACAAACTCCTTTCCCTCACCAGGTTTGTGAAACAATCACCATACAGAGTTGTGATCTCAGGTTATACGGACCCACAGGAACAAAAAGACGAACGTTTCGCTGAGTTAGATCAAAAGAGAATGTGGCAGGTCAAGAAGTTCTTTCTTGACCAGGAGGTACCCAAAGAAAAGATCATTTTGAAGATGGGACCTGAATTGGATGCTTATTTTCACATTGAAAAGCTGCCGGAGGGCATTCAAAGACGTAGAGTTCAATTCTTCCTGCTAAAAGAATAACTTTAATAAACCTCGATCTATGGATGATTTAAGATATCCGATAGGGAATTATTCAAGACCTAAGGAAATGGATCTCAAACAGGTCCGACAAATGTCCGACACCATTGCCTCATTCCCCGAAAGACTGGAATTTCTCGTCCAAAATGTAGAGGATGAAAAGCTCAAGAATACCTATCGTCCCGGAAGTTGGAATATCGCCCAGTTGGTCCATCATCTTGCAGATAGCCATATGAATGGCTTTATCAGACTAAAACTAGCCCTGACAGAGGATAATCCCGTAATACGACCCTATAATGAAAAGTCCTTTGCCCAATTCCCCGATGGCAAAGGGCTCAATCTTGAGCCATCTTTACTTTTGCTGAGAGGCCTTCATACTCGATGGGCAAAAGCTATTAATGCGATGAGTGAGGAGGAATTGCAAAGAGAATTCGTTCACCCGGAAGGAAATTATCCAACTGCGATCTATCAGTTGATCGCACTGTACTCCTGGCATGGAGACCACCATCTCGCGCATATCAAACTCGCTCTAAACCAAAAGAATCCTAGCGAATAAAAATCAGTGACCATGAAAACCGTCAAACCATTAGCGCTTATTCTCCTTTTTCTTTTTTCTCAGAAATCCGTTTCTCAAAGTTACCAGGCCGGTGATCTTTTCGGTAGCCTTGGAATCGGAATCGGTATCTACGGCGGAAGTTCTAACGCTCCGGATGTGGGTGGAGCAGCTGCCGTACTGATCCCAATAGAAACCGAGTACGCCTTAACGGACAAATTCGGAGTGGGACTGACCTATCAATATGGTTCTTACCTTACCGATGACTCGGTGACCAATTCAGGCCGTACCCATAATATAGGTGCGATGGGGTATTTCCATTTCGCCGTAAAGGAAAAATCTAATCTATTTGCCAAGTTCGGGATCGGCTATACCAATTTCGGATACCAGGAACAGCAGGCAAATGGAAATGACATAGCGGTGAAGGCTTCAGGGATATGGGTGGATTTTGGGCTTGGCTGGAGAAAGATGTTTGGAGAGAGGTTGGGGATGTTCATTTATGCGGATTGGAGCATCATGCCATTGAGGAATTTTGAAGATGACAATGGCGTCGTCTGGCAAACGGGCTCTCCGCCGGAAAACGTAAAAATCACCTTTCAAGGCCTTGACCTGAAGGCAGGTCTGATCTTTAAAATCATATAGTTCTTGGAAAATAAGGTATGTGCTAACTGCGGACAGAGCCTTGAAAAGAAGGATCTGTTCTGTCCAAATTGTGGACAGCGATATCATGCGAGCGAAGAAAGTTTTGGAGATGTGCTCAAGGATTTTTTTTCGAATTACCTCGCTCTTGATTCAAGATTTGGAAACACCCTGCTTCCATTCCTTTTTAAACCTGGCTATCTGACCAACAGGTACCGTGAAGGAAAGAGGGCAAGCTATGCAAATCCGATCAGGTTATACCTTATCCTGAGCTTGGGTTTCTTTCTGATCTTTGGTTATTGGGCACAGCAGGTTGGAGAAAACACGGGAGATGAAGATCAACCTGATCAGATCTCCACAATTGAACTGACAGATCAGGGTGAAGGCATAACCGTTAAGGAAGATAGCACAGCAAACAAAGGCGTCACCGCCACAATTGACACATCCTTTTTTAATTCGGATAAGGTAAAATGGGATATGCTGAGTGAATACGGAAGAGATCTAAGGGTGTCAAACCAAGCCCTATTGGATTCCATGAACGCTTCGTATTTGGATCCTTTGCCAAGGCATTTTCTTAGCCAGTTCATCAGGATCTATCGGTCCAGAGTCAGCGATTACCTCAGCTTCATATTCAAAAACCTTCCTTTTATGATGCTGATCCTGGTACCGATCTTCGCCCTGATGTTAAAACTGCTCTATATCCGAAGATCACAGTTTTACATCACCCACCTGATCCATGCTCTCCACCTCCATTCTTTTGCCTATTTCCTGTATGGAATCAGCATTCTTTCTATCATGACTTTCTCGCCTAGCTTTGGGAAAGGCGGATTGATACTGTTTGTTTCATTGCTGATCGTCACCCTCTACTCCTACCTGTCTTTTTTGAGGGTTTATCAGCAGGGAAAGTCCAAAACCATAGTGAAATTTATCATTACAGGGTCCTTGTACTTCATCATTGGGCTGTTTTCCTTCCTGATAGAGATCACCATCTCTTCACTTCTTTTTTAGAATGGAGATCGTTCAATATCTGCATGAGCAATTTGAACAAAACCGGGGTGAGCAGACCGCTTTGGAAATGAAGCGGTACATGCGGGGCATGTTCGAATTCTACGGCCTTAAATCGCCCAAAAGATATGAGATCTTCAGGGCAGCGGTCCGATTGTTCCCCATCCAAAAACATGAGGATCTCAGAACCATATCGAGAGAAGTCAACAAGCTCGAACAAAGAGACTTCCATCATTTTGGCATTTTTATTTGGGAAAAAGAAAAGTCCCAATGGCAGAACAATGACTTTGAGTTCTTCGGTTGGCTAATTGAACAAAACGCATGGTGGGATACGGTTGATTATTTCATCAACAAGGTTTTGGCGGCTTACATACTGAAATTTCCGGGACACAGGGAGAAGTTGAATAAGGATTGGAATAACTCGGATTCCATATGGAAGATCAGGGCATCAATTCTCTACCAGTTGAAGTACAAGGAAAATACAGATCAAAATCTACTTAAGAATCTGATTTTGAATCAGATAACTCATGAAGACTTCTTTGTTCGAAAGGCGATCGGTTGGGTACTTAGAGAATATTCCAAAACCAACCCTAATTTTGTATTGAACTTTGTCAACGAGAATAACCTGTCACCGTTGTCTAAAAGGGAGGCACTTAAATGGATGAAGTCAAAAAAGGTATTGTAAAGGGCATATTAAAGACCGGCACTAAACTCACTTTTTTCTTTTTTCCCTTCTTTTCATCCGGACAATTGCAACCGTATTCGGTGATGTCCGCAACGGGAGATTTTCACCCCGCCCCCTATGATCAACCCTACGATGATCGGTATCCCGGAGCCAGGGGGGACCCCATGCTTTTCGACTCATGGACAAAATGCAATGTGTATAATGACTCCTTCCTGTACCTGGAAGAGGTTTTTGTCAATTATGATCTGGTTACTAAGAAATTACTCATCGTTGACCATAAGAAAAAGGTATTCCTGGTAGGAAGGTCTTTTTATACATCGATCATCGATTTTCAGGGCAGAAAGTTTTGGCTAAAACCGGAGGAGCTGGAAGGGCTATATGATCATGACGACGGCGCTGTGGAAATACTCATCAAATCCAACAGTTTGCTTGCACTGCGATACAAAAAATTCATTGAAGCCCGATTCAACCCGGAGAGAGATTACAATGAGTATGTATTGGAAAAAGAGTATTTCCTGAGGTCATTTCGCAATCCATCCTATACCAGGATCAAATTGTCCCCCGGCTCCGTAAAAGAGGCACTTTCTGAGAATGAATGGACTCAGGCTGAACAACTGATCCGGGAATATGATCTTAAACTCGACAATGAAGCTTCAATGATCTATCTTGTTCAAAAACTATCGGATAGACTTGACCAATGAAAAAACCAATTCTTGCCTTTTTAGCCACAAGCATCTTTCTGAACTGTTCAGGCCCTGAAAAGGAAGTTCCTGAACTGATCGACATCGTGCACTGGATGGATGGAAAACTTGAGCTTCCCGAGAACAAGGTGGACACATTTTTTTTGCTCAACCCTACACCGGTGATCAATTATACCCAGGCGAATTTTTTCTACAAGGGGAAAGCTCATAAGGTACAGTTAACCGGAGATTTTTGCGAATGGAGCCTGGACAGCGCGCTTGAATTCAAGCCGTTGGACTACGGTTATTGGCACCTGGGACATACATTCGACCCAAGGGCGCAGTTGGAATATAAACTGGTTATTGATGGCGAGCAATGGATACTGGACCCGTTTAATGCCGCTACATCAACAGGAGGATTCGGAGTGAATTCCCTTCTGAGAATGGGTGAATTTGAGATCCCACCGGAACTTGAGACAGAACCGACGGAGGTGAGTTTCAGGAATGATGAGTTTTCTCTTGGAAGTCAACACCTTGATACCGCCATTAAGATCAATATTCTGACTCCTCTTCGGGATGAAAAAGAGATTTCAGGTCCACACCCCCTGGTGTTTTTCCAGGATGGCACAGACTATCTTACACTTGGAAAGTTTGAACAGGTGATTGGAAATCTCATTGAAGCGGGAACAATCAAGCCCTTCGTCGCTGTGTTCTCAACCCCGTTTGACAGAACCAGCCTTTACGCCGGAGAACTCCGGCATGCATATGCGGATTTTTTTGCAAAAGAACTGCTTCCTAATATTCTGTCGCGGCTTGAGAACGTAGACACAACAGCCTCAGCAAGGGTCATCATGGGTAGCTCTTTCGGTGGAAACGCATCTGCACTCATCTCATTGAAGTTTCCCGGACTATTTCCAAACTGCGCACTGCATTCTCCTGCCTTTGGCGTAAACGATTACGAAATACATAGAATGATCGCAGAGAATGACACAAAAAAGATAAGCCTGAGCTACGTTTGGGGTACATATGAATACCTTCATAAGGACATCAAAGCATTCACAAAACTCGTGGACAAAAGGGGTTATACCCAATGGCATAAATCATATCCGGAGGGTCATAACTGGATCTTTTGGAGGGGCACATATGATGACCTGTTAATTCCATTTCTTCCAGGCGAAGGCAAAGAATGAAAATTACCCGCCCAACACTTTTGGCAGATCGCCGGATCATTCTCAGCAACATTGATCGGCTTTCAGGGAAATTCCAAGCGCAGAAAATCCGTTTTCGTCCTCATTTTAAAACCCATCAATCCGAAGTTGTCGGGGATTTCTTCAGAAATAAATGTCAGGGGATCACAGTTTCATCAGTAGAAATGGCCGAATATTTCGCAGCGAGGAATTGGGATGATATAACCATTGCATTTCCCGCAAATCCATTGGAGAAGAGCGCCATCGAAAAATTATCCGAAAGTGTAAATCTGAATTTGATCGTTTCCGATCCGGCAACCCTTCATGAATTTGATGATCTCAACAAACCCTTGAATTGGTGGATCAAAGTAGATCTCGGAAATCATAGAGCAGGCATTAAACCTGAAAAAACCGAAGAGATCATTCAACTGGCCAGGCAGATGCTCAAAAGCAAAACACATTCCTTTAAGGGTATTTTGGGGCATGCAGGCCAAACCTATCATTTGCAATCAGAGCAGGTCGTTCAAGAGGAGAACAGAGCGATTCAAGTGGCCGAATCTCTTAGAAAAAAAATCCAGGATGTACTTGATACACGTTGCGAAGTCAGTATGGGTGATACACCGGGCTGTTCGCTTTTGAAGGACTGGCAAAAAATCGATGAGGTAAGACCTGGGAATTTTGTTTTTTATGATCTGATGCAAATGGGCATCGGGTCATGCGACTTTTCACAAATCGCAATGGTCATGGCCTGCCCCATTGTTCAGGTCAGGAAAGATGAGAACAAAGCGGTCATCCATGGCGGTGCAATCCATTTTTCCAAAGAATATCATCCCGAGTTTAAATATGGGCAGCTTGCGGTTCCCAACGATTCTGGAGCTTATTCCGAACTCATGGAAAATTCATTCCTCGAATCAATCTCACAGGAACATGGGATCATCAGCTTTGACCCAAAATATGCTTCTTTGTTTAGCACAAGCAAATTGGCATATGTTCTTCCGGTACATTCTTGTCTGACGGTTGATTGTATGCGGGAATATTATCTACTACCAGATCTTGAGCGGGCAACAACATATAGATACTAACATGAAGGTCTCAGGCTTTACCTTTATCAGAAATGCGATCAAATATGATTACCCCATTGTTGAGGCGATCAGTTCGATCCTGCCTGTTTGTGATGAAGTCATTGTCGCCGTTGGAAATTCTGAAGATGGAACGAGAGAGCTTGTCAACAGCATCGATCCGCAAAAAATAGAGATCGTAGATACCGTTTGGGATGAAAACCTCAGAGAAGGCGGAAGGGTCCTGGCGGTGGAAACGGACAAAGCACTGGCCGCCATTTCCCCGGAGGCCGATTGGGCCTTCTATATACAAGGAGATGAGGTCATGCATGAAAAGTACCTCCCCACTGTAAAAAGAGAAATGGAATCGAACCTCAAAGACCCAAAAATTCAGGGCTTGCTGTTCAAATATGTTCATTTCTATGGTTCATACGATTATGTAGGTTCATCAGAGCGCTGGTACAAAAACGAGATCAGGATCATTCGGAATTCCGGCGATATTTTTTCCTACCAGGATGCTATGGGATTTCGAAAAAAACCAAACAGCAAACTCAGGGTAAAGGGAATCGACGCGGAGATCTTTCATTACGGGTGGGTAAAGGAACCAAGGGCCATGCAGGCAAAGCAGAGGACCTTCCATGCGCTTTGGCATGATGATGAATGGCTTGAAAAAAATGTTTCCAAAGCCGATGAATTCGACTATGGTGAGATCGACGCACTTGAAAAATTCCAGGGTCAACATCCAAAAGTTATGCAGGATCGGATCGATAAACGGAATTGGATCTTTGACCATGATCTGAGCAAAAACAAGATCAGCGCCAAGGACAAATTCAAAAGAGCCATACGAAATACACTGGGATTGTCAATCGGGGAGTATAAGAACTATATCAAGGTTAAATAGCAAATTCGCGCGTGCTGCAATTGAAAAATAGCTTTTCGACCTTTCTCAAGGCAAAGAACAATTGGACGACATCGGGCATAGCATTGCTGATAACCCTGATCACCTGGCCCGCCCATGATGCCGATCTGATGCCCCATTATGATGGTTCCTATTTTGCCATATATAACTGGTTTGCAGCCTATGACCTGTCAAAACTTCAATTCATACAATTCAGTTTCGGACCACTGGGTTTCCTGAAGAATCCGCTGGCCGTAGGAGATAACCTGATCTGGGGTTTTCTTTTTCAGTCTTTGCTCAAAATCGGCCTTCTGATCTCTGTTTTCAGGATTTTTCGCCTGGAGAAAAAAGAAGGACCTCTCTTTTACCTATTGGCCTTTCTCTATTGCTGCATGTTCAAATTTGATTTCCTGATCTACGGATGGGTTGTCGCAAGCCTGTGGATCTATACAAGCAGGAGAGAAAATCTTTACCTCGCAATTCCCGGATTCCTGGCAGCATTGGGATTCCTGATCAAGATCAATATCGGGCTCAATTCATCCTTGCTGATCTTCGGCTGGCTATTATGGCATAGCCTGAGTACCAGAGATTATCGGCCTGCTATCGTAACGCTGACTTCAGGTTTTATCACATATTTCGGCACCTGGCTTCTGTGTTTTGGAAACCTTGGGGGGTCTGTGGATCTTCTTACAGGCTATTTCCAGTTTGTTTTTCTTAATGCGGACAATACTTCCACCTTCCCACCGAACTCTTTCCTGGCGCTTTTTATGATGGCATTAGCCCTGGGCGCTTTTTATTATCTTGAAAGAAAACAAGCAACACTCAGGGTTTATCTTGCTTCCCTCCCCCTATTCCTATTTGCGATCTACAGATACTCATTCGCCAGGCAGTCGGGCAATCATTCCGGCGAACTACTGCTCGCACTGATCTTCATATTCTTTTTCTACCTTCTTTTTACCAGACATATAAAACCATTTTCGACTCTTTTGATCGTGCTGACGATATCCGCATATGATATCAATCTTCATGTGAACGGCACCTTTTCTCATTCCAAGGAGCGCAGACCTTTCATAGGCATAGGCAACTTTTATGACCAGGTCTGGAACTATTCGGATTATAAATCAAAGTGGGAAGAGCAGTCCCGACATAATCTTGCCCAAAACAAAATTCCCGAACAATGGAAAAAGAAAATAGGGAGCTCTACCATTGATTTTGTTCCCTGGGACTTGAGCTATTTCATTCCAAACCAACTCAATTATCTAGCGAGGCCCAGCCTGATAACAGCGGGTCTACCACCAACTGCGGTAAATAAGAGCGCTGAATTGATCAAAGAAGGAAAAGGGGCTCAGTATATCCTCTGGGAGAAGAGAAAATGGACCGGTCAGGTTGGTGGAATCGACAGGCAGTACCTTTTCAACACCGATGGGGTCTATTTGAGACAGGTCATGTCCTCTTATCGAGTTAAAGAAAGCAGGGACCAGGATGTGCTATTCGAAAAAACAGGCAAGGAGACCATGATATGGGAAGAAATTGAAGGGCCGGAAATTTCCTGGGGAAAGAAAATTGATCTTGGGAAATTCAATGATCGCAAAGGACTGTATATCGAAATGGAAGTCGATTATAACGCTTACGGCTGGTTCAAAAAAACAGTTTACAAAACCAAAAGACCGAGCGTCACCTACCACTTGAGTTCAGGTGAATCCAAAACCTATGAATTCCCAAGACTTTCAATGAAAGGCGGAATATGGATCAGCCCATATATTTCGGAGATCGACAGCCTTCCCAAGGGCACACCAGTAGCATATATCGAGTTTAATCAGCCTTCAGAAAATCGTATATTCGAAGACAGAATCAAGGCAAAATGGTATTCAGCCAGCCTACAATAGATGTTGCGATCTTTTGGCACAAACATTCTTTTGAGATCTTATCTGGCCATTTTCTTTGGCTTGCTATGTATTGGACCGCTACAGGCCAATTCTGAAAAAGACGACATTGACAGCCTTTTTCAAATGGGGAAGGCCTATTGGATCACCGACCCCAAAAAATCACTGGAGATCAGCACTCAGATCCTCGAATTCAGTGATGAAATTGACTATGATAAAGGGAGGGCCGATGGTACTTACCTGAAATCAATGTCATTATGGTTCATGGAAGATTATTCCGAGTCCCTGAGGATCATTGCCGATGCCACAATCCTTTACCAAAAAGCAGAAGATGAAATAGGAGTCGCCGGCTGTTTCAATAGTCTGGGTATGATCTACCATATGGTCGGAGCGGATGGTGAAGCACTCGAGTACTTTCTGAAAGCCCTGGACATTTCAAGACAGCTCGAATACAATATAGGTGTTGGCAAAACTCTGCAGAATATCGGAGTGGTGTATCGCGATCAGGGTGATCTGGCAGTAGCGCTGGATTATTTTCAACAATCAATTCCCTACCTCAAGAAGTATCTCAACAAAGTAGTCGTGGGGCATGAATTTGCCAACGTGGCCCTGACCTACCAACTGATGCAGAACTATGATTCAGCCCTCTACTATTATCAGATGACCTATGATGCCTTTAAGAGGGGCAACAATGAGTTGGGTCTGATCAAGTACTACGAAAAAACAGGAATGCTTTACATGGATATGGGCCTCCCCGAACTCGCTGAAACCAATTTCAATCAGGGCTTTGCCTTATCGCGATCCAAGGAGATGAATGAGGGCATAACCGAAAACGGGATCGGTTTGATCAGAGCATGGGATGAACTTGGAAAAGCCCAAAAGTCAGATTCGCTTATAGCAGATCTCGAACCTTTGGTTTTTGCCCTTCAGAATCCCAGATCCCAGATGCTGTGGTTTAACAATATGGCTGAGCATTATGAACGTTCGGGAGATTCCGAAAAAAGCCTGAAT
>JANQHS010000134.1 GCA_028282565.1 Cytophagales bacterium | reverse complement strand
ATTCAGGGATCGATGATACATCTTGAAAAACAGGAATGGCAAAAAGCCTAATCCAAATACCAGGAAACTGGCTCCTAGCATGAAGGCGGCCCCCATGAGTTGAAGCATCTTCATTGAAATGGCAATGACCAGAAGCATGATCGAAATGCTTCCGATGATCCATTTCAATCTTTCGGACAAAACCTCCCTCAGCCAGAACTTATACCTGCTCAAAAAAAGTAGCGGAAAGAAGATCAAGGCGAGACCGATTCCTCCTACACCCAGCAAAAAGCCGGCTCCCTGAAGATGAAGGATCTTAAACAAGGCCCCGGTGATCCATAAAATGGAAAACAGGTAGCCCGAAACATAGATTAATCGTTTGGTAAACATGATTTTAGAATAGTTAAGTAAAAAAATGGTTTCCTTCTGAATTTCATCCAGACCATTAGGAGCTGTTTGCTCATAGGCCAATGCCAGGGATCTTTCGAAGTCATTTCCCTTTGCCATGAACATCTCCACAAGGCAACAGAAGTGATCGATCAGGTCATCCTTCAATGCCTGACTTCGAATACCGCTGGACTCGATCTCCTCAATGATCCTTTCTTCAAATTCTTCGGAGATCATGCAGTCAAAGGCTTGAAGTCATTGAAGATCACTTTCTCCATGGTATGGATAAAATCCCGCATTTCTTCGACGAGGGAATCCTTTTGTGCCTGGCCCTTTTTGGTAATCTGGTAATACTTCCGAACACGCTTCCCGATCCTTACCTCTTCGGTGGTCAAAATGCCCTTGCCCGTCAGCTTGTGCAGTGCAGGATACAATGAGCCATCCTTCAAATAGATCTTCCCATCGGTTTGCTCCTTGACCATTTGGGAAAGCTCATATCCATACATCTTTCCATGTTCGGAAAGGAGCTTTAAGACGATCACTTCCAAGGTTCCTTTCAGCAGTTCTTTTGAATACATAGTGCAACTATACATCAAGTTTTGATATATTACAAATTGATATAGCTGTCTTTTTTTGATGAAGCGGATTTTCAGGTCATATTTGGCCGAGCAGAAACCATATATTTTACACCATGAGCAATCCAAAATGGAACAGGTTAGGCGAAGAGCAGCGAAAAGCGGCTATAAATGATCTGATCTACTTCTTTGAAAAGGAACGCGACGAAAAGATCGGGGTAATCGCTGCCGGTCAGTTGCTGGATTTTTTCCTGGAATATGTGGGATCGGAGATCTACAACAAGGGCGTCATCGATTCAAAAAGAACAATAGAAAAGCGCCTTGAAGATCTGAATTATGACCTCGACGATCTTCTGGATGCTCAATAGTATTCATGGCTGAACCCCTGGTCCCTCGTGATCATCCCTATTCAGCCGAATCAGCTTTGCGACCATACAATCTCCTGTTGAAAACATAGGATACGAGCAGGATCAGAAGCGCTACCGCCGGAGCCGCGGCCCCACCATCATTGGCCATCATGTGCAGGTAACTCGCCAAAATGAAATCGATCGCATAACCCAG
>JANQHS010000127.1 GCA_028282565.1 Cytophagales bacterium | reverse complement strand
TCAGCATAAATATTCCTTCGTTGGCTACGTAGAGAGGATCAAGCCCAAGCATTTCGCAGGCTGCCCGAACCTGCCTTTTGACAGGGATCCTTTCTTCGACGATATCTATTCCCAACTGGGTTTTTTGGGCAACTTCGTTGAGGGCAGAAGAAAGGCCTCCTCGCGTGGGATCCCTCATGAACTTGATCTTGTCTCCAAAATGATCCAGCATTTTGCGAACCAAATGGTTCAGGTTTACGGTGTCACTTTCAAGATCCGTGTCGAATTCCAGACCTTCCCGCACAGAAAGAATAGCAATACCATGATTGGCCATCTCCCCGCTGAGTATCACAGAATCTCCGGGTTTGATGCGGTTATACGACAAGTTTGATTCGGGGTGGAGTTCGCCGATCCCGGTGGTGTTGACAAATATCTTATCGCCCTTACCCTTATCGACGACCTTGGTATCACCGGTTATGACCTTGACATCCGATCTATCGCAGGCGACCTTGATTCCCTGAAGGATCTTTTCAAATTCCTCCATGGCCAAACCTTCTTCCAGCACAAAGCTCAAGGAAAGATATTTCGGTATGCCTCCACACATGGCAACGTCGTTAACCGTACCGTTTACAGCCAATTCACCAATATTTCCACCGGGAAAAAAAATAGGGGAGATCACGAAGGAGTCTGTAGACATGATCGTTTTTCCTTCAAGCTGGAATTCTGCGGCATCATCTGCTTTTTCCAGAAACTCATTCTTGAGGATTTCGAAAACCTTTGAATCAAGAAGACGATTGGTAAGCAACCCGCCACTTCCATGACCCAATGTGATGACTTCGGAATCCATAACCGGGTTTGGGCAATGAAGTTTTTCGATCTTCATAACGACTCCATGATCCTGTGATGATAATAGGCTGCACAAGCTCCCTCCGAAGAAACCATCGGAGCGCCCAAGGGTGACTCGGGGCTGCAACCGTTTCCAAACCTGGGACACTCAATAGGCTTCTTCTGGCCTTTGAGGACTTCGCCGGCAATGCAATCCGAGACTATTTCATTTCTTTCTATAGGGATACCATACCTCTTTGCTGCATCGAAAGACTCGTATTTTTCGTTTAGGACCAATCCACTTCCGGGTATCCTTCCTATTCCTCTCCATTCCTGTTCCGAAACCTCGTAAACTTCGCTGATCATTTCCCGAGCCTTCGAATTTCCGGATCTATCGACCATTCGGGAGTATTGGTTTTCAAGCCTGTATTCGCCTCGTTCAAGCTGTCGAACCGCCATAAGAATTCCCTGAATTAGGTCGACAGGCTCAAATCCTGTAATGATGATCGGAACCTTATATTGCTCACAAATAGGGGGGTATTCTTCATATCCCATGATGGTACAGACATGCCCGGCAGCCAAAAATGCGTCAACATGATTATCCGGATCCGAAAGTATGGCTTCAATGGCCGGAGGCACGAGAACATGAGAACTGAGGATACTGAAATTCTTTAAACCCGAAGCACTGGCCTGCACAACGGCAAGAGCATTGGCTGGTGCTGTGGTCTCAAAACCCACCGCAAAAAAGACAATCTGCTTATCGGGAATATCAGTGGCGATCTGAACCGCTTCAAGGGGACTATAAACTATTCTGACATCCGCACCTAAAGCCTTTACTTCTAAAAGACTTCTTTCAGAACCAGGGATCCTTAACATGTCACCGTAGGAACAAAGAATGATATCCGGCTGAGAGGCCAACTTGATCGCCCTGTCGATGATACTCTGGGGAGTGACACATACCGGACAACCGGGACCATGGATCATATTGATATTGTCCGGCAGCAGGTCTATGATCCCATTCTTAACAAGGCTATGGGTTTGGCCACCGCAAATCTCCATAACGTTCCATTCACCATTTACGGAATCCTTGACCTTACTGATCAATTCCCTGACTATTCTCGCCTCTCTGTATTCCTCGAGATATTTCATGCTTCTCCCATTCGCTTAAGGTATGACAAAGTCTTTTCAGCCTCATCGGCATCCACAACACCGATAGCGACCCCCACGTGAACCAGGATAAAATCGCCGACCTTAGCTTCAGGCAAGAGCGATAGGTTCACCTTTTGCTTTATGCCATCAAAAGACACAGTTCCTTCCCTGAACAGGTCCTTCGAATCCTCATTGATGCTGACAAGCTTTCCGGGTATGGCCAGGCACATGATTAATAGATTTGAACCTTAAGTTTTTCGGATCTGAATTGATGCTCAAGCTCGAGTGAGGCACAGGCGATCTGACCTAAAGAAATACATTCGTCATTAGGACTTAGTGACTTGTGAAAGAAGAGCTTATATTTTTTTGAAAGCTGGTCACAGATCAAATCGATTAGTAGGGTATTCTGAAAAACACCCCCGCTAAAAGCCAGATTTTCACAGTCCCTTTCTTCGGCAACCTGATCGATCATATGAACCAGGGACTTATGAAATTTGGCTGCGATCTCAGATACTGAAACCCCTCTTATTTTATCCTCGACGATGCCTTCCACTATTGAACTCCACTTGGTTCCATTGGTGCGATATGCCTGTACTTCGCGCTTATGCTGATCGATATATTGTTCTGCCCGGGTCTGAAGTTGCATAGCAGCCTCTCCCTCATACGATTGTTTACCCTCAAAACCAAGAAAACCGACAACGGCATCAAAGAGCCTACCCATACTGGAGCTCTCCCCAAGTTCCTGTTTCAACAGTTTTTGATAATAATCCCGTTCCTCGGTACTGAATCCCGACCTCAAAAGTTCTTTAGCCTCTGGAAGATGCCCGAAGACCGAAAGAGCGGAAAGCCTTGGCTGCTGGGCCATGAGATC
>JANQHS010000086.1 GCA_028282565.1 Cytophagales bacterium | reverse complement strand
TGAGATAAATAGGATCAGGAGTGGAAAAGCGATTCTTGTAATCATGCACTTCTTTATGAACTCAATTAAGGGCATTTTGGCAAATTTCATACACCCTAATCCTTTATTTTTTTGTTAAATCCTCAAAGCCTTCGTTATAGCGCCCTCTTCCAACATGTCCTAGGCCCGGACCAGCGCCATTTCCCTGTTGTATTTGTTCCTATATTCGAGAGGAGTCAACCCCGTGTATCTTTTGAAGAGGTTGCGGAAGGTTTTGTCATCATTATATCCTGAATCGTACATCGCCTGATGGACAGAAGCCGTGGTGGATTCCAGCTTTTTCTTTGCTGCCTCGATCCTTACCCTTTGAATGTATTCGATCGGCGTGTTGTTTGTCGCTTTTTTGAATCTCCTCACGAAGTTCCGGCTGCTTGTGGCTGTCCTTTCTGCCAGATCTTCAACGCTGATCTTTTCAGCAAAATGCTCCTCCAGGTAGTTCTGGATATCTTTGATTTCTACATCACTATGATCCTTCTGTCCATGAAATATGGCAAACTGATTTTGGTCCATGCGATCGAACTCCACCTCGGATATTTTTGAACACCAGATGGCCGTTTCGCGCCCATAGTACTTTTCGATCAGGTGCAGGACAAGGTTGAGAAAAGAGTATGCTCCACCGCTTGAATAGATCCCGTTATCCTCGCTGATCACTTTTTCCGGGATCAAATTGACATCAGGAAACATTCTTCTGAACTGATCATGGGTCAGCCAATGAGTGGCGCAGGCCTTTCCATGCATCAGGCCGGTTTCGGCCAGGAGAAATGCTCCCCGGCATAGCGAGGCGATCTCCGCATTGTTTTGAACCCTTTGATCTTTCATCCACTCGATAAAGGGCCGGTTCGATTCGATGTTTTCAATTTGGTTGCCGGCAATGCCCGGGATGATGATCAAATCGGTTTCTTCGATTTCCTCAAGACTTCTGGTAGGAGTGACGGAAAAATACCTGTTGTATCTGATGGGTTGTTTGTCGATACCGGCAATATCGATCCGGAATACATCTTCTTTGGAGAATCCCTTTTTCCTGTGGTAGCTGTTGGCCAGTTGGAAAAGGTTTAAGGTCCCGATGATGGTATCTACGATCACTAAGCCCTTGGTTGCCAGTATGCTGAGCTTTTTTGTCATAGAACAAAAATAGATCAATCATCTGTCTGAATCAACCCCCTGAATTGTCGTAAAATACCCCCATTATGGGTGTAAATACGACATACTTTTGCTTGCATGTTTAATGAAAACTTTAAGAAAATGAATAATCAGGCAATCACGGTTTTTTACAAATGGACAGCTCATCCTGGGAAATTCGAGCAGCTCAAGGATATCTATGATCAGGTATTTCGGGAAATGGAGGAGAATGAACCGGGAACACTTGGAATGCAATATTATCTTGATGAAGAGCAAGGGGCTCTTGTCGTTCACGACAGCTTCGCCGATGGTGCGGCGTTGGGTGCTCATCTTGGCGGAACCGCGGCTCATCATTTCGGAAACCTGGCGCAGATCGCTGTTCCCGGTCCTTTCTTCTTTTGTGGGGATGTTCCCGAGGATCTGAAACAGGCGGCGATTGGGATGAAGATGGGTGCTGAGTTCAGCACCAGGATAGATGGATTCTTGAGGGATTAATTCCTAATCCTTGATGGAGGAAATATGGGCGTGGATCTCCGGATCTGCCCATATTCTTTTTAAGATACTTTCTGTTGCCTTTAGATAAACACAATTTGTTAATAGGCCATGTTGATTCTGAGGAACCATAAGACCTCAATGATCCAATATTTTCGTTCTTAAGCTGAGCCCAAATCCCACCTGATTACCAGGGGATGGGAAACCATATATATTCCAGGCAGTGGCGCTTGGTTTTGGTTTCTTTTTTGCCAAAAGGTAATAAGAGCTTAGGATTATGGTTCCGAGACCAACTCCGATATTGACCATGCTTAAGACTTGTTGACTTTCATTGATCATATAATTCCCATTGAAGTCCGCATAACCCGCAGGGTATGAAAGAACCCCCAATACCATTTGCGAGGTGCCAGAGAATATTCCGACTGTAGGAGCACCCCTGTTTGGGTTACCCTTGCATCTTTCAATACCTCCTATGGTACTCAATGCAATATTGGTTCCTGACAACAAGGCAGTAGATAAGGCAAGACCCGTAGGAATATAATTGTCGTCAGAGTTTCCCATGCCACTATAGGCGGGTTGTATCATAGCACATTCCATAAGGGATAGTCCGTTTTCTTTTGCCCATTCAGCTAAGATGGGTTCGTCGATCTCTGAAATGTAGCTGTATTTGTAGTCTCGGTTGATCTCTTCGGCGAGTTCTCTTCCCATGGTTTCCTGGATCAAGAAACCAACCGCGCAAATATTTCCTTCCTTGTCAATGAAACACGGTCGCCTTGGGTCCGGGTGGCCATCGTTTTTTGGAAATTCTCCTTTATTCCAATAAGAATGAAGGAGATCCAGCATTTTGGAACGGTTAGTTCTTTGACGGGCGGATAGATCCGATGGAGAACTTCTTCTGAGTTGTTCTTCAACAAACATCAGATGGCTCTTTACCCTTTCTTCCTCATTGGTCAGTTCATCAGGAAATCTCCCATGGGCAAGCAGGAAGCTTGCATCTCCCAAAATGACATTTACAGGTGTTCGGTTGACGGAGGTTCCAAATTGATCACAGGAAACGAAAATGTATAAGGTCAGGAGTAATAAAAGGATCTTTTTTCTCATGCATTTTATAAACGAATTGAGGAGAGAAAATTATACTCTCATGTCAATTCCCAATTGAAGAGAGAACCTTCTACCAGCCGTTGTCCGTTTTGAAGCTGTTCAATTTCTCCCTCAGTGCCTCATCCTCGATCTCCTTGCATCCTTCTTCAAATTCCGCAAAGAACTCTTCCGTTTTAGGAATATTTTCAAGAGCCCAGTCGGGCTGACATTGATAAATGGTGCCAAGGGCTTTGAGTGAGGTGTAATCAACGTAATCCTCTTCTATCCCCATGACCTTGTTAAAAAGCCGGAACAATTCCTTATCCCGGGTTCTGCAAACCAGGTCTGTGAAGACCTCCAGCACCTGTTCAAAATGATAGGTGTGATAGACCTTGGCATTTGATACAAGGTCACGGTATTCCAGGGAGTTTTCATCCGCACGTTTGTTCAGATCCTTGGCATGGCGCAGTTCCCGGTTGAAGATCTTGCCGAGCTCGATCTTCCTTTGCTTGTCAGACATGGATGCGAACGGCATTATCCTGTTGGCAAGCACAAAGCCATGATATTCCTTGGTGATGCCCGTTCCATAGGCTCCTTGAAATTTCCAGAAGCTGACCTTCCACCAATCATCCTCTTCCGCAGCCTCATAGGAGAAAACTTCGGCATTGTTGATGGTTTCCACTTTGGGAAATTGGTTTCCTCTTCCGGAATGGATGGTCACATTTCCATCCCCTTCTTCGATTACCGCGATCCCGGACTGCTGGGCAATAGCCCCCACGGAAAAAAGCAACAAAACGAAAGTGCGTAGTACGTTCATTGGTTCGTCATGTTTGGATTGGAAAGATAATGTGTTTTAACTCTTTTTTAGTTCAAAAAAGAGCCTAAAAACCGCATAACGGGTTGGCTAGAGCCATAAGATGGACAGGCTCAAGCGTTCTTACATTCCTGCCATGTATCATCGATTGGTTAAGCCGTTAAAATGCTTATCCCCTCCGGATTGAAATTGAGATAAATCTTAGAATTCAAATTTCCCAACAGCAGCCTCACATCCGTTCCAGTTGATGTCGATGGTCTCGTCGCTGTAGAGAAAATCTTCCGGCTCAAGCAGGTCGGGATAGCCCTTCCATCCTGCGGTTGGTCCGTAGAAGTATCCGGATTGCGCCTCGGGGTCCATGGCCGCCCTGATAATTCCTGTGGCACCGTCTTCTGCGGATTGCCCCTGAAGCATGAAATCCCCACTGTTGTCCATGCCCCCATCGGCTGCGGTGGTTACCTGCAGATTGGTCAACGCAAGTCCCGGGTGCGCCAGAAGCGGGATAATATTGTCGATCCCGTTTTCTTCAAATTTTTTCTTGAGACCATAGGTAAATGCGCAATTGGCAAGCTTGGTTTGGTGATAGCGCTCCCATCTTGGTCCTCTGAAACTTGCATTTTCCTCATCGGTTCCGTCACCACCAAGATTGCCACCTTTCTTCTCGAAATATTCCATGGAAAGAGGTCCGCCGAGTCTGGCCATGGATGAGTGATTGACGACCCTGGCGCCAGAGCTGGCTTTGAGGAGTGGAAATAATTCCTTGGTCAGCAGGAAATGGGAAATGACATTGGTTTGCATTTGTACATCGTAACCATCACCGGTGGCTTCGTCTTTGAGCGCCATCACACCGGCATTGTTGACAAGTACATCCAGATGATCATAGTTTGAGGCGATGGTCTCCGCTGCCTTGCGAACACTCGAAAAATCCTGGAGATCGCATGGTATCGCTTCAAATTTCCCGTTTGGAACCGAAGCTTGGAGGTCATTGAGCGCCTTTTCCGATCTTTCGCTTTGGCGATTCAACAATAGAACAGTGGCTCCTTTTTTGCCCAATTCTCTGGCACAAACATATCCTGTGCCTGTAGTTGATCCGGTTACTGCGGCTACTTTGCCGCTCATGTCTTTGCCGTGCTTTTCGATCACCTCTGGGAGGTGTACTGTTTCGATGGAGATGCTCATTTTGATTTGGTAATTTTTATTTCAACTGTTCGAGAATTTCTAAACAAATCCTGCGGAGAAAAGTTGACCTCAATCCTAAAAATTTACGATAAGTTAACACCTCCGTATATAAGCACTCGCTGATCATCTACCAGTACGCCATAATCCTGCGGTTCTGTTACAGTTTTCTTCAGGTCGAAAGATGAGGCATGATTGAACTTTTGATATCGGGGAGGGTCATTTATTATCTGACCAATCATTGATGATCCCGGCGATCAATTCAGCACCTTCGGATACCGAGGCTGGTCCCGGTTGCAGAATGATGGCCGAATCGATCCCATGGATGTCATCGTTTTTGACAGCCTCGATCTGCTCCCATCCGGTTCTGCTGATCAGGCGATCTTTTTTAAACATTTTACCGCACCAGGATGCCAGGATAATGTCGGGATCTCTCCGGATCACTTCTCCCGGGTCCGCGAGGATACGGCCCTTGGCAAGCGAGGCCTGACGATGTTCGGGAAAAATATCAATCCCTCCGGCGATCTCGATGATCTCGCTCACCCACCTGATGCCTGTGATCAGCGGATCGTACCATTCTTCAAAGTAAACCTTGGGTTTGATGTTGCGATCTCTGTTGTTCACTTGGACTCTATTGATCAACGATTGGAACTGCTGTACCAGGGCAATGGCCTCATCGGTCTTTCCAACCATACTTCCCATCTGAACAATGAATTGGAAGATCTCTTCAACACTGCGGTGATTGGTGATCCAGACCTGTACACCCTGGCTGATCAACTGCCTGGCGATGTCTGCCTGGATATCGGAAAAACCGATGACCAGATCCGGTTTGAGCTCCAGTATCTTTTCAATATTGGCTTCGGTAAAGGCCGAGACCTTGGGTTTTTCCTTTCTCGCTCTGGGTGGCCTTACCGTGAACCCGGAGATGCCGATGATCCTTTCTTCTTCACCTAGGAGATAGAGGGTTTCCGTCGGCTCTTCTGTCAGACAGATGATACGTTTTGGAAAATAATCCTGGATCATTTCGCATTTGATTCGCTCAGAAGGATGGACTCAATTTTGCCCCTCGTATTTTCGGATATGCCGGCTTCAGAATAATATTCGTCAAACGAACCATATTGTTCAAGGATATGAATCCGGGTTCCATTTATATAATCCTTTTGAAGGAAAAAGAAACTTTCAATGTATTCCCGATTCAGATCCTTATCCGGGATTGAATCATTAAACTTGGCGATCGAGTCCAGGTAGCTCACACTTTCCCGGCTTTCTGGCCCCCGGTATGTATTTGAAAGCATGTAATCTTCTTCAATGGTAGCCCAGGGGACTCCAAGAGAGTTCAGCAAGAGGGCAGAGGCGGTTCCTGTTCGGTGCACACCATGAGAACAGTGGAAGACCACGGGAAAGGATTCCGAATTTGATAGAATTTCAAAGAGATCTGAGTAGGCTTCCTTCCCGGTTTCGGTGACCATGCGGTGGAATTTTGCATTGATATCGCTGGGTATGGCTGAAAAATCACCTGTTTCCCGAGCTTGGATCAGGTCGTTGATCTCATCGCTCTGTCCATAAATGGGAAAATTATAAAATTGGACTTCCTTGGGTAATTGATCTTCCCCTAGTTTGCCAATCTCTTCCTCAGTCAGGAAACTGATTACGGTTCTGATTCCCAGGTTCTGAAGTATTTCCAGGTCCTGAGCTGTGAGTTTGTTCAGGGAACCCGAACGGTAAACCATTCCAGGTCTTACCATGGCTCCGGATTCGGTCTGGTAGTTTCCCAGATCCCTGAAATTGACCTGTCCTTCTAGCTCAATATGTCTTGTAAAGCTTTTCTGTTCCTCCTGCTGACAGGAAAACAAGAGAATGAATGAAAGGAGGCTTGCTTGAAGTAGTTTCATGTTTTCTTCTTTGTTCGAGATTGGTATTTATCGTGCATTCCCTCACCGTTAAGGATCTTGCCGATGCTTTTTTCTATGCGTGCTGTCCTGGTTTCGGATCTTTTGGGAGATGCAAAATAAATGATCCATCCGCGTTGACGTCCCGGAGTCAGGGATTCAAAAGCGGAGCGAAGACTTGGGTCCTCCGTGAGTTTTTCCTCCAATTCCACCGGCATGGGTTCCGGGTTTCTTTTGAATTCGATCTTTTTGCCGGAGGTCTCCACATCTATGGCGTTCAAAATGAGTTGTCTGATCTCTTCCTCATGATCCCTGACATGCTTAAGACCTTCAACTCTGTACATTCTTGATGCCTGGGAATTCTCTCCTGGTTTGACAAGCAAGCGATTGGGATCATCCACAAGTGCTCCCTTGAAAAAGCTGATGGCCGCATAAGATCTGAAAGCGCTGAGCAGGAGTACGTTTTTACCATGATGGGTATAACAGGGAACACCCCATTTGATCTCCTCTCTCAAGCCGCAGGAAACCACGATCTCCCTTAAGGCTTCTAGTTCCTTTCTCCAGTCATGGACCTTGCATTGGGGAGTGCCGCCAAGCTCGCATCGACCGCAGCCCTCATTCAGGTATTGTTCTGTATCAAGGGGTATCATCTTTCAAATCGGAGATCAAAATACTGA
>JANQHS010000075.1 GCA_028282565.1 Cytophagales bacterium | reverse complement strand
TGCCTATTCAGGAGTAGCAGGTTATAAAGCCCGGCATTGGAATTTTCGACATCAATGACCTGCTCCAAAGAACCCCTCCTCAGAGTCCGGGTGAGTTCTTTCTTACCAGAAAGATCAATAAGAAGGAGATCAAGCTTTTGATCCAACGGCTCTATAAATCTGATCCTCAGATTATCTTGTGTTGGATTAGGCCCTATAAATATGTTTGCAGCAAATTCATCTCTTAATCCAACACCTGTACGGTCCTCTTCTATCTGAAGGTTGGACGTCAGGATGATGTCCCCGGAGTTAGAGCTATTGCTGTTGGAAGCATTAAAAGCCCCCCAGAAAGCAAAATCACCTGAACCCGCAACAGGGGCGGTCCAATCAAAAGACCAGCTTTTCATATTTCCGGAGCCTGATGTACCGGAAGTGGTATGCGTCATGGATTTAGCGCCATTTACAATTTTGGTTTCAGCGGTATTCGTCCTGACGAGAGTTCCGATGAGGTTTCCGGAGGAATCCTGAGGTGTGATCTCGAATCCGAACTTTGATCTTCCTGATTCCATGACTGTTCCCGTAATGGTATAGGTTTGTCCGGGAACATACCCCGATGCCGGGATATTCGAGCTGATCATACCCGCCCGGAAAGAAGAACCTCCCGAATGACATCCCGAAGTCGCACAGGTCCTTCCGTTGAATTGACCCGGGGCGCCGGCATTTCCCCCGGGAGAACCGGAGGTTCTCATATGGAATCCGAGAAAACCGAAATTCATCAACAAAACAGAAAGGCCTGAGAGTCCGAAGACGAGTAATAATCTTATCATGAAGTGTAAGAGTTTTAATATGGTTTAGCCCAAATGTCTACCATTCAAGGACAATTTGCCATCACCAATAAGTAATTTCCATAAACGGCAAATTGTTCTATACGCTTCACCCAACCCGGATCCATTCCTGCACGTGTTCCCTTTCGAAGCTTTAAAATGGAATACCAGAAACCCATATCGCTTTACTTAAAATCCGGTCTACAAAGGAATGATCGAGAAGATATTGCTTATGACATTGATCTAGTTCAGACGGTTGGTCCTTCCGGTGGGCCAGAACGAAAAACCGGTAAGTTTGATGAAAGCGGCATTTTTTTTCAGGGAAAGGGAAATCCTACCGAATGTGTGCAGGTACGGCTCCGGGCAACAACGGATGATCCACTGGCCGTTGAAATTGCAGGAGCCGCGATAACAGATTACCCAAAGAGGCATCCATTGATTCGGAGGTCAAACGGGAAACCTGTTCTTGGGGCTACTCATTTCCCTGAAGCCGCTTCTCTTAGACTTAAAACCTCAGCTGGGAATGTATTACAAAAAGACAAAGCCATAGAAATCAATCTGTACAAATTGATCCAATGGCGATGAAAGATGAGAACTGCTATTTGATTTGGTTGCGCAACGTCAGGCGCGGGCGATCTTATTCCCTGGATGTTTCCGATGGAGGGTTCAGGGCAATGGAAATGGTAGTTTAGATTGCTTAGAGCTAGTTTTCAAGTTGTGTATTTCTTAAAGAGGCGGTTTCATTAACCGCCTTTTTTTTTACCCAACCATTTCCATGTGATCCACGTGTTTGGTGTTGATATCGATCCCTGACCTAAAGAAATGATGATCGATCTACCATTTTAATGAGGATTTGCCGAAATTAAAGGATTCGAATCTCAATCCGGACAAGGCCGTTTGGGTTAAGTGACATGAGATTCCCGAGAACATCCCATTAAATCGGCCTTTGACAAACAACAAATGGCTTAGACTTTTGCCATTCAACCAGGGATCAATAAATGGATGAAAAGAATTTGGAGGATAGACTAGAATTTTTGCTTATGATGAAGTGATGATCCGATCATAATTGGTCAAAGTTGGGAATGATATCATTAAAGCCTGCCTAAAAAAGGACAGGAAAGCACAATTTGAACTTTACAAACTGTGCTACGGGTTTCTTTTTGGCATTTGTAAAAGGTATTACAAGAATGGAGCTGATGCGGAAGCGTTGTTAAATCAGTCATTTATGAAAGTGCTGACCAACCTGGAAAAGTACCGCAAAGAAGTTCCCTTCAACCTCTGGATCAGGCGGATCACCATCAACACCATATTCGATGAATACAGGAAGAACAAAAAATATAAAGAAGCATTTACCGAGATCTCCCCTTTTGAAGAGGCACAGCAATACTCGGATATCAGTTTCAACGATGCAGATCTTCAATTTGAAGCTGAAGAGCTACTGGGATTTTTGGAAAGACTTCCCGACGTCAGCAAAAGGGTTTTTTGCTTATATGCCATCGACGGTTATAGCCATAAGGAGATCGCCGAATTGATGAAGATCTCCGTTGGAACATCGAAATGGCACGTAAACAATGCAAGAAAGAAATTGATCTCGATGATCGAAGATAAGAAGGTCATCATGTTAGCAATGTGAAATGAGCGGCAAGGACTTAGATAACATATTCAAGAAAGGTTTAGGAGATTTCGAATCCCCCTTCAACCCGGAAGCATGGAAAGAGGCCGAGGCTTTGATCAATGAAATGGAAGGGAAGCAAAGGAGAAGAACGTTGATTCCCTGGATCATTGGAGCAGTTGTTGGAATTCTTGGCGTCGTCGGAGGTTTGAATCTCATCCAAAACCCTGATACCGCCGACCAGGCGCAAACCGAAACGGCAGCCATTGGCACGTCCAATGGCTTTTCGACTCAAGTACCTGAAGCAAATCCCCAATTACCGGAAGTGACAAATAATGGAGCAGCAGCAGGCGATCAAGCTACTACTAACACAACACCCACTGAAAACGCGGCGCCAAATACCCCTTCCCGGACATCTGCAAAGCCGTTTGTGGCTGACGTAGAGACCAATGAAACGGTAGCGCTTGATGACGGAGCCATTCTCACTGTTTCTTCGGAAACCAAGCCCACACTGCTGATCGAAGAATCGGACCATAGATTGATTGAGCCGGTAGATGTAAATGTAGAAGATGACATCGTAGGTCCTTATCGAACTGCAAAGTCATCTTCATCATCCTTCAGGGTTGACCTTCTCGCCGGCATTCCTTTTTCCACTGAGGGAGGAAATGAAAACTCCGGTACTTCAAGACTTCCCTTTTATGCCGGTGCCAATTTGGTTTTTGTTCCAAGTATCAGATGGGAATTTGCTCTGGGAAGCCAATTCGAGCAAATTCGCTATCAGGGATCGACATTGACCATTCAGCAACAGGAATTCTCCTTTGGACTTACCGAAACAACCTATAGAATCACCCCAAACTATTTGAACTATTGGTCTTTCCCGCTGACAGCAAGTTATATGATCCATCCGCGTCATCGACTTAGCGGTGGCCTTCAATACAGTCGGCTGATACAGGTTTACAGTGATGTGGAGCAGAGTCGTTCGAGCAATTCCAATCCACCTCAGATAAATCAAAGCTCGGAGAGCGGATATTTAGATGGGTTCAATCAAAACCAAATGGTCGGGATTCTGGGTTACTCTTACAATCTCAAGTCGAGACTACGCTTTGATCTGCAGACCAGACTGGGTTTGACACCAATTGCAGAGAACCAAAACCCTAACAATATTGAAGTTAAGGTTGGATTAACCTACCACTTGTGGAGCCGATAATGAAAAGATTACTGCGCTATATATTGATCCTGACCCTTTTCATTTCCTGCAACAGGCAAGAAACCCCATCTCCTATGCCCGGAGAACCCTTATTCAAGCTATATGGCGTATTGGATGGTGCGGATATTCTTATCGAAGCTGGGCGGGCCGGGTATTTCATGGATACCGATGAACGCCTGGATTTTTTGGGACAGGAATGGTACAAGGGAAAGTTTGAAAATCCGAAGGATGATGAAGCCCTGGAGGTCGCCTTTGCTTTTCGGGATATCACAGGAATATCCGGAGGAAGACTTGACCCCCAACAAACCCTTAGCCCAGGATCTTTTGATGTTACGGAAATTGATACGGCAAGGTCATATTCTGTTCAGTTTTACCTGGATGCCTGGACCTCAGAAGGAGAAATACAGGATGTGGCCTGGTCCTTCGGTGACGGAACAGTTTCTCAGGAGTTTGAACCCATTCATTTTTATCCCTTTACAGACAGGAATTACGACGTATGCGTTGACATAGCCTATTCAAACGGATGCGAAAGGCAACAATGCTATACAATAAATCCGAGCCTGGAAGGAAAACTGGATATTGAGCTGGGACTTACGCCCGAAGGTTACCAATCCGTTACGGCAATAACAGATGGCATCGAAGCGGTAAGCTATGATTGGGGCTTTGAAAGCGGATTAACATC
>JANQHS010000063.1 GCA_028282565.1 Cytophagales bacterium | reverse complement strand
AAATTAAATCTGTTGCGATTTTCCTGGATTCAGTATCCGTTTCCAAAAGATCCTCCAAAGTCGGATCCGAAATATGTCGAAGATTGCTCAAACAGCTTTCCACAACTCTGGGAATTCCCAGAAAATCAAGTTTGCCTTCTAAAAATCCCTGAACAGCTATTTCATTAGAAGCGTTCAGGACGCATGGCAAATTTCCACCTTTTTTCATTGCCTCAAAAGCCAATTGTAAGTTTTGAAATGTTTTTAGGTTGGGAGGCTCAAAATCAAGCTGAAAGGGGTTTTCAAAATTCATCCGTGGAAAGGAGGCTTCCATCCTTTCAGGATAGGCCAAGGCATAATGTATCGGCAGCCTCATATCCGGAATTCCCAATTGTGCCTTGATAGAACCATCAACAAATTCAACCATTGAATGAATGATCGATTGAGGATGAACAACGACATCGATCTGGTCCGGTTCCAAACCAAATAACCAGCGGGCTTCGATGACCTCAAGCCCCTTGTTCATCAAAGTTGCCGAATCGATGGTGATCTTGGCACCCATGTCCCAGTTAGGATGTTTTAAGGCTTGCTCCGGACCGATATTTTCTAGCTGGCTTTTTTGATAACCCCTAAAAGGCCCACCCGAGGCTGTAAGTATGATCCTTTCCACACTTTTCTCTTCTTCTCCAACCATGCATTGAAAAATGGCCGAATGCTCAGAATCCACAGGAATGATACTCACCCCGTTTTCTTCTGCCAACCTGTTGATAATACTTCCTCCAACGACCAGTGTTTCCTTGTTGGCCAAGGCGATATTTTTCTTCTGTTCTATTGCTTTGATCGTCGGAATAAATCCCGAAAAGCCTACCATGGCTGTCAAGACAGTATCGACGCTTTCAAGTGTCGCCACCTGATTGATCCCCTCCTCTCCGGAGAGTACCTCGATCCCTGTTCCCTGTAGTTTTTTACTTAAGATGGAATACGCGTCCTGGTCAAGGATCGCAATTTTCTCGGGCTGGAATTCCCTTGCCTGCTTCTCAAGGAGTTCATGATCTCTCCTGGCAGTCAGCCCCAGAACTTTAAATTCGCCGGGATTCCGCTGCACGACATCCAATGCCTGTTTTCCAATACTGCCCGTTGAACCTAGAATAGAGATACTCTTCATCAATTGTTATCGTTTCTGAATTTCAAAAGCCCATCGGCATAATCCCTGTTATTCGCCAGACGCGGAACCTTGTTTTGCCCACCCAATTTTCCTTTTTCTTTCATGAATTCTCTGAAAGCGTCCTTTTTCAGGTCTGTCACCCTCAGCGGCCTTAGAATGGAGCCCTGGATCAGGTCCTTATAATAACTATTGGATTCCTGAAGATGTTTATCGAGGGAGGAAGAAAAAGCTTCCATATCGGAGGGCGGATTTGAAAATTCGATGAGCCATTCATGGCATGATTTTCCTTTTTCCGGATTGATCTCCGGGGCGACTGTAAACTCGATCACCCCAATTTCGGGGAACTCGGCCCGTGAAAGTTCGAGTGACCTCTCCACTTCTTCTGCGATCACATGTTCTCCAAAAGCTGAAATGAAGTGGCTTACCCTTCCCGTGACCACAAGGCGGTAAGGGTCGGTGGAAACAAACTTCACGGTATCCCCGATCTCATAGCCCCATAGTCCTGCGTTACTATTGATGATCAGTGAGTAGTTTTTTCCAATTTCCACATCCCTTAAACTGAGTCTCTGCGGATTTTCGGAATGGTACTCATCCATGGGAATAAATTCGAAGAAAATCCCGCTATCGATGTTCAAAAGGAGTCCTTCATTCATCTGGGTATCCTGAAAGGCAAAGAATCCCTCAGATGCCGGAAAGGTTTCAAGCGTGTCGACTCGTCGGCCGATGGATTCGTACAGTTTGTTGGCGTAAGGCTGAAAATTCACGCCGCCATGAACCAGAAGACTAAAATTGGAAAAAATATCACCTACCGACTTTCCTGTTTCTTCGATCAAATAATCAAAGTACATCTGAACCCAGGGAGGAATACCGGAGATCAGGGTCATATTCTGATCCTTGGTTTCCTTAATGATCGCATGAAGTTTGGTTTCCCAATCCTCTATACAGTTAGTGGTGTAGCTCGGCAATTGATTTGAACGCAGGTATTGGGGAACATGGTGATTTACAATTCCGGATAAGCGTCCGGTATGTATTCCACCGGTTTTATCCATCTCAGGACTACCTGATAAAAAGATCAAACGGCCATCGAGGAAAGCGGAGTTCCCTGAATCCGCGATGTAGCTCAAAAGAGCATCTCTTGCGGTGTTGATATGATTACCGATCGAATCCTTGGTGATCGGGATAAATTTGGATCCCGAGGTCGTTCCGGAGGTCTTGGCGAAATAGATGGGTTTCCCGGGCCATAATTCGTTTTGCTCTCCCTTAATGATCCTTTCGATATAGGGTTTCAGTCCTTCATAGTTCCGAATGGGGACCGCCTTGGTGAAATCTTCATAAGACCCCACTTCCCTCAAACCATGGTCCTCTCCAAACCTTGTTCTTCTGCCTTCCAGAATCAGGTTCTCAAAGATCCTTGCCTGATATTTCCAGGGATTTCTTGCCCAGGCCTTATGCTTTGATCGGATCAATTTGGCCCAAGGAACACTTAAAATGCTTTTAATTCCCATTCAAACACTTAGGGGATATTGACAGGCAGAGTGTATCGTTATAATTTTCTGCCAAAACCGGCAAAATAAATGAAAAAAGGACTCTTAATTCTTCTTTTGGGATTTTCAGGTGGAATACTGGGCTCTTTCCTTTTTTTCCGATTGATCGT
>JANQHS010000042.1 GCA_028282565.1 Cytophagales bacterium | reverse complement strand
AATCCACTGAGAGATCGGGAAGGAGGTAGTTCGCCAGACGAGCCAGGAGACCTGCCGCAGCAACTTAATCCATAAGCTTTCGGGAGAAGAGCTGCGGGTCAGATTGATCTTTGCAAATCCCCGAGGCTAAAAAAATTTATGAATAAATTTTTTGGCCTTTTGTTTTTATATGTAGTTCCGAATTGCCTTTCAGCGCAGATTGACTCTCTAACTCTTAGGGAAGTCGTGATCAGTGGAAGTCGAATTGAGGGTTTCTCCAATGGGGTAAAATTTCTCCAATTTGATTCTTCAGAGATCTCTTCAAGGTACAATGACAATTTGGGCGAGTTGCTCATAGAACGCAGTCCGGTATTTATCAAGAGTTACGGACCCGGAACCCTTTCGACAACGTCATTTAGAGGGGGTAATGCCAATCAAACACCACTGATCTGGAATGGATTAAACATCACAAGTCCTATGAACGGAACCCCGGACCTTGCCCTGGTTCCATTGAGTCTGATCCGGGACATTCAATTGCAATATGGTGGGGCCTCCACTGCCTGGGGAAGTGGAGCTGTGACAGGTGCAATTTTATTGAACAGCAACAAGGATGATGCTCCCGAAAAAATCGGAATTCATCTCGGTGCGGGGAGTTTTGGAAAATTTACTCAGGGCGTTGAACTCAATCTAAAAAAAGGAACCTGGAGAACGTCTATTTCCCTGTTTAATCAGTTTGCCGAAAATGACTATGCGATCGATCAGAGCAATAATGGATCGGATATTGTTCGTGAAAAGCAGGTAAATGCTGCCTATGTAAACAGTGGCTTGATCGCGTCAATTGCAAAGAGAATTTCTAAAGATCATCGGTTGAGCTTTGATTACTGGTTTCAAAAAACCAAAAGAGAAATCCCTCCGACCTTGCTCGAAGAGAATAATGAAGCCAAGCAGGACGATTTGGCTAACAGGTTCATGGTTTCCTGGAATTGGAATCGCAAAAATGGAAACTATGAATCAAAAGCAGCCTTCTTTCAGGAGATCCTTGATTATGAAAATCCTGCTATTGATCTGAACTCAAGTAACAGATCGAATACGTTCATATTCGAGTCGATTAGGAACTATTTTCTTAATTCGAGACATTCATTTCAGGCTGGATTGAATGGAACATTCGCCAGAGCTGATGCAGATTCCTATGAAGAAGATGCCTTTCAAAATCGGGTATCGATTTTTGGATCCTATTCATTGCAAAACAGAAATGCCCGCATCTCTGCTACCACATATCTCAGGCAGGAATTTGTAAGCAATGGGAATAATACGGCTCCGTTTACATTTGGACTTAGCGGAAAATGGGATCTCACGCAGTGGCTTTATGTCTATGTAAATGTTTCAAGGGTTTACAGGGTCCCGACACTCAACGATCTTTTCTGGCGACCAGGGGGAAATCCTGACTTAAAATCTGAACGCGGATACTCCTTGGAATCGGGCTTCTCCATGGAATTATTTCGCGCCAGGAGAGAACTAAAATTTCAATTTGAGGCAACGGGATTTTCAAGGCTGGTCAAAGATCAGATAATCTGGTTGCCTTCAGCATCCTATTGGGCTCCACAGAATTTAATGGAGGTTTGGAGTAGAGGTATTGAAACCAAAACCAACCTTGTCTACAGCAGAAATGGAAAGAAAATTGGTGCCGAGGTTCTTACGAATTATGTGCTGGCTACGAATCAGAGATCAAAGGTTGAGGGAGATGCTTCTGTTGGGAAGCAGATCATTTATACTCCAAGATATAATGGCTCGGGAAAGATCTTCTTGGGTATAAATAACCTGAGCTTTTCTGTAATCCAAACTTACACCGGTTACCGCTTCACCAGCTCGGATAACAGCGAGTGGCTTGATCCTTTTTGGATCACATCGCTAAGAATAGAATACGGGATCAGGCTCCCAACATATGCGGTTACATGCTTGGCGGAAGTAAACAATTTATTCTCAACGAGCTACCAGGTGGTGGCTGCAAGGCCCATGCCTCTGCAGAACTATGAGCTGGGCGTTTCGATAAGATTTTTTAATAAAACCAATTAATTATGAAATACAGATTTTTACTCTTGACATTTTTTTTACCCCTCATCACCTGGGCACAGATGGTGGCAGATTTTGAGAACCTGACTCTTGATTCTGATACTTTTTGGAATGGAGTTTCTCAACCTCTCGGAGCCTCCTTTCAAAGCGGCGATTTTGATTTTCCAAATTACTATGACACTGCCTTTGGTGGTTTCTGGTCTTCGGGTTGGGCATATTCCAATGTTTTTGATACCATAACCGCGGGCGCGGGAAATCTATATGCTTCCTACCCTGGTACCGGGGCGAATAATTCTTCGATTTATGCGGTAGGTCAACAGAATTCCGTTGCGAAGCTCAACCAAGCGTCAGTTGGGAGTGTCATTAATGGGGTGTACATAACCAATGGCACCTTTGCTGCGATAAGCATGAGGGATGGCGACGCATTTGCGAAAAAGTTTGGTGGAGCCAGCGGTGATGATCCTGATTTTTTCAAGTTGGTGATTTTTAAATATCAGAATGGTACTCTTGCAACAGATAGTGTTGAGTTTTATCTGGCGGACTATCGCTTTTCCGATAATTCCCAGGATTATATTCTTGATTCCTGGGAATGGGTAGATCTTTCATCCCTCGGTGCTGTCGATAGCCTCTTTTTTACTTTGAAGTCCAGCGATGTTGGCCCCTTTGGGATCAATACCCCAACGTTTTTTTGCATCGATAATTTGGGAGCCGTTGGGACCGGAATTCAGGACTTTGCGGATGAACAAACAAACTGGGTATACCCAACAGTTGTGCAGACTGAAATCAATATCAACCCTGAAATCCTAAATTTGGGAATGATGGACTTCGTTCTGTCGGATATTCATGGCAGAGAGATAATCCATAAACAAATTGAGGATATGGCAGACTTAAGAATTATGCTTCCTGATGTTAAGCCGGGAGTTTATATCGCAAGAGTCCATGCTCAGGGATTTATTTTTTCAACTAAGATCTTAAGGAAATAATGGGAAAGCTGTTGCTTGCAGCTTTAATGGTAGGGTTAGTTATTCAAGGAGCCCGGGCGCAGTTTGCTCCACCGGCAGGACAACCGGGTTCCACTGCCATTTATAGGGATAGTTCTGTGTTTGTTAACTGGGCCTCTGATTGCGAAGTAACCAGGGGTTGGCAGGATATTTCCGATCCGCTGCTCGGGTTTGTGTCTTTTGGGGGAGACAGTTCGGGGATCGGTCAAGCAGGCACATCGGGAGTAGTTAGTCTTGGTGATGGCGGAAGCGCCACTTTATCCTTCCCATTTCCAATTGTAAATGGACCAGGGCCGGATTTTGCGGTTTTTGAAAACGCTTTTAGCGATTATTTTCTTGAATTGGCTCATGTAGAAGTCAGCTCCGATGGCAATACCTTTTTTAGATTTCCGTCGGTGTCAAATACTCAAACATCGGTTCAGGTAGGTGCTTTTGACTCCCTCGACGCAAGGAAAATTCGGAATCTTGCCGGTAAATACAGGGCAAACTATGGTGTGCCATTTGACCTGGAGGAACTGAACGGTATTTCGGGTCTTGATCTTCAACACATTGTCAAGGTTCGAATCGTCGATGTAATTGGTAGTATAGATACAGCCTATGCAAGCTATGATAGCAGTGGTGCCCCGATCAATGACCCTTGGCCCACTCCTTTTGCATCGGGAGGATTTGATCTTGATGCGGTGGGGGTGATCAATGATAGATCTATTTCCAATATTGAATTTCAAGATCCGGAATTTGAGATCCGTGTTTTCCCGAACCCGTTAAGATCCAATGATAGGCTGACGCTTGGGACCAATTCCTTGGAAATAATTCGTTTGGAGATTATAAGTCCCCTGGGACCAAGTTTAAAGTGTTCCTTTTCCAAAAGTGAACCCAATATTTATGAAATAAGATTGGCAGAAAGGTCCCTAATCCAAGGGGTATACCAAATGATCATTCATGGAGAAGGTAAGGTGTTTCACTCAAAAATTCTGGTCCATTAAACCTTATTCGATCAGGTTTTTATTTGTCTTTCTTCTCATGGGCTCTTCCTGTGTTGAAGATAAACCCCCTGAACCGGTTACGGTCAACCCGGGAGTTGAGAATTCGGATAGGGTTTTTGTTTGTAATGAAGGAAATTTTCAGTTTGGCAATTCCTCGGTATCGGTATTGTTTCCACGAGATACGACCATCGTCAATAACTACTACAGAAATGCAAATAATAAACCCCTTGGTGATGTTTGCCAGTCCATCACATTTTTTCAGAATAGGGGCTATATAGTGGTTAACAATTCATCAAAAGTGGTGGTTGTCAATGATTTGGACTTCCGGGAAATTGGGGTCATTTCCAACTTGGAATCCCCCAGGTATTTATTGCCAGTCAGCAATTCCAAAGCTTATGTATCCGACCTTTATGCAAACGCTATACATGTAATAAACCTGAATTCACTGAGCAAGGAAAGTGAGATACCTATGGCCGGATGGACCGAAGAAATGTCCTTGATCTATGGCTTTGCCTTTGTTACCTGTCGTGCACAACCCTATCTATATGTTGTTGAAACAGTCGATAATAAAGTAGTGGACAGTATAGCTGTTTCTAAAGGGGCCGGCTCCATGGTTGTCGATCATCTTGATCGATTATGGGTTTCCTGCTCTGTGGGTGTTTCAGGGAGTACGAGTTCTTCTTTGTATTGCATTGATCCCGCTTCCAGAGAGGTCATTAAGAGTTTCAATTTGGACCCCGGAGAGACTTCCATTTCCCACCTGGAGTTGAGCTCATCAAAAGACAGCATCTACTTCATTAAGGACCATATTTATAAAATGAGTGTTGAAGCCAATGAACTTCCTTCAACGGCATTTATCAATTCTGAGGGGAGACTGTTCTATGGTTTAGGTGTCAGTTCGAGATCCGGAGATGTTTTCATCTCTGATGCAATAGACTATAACCAGAGGGGGCGTATTTTTCAGTATTCTGCGGCAGCCACCCTTAAATGGTCTTATCTGGCGGGAATCATTCCCGGAAACATTTCATTTCAATAAACTCAGGTCTTCTGCTTTTTCTTTTTGGCAGCAGGAAAAAGAATGTTATTCAGGATCAATCTGTACCCCGGAGAATTGGGGTGCAGGTTGAGATCTGTTGGTTCCTCTCCAACAAAATGCTGGTAATCTTCAGGGTCGTGACCTCCGTAAAATGTCCAGAAGCCTTTCCCAAAAGTGCCGTGAATATATTTGGCTTCATCGATACTCCTGGTTTCTCCCATTACCACCACCTCTGATTTGACTAGCCGGTTTTTGTAAGCGGTGGTTTGTCCCATAAATCCCTTGATGGTGGACTCATGATTCTGTGTCAGCATGGTGGGGATGGGATCCCATTTTGCCGAGAATTCAAAAAGATTGAAATAGTCATTTCCCTCCTTAAGCCCTCGCTCACCGGCCTGATTGTCGATGTTGGAGAATTCATACTCCATGGGATTCATTCTTAACCTGAAATTCTTGAAGGCAAAGGTATTGTCGAAATTGAGCTTCTGATTTGCCTTTTGATCGGCAGGATCTCCATCGAACATATGTTCGCAGATGTCAACGCCATCCGCGGCAAGCGCAATATCATAGGTATCGGTTGCCGAGCACATGGCAAAAAGGAAGCCGCCACCGGCACAATACTCCCTGATCCTTTTGGCCACGGAAAGCTTGAGTTGTGAAACTTTTTGATAACCATATTTCTCTGCAACTGTCTCAAACTCTCTGACCTGGTCCTGGTACCATTTCTTGTCCCGGTGCATGGCGTAGAATTTTCCATATTGTCCCGTGAAGTCTTCATGGTGCAGATGTAGCCAATCATATTTGGGCAGATCATTGTTCAAAACCTCCTCATCAAAGACCACATCATAGGGTATTTCGGCATAGGTCAAAACCAGGGTCACCGCATCATCCCAGGGCTGAGCCGTTTTGGGAGAATAGACCGCGATCTTGGGAGCAACCTCAAGCTTCATCACATCCATATTCTGGCTCGGACTGGAGATCTCTTCCAGTATCCTGACGGCCTCTCCTTCGCTGATCACCTGGTATGAAACACCTCTGATGACCATTTCATTTTGAAAGGCCTGTGTATTGGGAAACATGAAACTTCCTCCTCTATAATTCAGCAGCCATTCCACTTCTTCTCCCTGTTCAAGCACCCAATAGGCTATGCCATAGGCCTTCAGGTGATTGGCCTGGCTGTTATCCATATGGATGAGTATTCGGCTGGCCATTGCGGTTGAAGAGATCAACAGAACTGAAACCAGCGAAAGGAATATTTTAAACAGAGTTGTTTTCATCAATTCTTAGCATACGTTATTTACAACGTGATCTATTTTGGATTAGTTTAGGTTCAAAGATCGTTCCATCTGTGAATTTAGGGATCAACATCAGCGAAAGTTTTAAATCCATCAAGGATAATCTTCTGAGAACCATCCTTACGGCGGCGATCATCGCCATAGGGATCACCTCTCTCGTAGGAATACTCACGGCCATCGATGGAATGAAATCATCGATCGAGGGAAGCTTTTCAAGCATAGGCTCCAACAGTTTTGAGATCTATCAGAAAAGAACAGGGCGGCAGCGGGGCAGGAGGGGAAAGACCTATCCAAGAATATCCTATTCGGATGCTATGCAGTTCAAACAATATTTCGGGGATGTGGGATATGTAGGTGTTTCTTGCTATGTGACCTGGTTGGCTGAGGTGAAAAGGGGATCGAAGAAAACAAACCCTAATTCCGGTGTGATCGC
>JANQHS010000036.1 GCA_028282565.1 Cytophagales bacterium | reverse complement strand
TCTCCGACTGTACATAGGAGTGGCAGGTAATAAACCGCTTATTGTTCTTGATCTCTGCTATTGTCTCCAACTCCAGATCTTTTCTGGGAACGACCGCCGTCCTTTTCTCCTTGCTTGAAAGATCATTATACACGGCCCATTTGGCTTCGTATTCGATAGATCTTGTGAATAGATCCTCGTACACCTGCTCGACACCCATCCTTGTCTTTGGATAACGATAGGTATAATAGTTCGTCCAATTGGATTGCTTGACATTCTCTCCCAAGGCGAACTTGATAAATCCGGGAGCATCTTCGATCAGGAGTTCTTCCGCGGGACTTCCCCACCTGAACTTGATAATGGCAGACTGCCCTCCAACCGGATTTGCTGATCCATGCAATAATTGGGCGGCGGTAACACCTCCGGCAAGTTGTCGGTACATGGAAATACTCTCCGGGTTGATCACATCTTTCATTCGAACCTCGGCCGAACTGTTTTGCCCGCCTTCATTAACACTGCTCAGGGCGATATGCGAATGCTCGTCTATGATCCCGGAGGTCAGATATTTCCCTTTTCCATCAATTGACGCAATAGACCCCGGAGCATTCAGTCCTTCACCGACCTTAAATATCCTCCCATCTTTTACCCAAACATCCATAACACCATTACCTCTATCGGTGTTTGTCCATACCATTGCCTGACGTATGATGAATTCTTCCTGATCAGGTCTCTTTGTCCGGCCATAAGGGCCATAAGGAAAAGGCAGATCAGCTATTAAGGGAACTTCCGGCCTTTCCTCCGGCTTCTCTTGTCCATCCTTTTTCTTGATCTCGCCTACTCTGACCAGATCAAATTCACCTTGGGATCCTTTGGGATCCATAAACTCACCGCTGTAACCATTTGCCGACTTCCAACCGGTGAAGCGGTATATTCCTTCATCCTTGATATTCAGGGAAAAGGAAATCCCTTCCTGATCAGCCGCTCCCTTCGCCACCATTTTTAGGGAATCATCTTTGACGACCTGTATTCCTGATTTACCGATGGTGACTTTAAAGTCATTTGAGTTGTACTTGAGACTGTACTCTCCTGAAGCCGATTCCAAGCCAGGCCTTTTGAGCAATACCTTTTTCCCGTTGATCCAATGCTCACGGATAAGAGATCCATCTTCCAGTATGTCTTTGTCGGCAACAAAGAAATTGGCTTTCTTCCCTGTCTTTAAAGTGCCCAGCAGATCCCCCATGCCCAGGAAATTCGCCGGATTTACCGTCAATGCCTTCAAAGCGGAGGATTTGGGCAATCCGTATTTCACAGCCTTTCTTAAGGCCGGAATAAATTCGGCTTCCTTGTTCAGGCCATCCAATGTAAACATGATCTGACGTCCGGCCTGATCGAGGTAAAATGCATTTGCAGGCCCGAGCTCCCAATCCATCATTTCTTTCAGCCCTGTGTTTCGAGCGGTAAGCGGATCCGTAAGATCATAGGGTTTGGGATAATTGCAGGGAAGCACTACACCGTTTTCAATATTTTTTATCTCCTCAAGAACCTGGTATTCGGTACCCGAGCCGACGATCAGGAAATCAATACCAAACTCCTTTCCCAGATCATTTGCTCTGAGGACATTCATCCTTCC
>JANQHS010000022.1 GCA_028282565.1 Cytophagales bacterium | reverse complement strand
GATAAAAGTATAGTATCAGAAATCCGCTTCATCTTCATCGAGAGGTAAAACTCCTGTCAGGTTTTTGATCTGATATGAGGAAAAATCCTCCTTGGCTTCCAGTCCTTTTCCCATCAGACGCTTTCCAAATTGGTCGATCACTACATTTTTCTCCGTGTAGATCTTTTTGCTTTTGGGGTTCCAGAAAAGCTCTTCGGTCTGCAGCCTTCTCTTGTCCTTGATGTTTACGATCACCACATTTCCCCGGACCATGTAGATCCCAGTACTTCCGTTGACCTTGGCATAATTGGCGTTCAAAGTGGTTTCAGGCTCTTCCTTGCTGTTGTAAAATACTATGCCAACACCTTCCGGAAAATCTCTGTTCTTGTTCAGATATTCGTTTTGTAGCGGGGCTCTCAGTTGAATGACACGTCGGGCGGAATCGCTATATGTGAGATCCAGTTCATGCATAATAGATACCGGCCCTTCATAAGGCTCAAAATCCTCTGGCTTTAGCTCCTCATTACCGCAGGAGAACAAAAAAAGGAAAAGGAGCCAAAACCCCTTTTCCCATTCAATATTTTTAAGCGCGGAATTGATCGTTTCCTAGCTTGGCCTTCTTTGAAGCTGGACGGTCTCATTGATCCAGCAGCCCACGGTGATATCATCACCTTCCTTCATTCCGTATGTAAAGATCTCCTCAATTGAGGGGAACTGCGCTTTGGCATTTGCCATCTTCTGAGAATTTCCTCCCTTGGAATACCAGTTATATGCCGCGATGTAGATCGATCTTGTCTCAACGACATTTTCGCCCTGGCATTCCTTGGAGCTGTTCATATACATATCTCCCACAAGAACATAAGCCTCTTTCTTGGTAGGATCAGCGTTGGCTGCCTTGATCGCATAGCTTTTTGCTGTCGACTTGGATCCTTTTTGAAAGTAGGACTGTGCAAGCAGGTAATAAACATCACCCTCTTCCGTTCCGCTTTCGGCCATGTCCAAAGCCTGCTTCAGGTATTCGATACCGCTGTCAATATCTCCATCCGAGATCATCATTCTTCCAAGGGTTTTGTTCATTCCATAGCTGGGCTCAGATTTGTTGACCACTATAGCCGCCTGCATCCATGCTGGATCATCATAACACTTGGCGGTTGACATCATGGAAAAAACCTTCTTGGCCATTTCAATGTCTTCGGGATTTTCCTGAAACTTCGGAACATAGTTTTTCGCGATGAACTCACAATCAATTTCAACCAATGCCCTGAGGTCGTCATTGATCTTCTCCTTGGTTTGCTTCCATTTTTCCAACTTTTTACCTCCAGCAGAGATATTGTTATCCGTGATACCTTCAAGCTTGTAGAAGGTTTCCAATATCTGTTCATCATTCAACATGTACCCGGCTTTCTTATTCTTGGCCAGGACCTTCATGCTGTATTGAACATTGCTATAAAAGGTCTTGTCTCCATTGAGTTCAATGATCTCTTTGAACTGATCCATCAGGTATTTCTCCTGCCCTTTTCGGACATAGTAAAACTTATAGAGTTTCGCACCCTTATAATTCATAACCTTGCCCTTATCCTCTCCCTTTTCTATCCGGATATCATAGATCGCAAGACAAGTATCCTGAAAAGCCATTTTGGTGGTTTTATCCTCGGTATTATCTACCAGACCATTGTAAATGTTGATCCCGGTTTTATAGAGAGAGAACTTATTGTTATCCAGATCCGGAGCTTTCTTGGCGAGCCAGCGATAGTCTTTCACCGCTGTCTGAAAATCTTCAGCCGTGGGTTTTCTGCCATTTGCTGTGCTCATGGCGTCAAGCATCCTGGTGTAGTGGTTTTGTGCTGTTTGCTTGTCCTCCGGCCAGTTCAGATCTATCTGGGCCATAAGAGGAGCAGCGATGATCACTCCCAGAAAGGCGAAGACAATGTTTTTCATCAATTGCATGTTACTCTAGTTTAAGTCGTTTGAACCAATTTGAATCGTTTATCACTAATCCCAGTGAATACCGGGTGTATATTTCTCTAATCAAACCATAGTCTGTTGTACCCCTCTGCCCTGCCATCACTGCAAAATTTAAAAATGCAAACTTGGTTATAGGAAGTGAAAGACCAAAATTTATACCAAAATCATTTATGAACTGCCCATTGTATGGAATAGGCGGTTGTCTGATGTACCCGCCCAAGCGGTAATAGGTCCTTGCAAACACGTTGGTGACCGAGGTCGGATTTGGCACAAATTCACCTCCGAAGTAGTAGTTTATCGAATTTCTAAGCCCTGCATCATTTCCTTCAAATTGAAATTCCTCCCATGGAATGTAAGAGGCATCTGCCGTGATCGACCATTTTCCGGGCTTTGAAAATGATAGCCCTAACCTGAATTCCTGTGGAATCGTCACCCCTAAGGAAGATTGTGTAAAAGTATCTATTGGAAAACTATTGCTCCCAGATGTCGGGATCTCCCTGGTGGTGGTGAGGTCTGTCTTCAGATCTGAATTCAGGTTGTAAGTCAACCCCAGCCCGACATTAATATTCTTCACACTGTCGATCACTCCCGAGTAATAGCCTCCCAATTTAATGTCGAGAGCCCGAAAGTAATACTGGCTCTGTATGGCATCGGTATTCGCACTGGGAAGATCTAAAGCGATCTGCGATAGTTCTTCTTTATTCCCGAAAAAATAGGCC
>JANQHS010000015.1 GCA_028282565.1 Cytophagales bacterium | reverse complement strand
CAATGATGTCCAAATAGTCTTGTGCCATGAGAGCCCATAATCCAATACTGAAGGCCTTTGTCTTTCTCCTGTATCTGAGTTTCTTCATTTTGCTATTGACACAGTGCAAGCCCGAAAAATCCAAGAGTGGTACGGCTCCCGTCATCGTTGATTGTGAACTACCCATTTTGGAAAAAAGAATTGGATTGGTTGGGATGCTTGGCTGATACAAGTACCATTGGCAAGAGCTTGTGAAGAAAAGATCGCCGATCGGCTCTCCCAACTACTGAATCGGTTTATTCGTAACTTAGGGTACAAGCAAACCTGAAATGAGATCCTTTAAAACTTGGCTGATCATCCTGGTATTTCCATTGTCCGCTCATGCCCAGTTATCGGTCGATGCCGGGAAGGATTCTATCTACTGCCATTCGGATACCGTATTTCTTGGAGGAACTCCTACCGCTTCCGGAGGGGTCGCTCCATACTCCTACTCATGGGATGTTCTTCCGAAACCTTTTACTATCTCCGGACTTCCATATTTCGCCTCGGATTTCTTGTCGGATACGACCGCTCCCAATCCGAAAATCATATCATTTGCCGGAATGAACAGCTTCATGACCTTCACCCTGACCGCAACAGATTCGGTCGGAAGTACCGGCTCTGATACGATCACCATATCCGAATCAAGCTGGGCAATCGTTCCAGGCCAGGCTCAGGTCAATACATTTCCGGGCGATACCCAGGAAGTTAATCCGGGAGCATTTAGTGGTGGCTTTGTACCCCTGGTGATCGACTGGGGAGATTCCGATAGCCTGCTCGGGCCTCGATACGATTCAAACTACCGCTACAATTACCTGCCTTCCAGAAACGTCATTATTCCCCAACCAGCACCGGGCAGCAATTTCAAATCATACAAAATGACCGTGACCGATAGTATTGGCTGCTCTATCGAGATCTTTTCCGATCAATTGTTTTTTATCCAAAACCTTGGGATCAGCAGCTCGATTGGAAAACTCATTGAAGTACAAATAGATCACGGTCAAAAGTTTGTTTCCATTTGGTCAAAGAGCATAAAAATATCGGGGATCAGTGTCTTTTCGAATACGGGATTGAAATATCAAATCGCTCAAAATCGCGAACACCAAAAAAAAATAACCCTGAGAACAGATGGACTGCCCCCAGGGATATATTTTCTCATGATCCAAACAGGCAAAGGGATCACGAGCAGGAAGATCCTCCTGCGCTGATGTCTTAGACCCTTTCCAGTTGGGAGAAGAAAAAGTTCGCTTCGATATTGGCGTTCTCGTCAGAATCAGAGCCATGAATGGCATTCGCAGAGATATCGGTTGCAAAAAGCTTCCTTATCGTTCCTTCCGCAGCCTCCTGTGGGTTGGTAGCTCCGATCAATGTCCTGAAGTCTTCCACAGCATTGCTCTTTTCCACGACAAAGGCGATGATCGGTCCTGAAGACATGTATTCACAAAGTTCTCCATAGAACGGTCTCTCCTTATGTACTTCGTAGAATTGACCGGCCCTTTCCCGGCTAAGCCTCAATTTCTTCATTGCGATGATCTTGAAACCCGCTTCTTCGATCATCTTGAGTATGGCGCCCGAGTTTCCTGCCCCTACGGCATCAGGCTTGATCATTGAAAATGTGATGTTGCTCATGGTTTATCTAAAAATGAGCCGCAAAAGTACCAATACACATTGAATAAAGCCTGGCTCCCGGCATTATTCATGTACAAGTAATCTGATTTTTCGAATGGTAAATACCATAAAGTTTGACATTTTTGCCCCCTTATCATTTTCCCCTCGTGGGATAATATGGAAATACCAGCTTCTCTAAAGTCCTTGCTTGACAGTCCCTGTAAGGTTGTGATCACAACTCATCAGAAACCCGACGCCGATGCTTTGGGGTCTTCCCTGGGTCTGGGCGGGGTCCTGAAACAAATGGGGCATGAGGTTCGTGTGATATCTCCGACTGATTATCCTAAATTCCTTTGCTGGATGCCTGGAGAGGTTGAGGTATGGGATTACCAAAAAGATAAGGATGGGAAATGCCAAAATGCCATCCGGGAAGCGGACCTGATCTTTTGTCTGGACTTTTCATCCCTGGATAGGATCAACAGTCTTGGAAAAATGGTCGCAGAATCCAAAGCTCAAAAGGTGCTGATCGATCACCACATCGGCAAAGAGGATTTTGCCGATTTTGAATTCTGGTCGACCGAAGCTTCATCGACAGCAGAGCTGACCTATGATTTTATCAAGGGCCTGGGAAAAGCGGACCTCCTGGATACCTCCCTGGCCGAAGCCTTGTATGCGGGAGTCATGACAGATACGGGATCTTTCCGGTTTCCGAGCACCTCCAAAAAAGTTCATCACATGGCCGGTGAATTAATGGACCTGGGAATCAACCATTCCAAGATCCACAGACTGATCTATGATCATAACCGGAAGGCAAAGCTTCAGTTGCTGGGATATGTTCTTTACAAAAAGCTGGTCGTTCTGCCGGAATACAACACCGCCTATATCGCTTTATCCTCCCAGGAGCTTGAAGAATTTAAATTTCAAACCGGAGATACGGAAGGATTCGTTAACTATGCACTTTCCATTGACGGCGTGGTTTTCGCCGCCTTTGTCAATGACCGTGAGGGCGAGAGAAGGTTGTCCTTCAGGTCGGTGGGCGATTTTAATGTGAACGAATTTGCAAGGGATAATTTTGAAGGCGGAGGTCATAAGAATGCTGCCGGCGGGAGAAGTTCACTTCCATTGAATGAAACAATAGAAAAATTTGTTGGCCTGTTGCCAAAATACGAGGACGAACTCAACAGGGTCAATGCCATAGAAAACAAAATATGAACTACAGAACTCAAGTGCTAATTCTGGTCTGCTGCTTTGCTATATTCTTCGAAAGCTGTTCGCAGGATACCAAGGACGGATTTTCGATCAATGAAAACGGGTTGAAATACAAGTTTGCCGAACAAACGGAAAACAACAAACCGGGACCCGAGGATGTCATCACCTTTCACCTGGGAATCTACAATGAAACCGATTCGCTACTCTCCTCGACGTATCAGGGCGGGGCGATCCCAATCATGACACCTTTGCCGGAACCCACTTTTAAAGGCGGATTGGAAGATGGATTGGCCATGATGGCAAAGGATGACTCCGCCATTTTCTTTGTTTTGGTCGATTCGATCTACAAAGGGCGAACAGAACTGATACCCCCGAATCTGAGAGGGTCAAAATACCTTCAATATCGGGTCAGAATGGTCAATGTGCAAACCAGGGAAGAGATTGAAGCAGAACAATTTGAAAAAACCAAAGAATTAAGAATGGAACAGGAAAAAGAGATTTTGGCATTCCTCGAAGCCAGGGGGCTTAGCGCAGAACCCACAACTTCAGGGCTTTATCATATTGTGACCGAACCAGGCTCAGGAGATGAAAGCCCTACCGTAAACAGTCAGGTGACCGTGCACTATACCGGGTTCCTACTGGACGGTCAGGTCTTTGATAGCTCTGTACCAGGAAAAATGCCAGGAAAAATGGTCTCCGGAGATCCGGTGACTTTCCCTCTGGGCGGGGTTATCGCAGGCTGGCAGGAAGGCGTGGCGATGATGAAGAAGGGAGAAAAGGCCCTTTTCGTGATCCCTTCATACCTCGCTTACGGCCCACAGGGCTCACCGCCTATCATCGGCCCGGATGCGGTTCTTGCTTTTGAGATCGAGTTAATAGACTTTAAGTAGTCAGGAAAGCCTGAAGGTCCTTCATGGGGATCAGATCCTCATGCAGGGCCTTTCCTATGATCACGGAGTTGGCCCCAATTTTTTGCAGCTCTTCGATATCCCCGATATTCCTGACTCCCCCGCTGGCGATCAATGACATTTCGGGAATCTCCTTTTTCAGCTCCCGATAGAGTGGAAATGCAGGTCCTTTGGCCTGGCCATGGCTGTGGTAGTCAGTACATTTGACGAGATGGATTCCCCGATCGACGAATCTTCTGATAAAATCCTCGGTTCTTATTTCCAGTGATTTTTTCCATTCACCGGTGATGATCTGGCCCTCCTTGCTATCGGCACTGAGAATGATCTTGCTTCTGCCATAGGTAATGATCCATTGGTTGAGCAGGTCCGGCTGATCAAGAGCGATCCTTCCTGCGGCGATCCGAGTGGCGCCGGAACCGAATGCAAGCTGAATATCACCATCGTTGGTAACCCCACCTGAAAAATCGATCATTAGTTGAGTATATCGCGAGATCATTTCAATGGTGGTATAATTCACGATAACCCCTTTCTTCACCCCATCCAGATCGATCAACAGGACTCTTTTAAAACCTGCATCTTCAATTCGAAGGGCGATGTCCAGTGGCTGTTCCTCATAGACCTTGACCTTGGAAAAATTTCCCTGTGCAACTTTCACAACGTTGCCTTTATACATGCTGATCGCGGGGATTATATCCATAGGTTCAAGCTGAGATTAGAGCCAAGTCGAATTTTTACACAACTTACAACCTTTAAGAAGGCAAATCCAATTCAAACAAGGAATTTAAAATCAAAAACACCGGTTTATCGTTGCTATGGGTCAAATTCAACTAGCACCAAGCAAAAGGTCGAATAGTCTTTTCGAGTATTGGCCCTGGTCCGTTTTCTATATCCCTGTCTATATCAGGTATTTTATTGATAGTCTACGATCCGGTAACTTTTCATATATCGGGGCAGTAAATCCCAATATTTACCTTGGGGGACTTTGGGACTATTCAAAATACCAGGTGCAGCAATGGATCCCTGAACACTACAATATCAAAACATCACTTGTAAGGGCGGGCAGCTCATTTGCCGAATTGGAAAAGAGTATTGAAAAGCTCGATATCTCATACCCCCTGATCATCAAGCCTGACAAGGGAGAGCGAGGCAGGGGAGTGAAACTGTTCCGTGAAACTTCGGAGATCAAAAAGCAATGGCCCGGTTTGAAAAACGAAGACCAGATCATTCAGGAATTTGTTGATCTTCCCATTGAAGCAGGCGTACTCTTCTGGCGCATGCCGGGAGAAAAAAGGGGGAAGATCAGCTCTTTTATGGTCCGTGAGTTCCTCGAAATTGTAGGCGACGGAAGCAGGAATTGCCAGGATCTGATCCTCGATCATCAGAGATATCATCGCCATATCGTTTCCCTGAAAGAACAGTATCCGGAAAAAATGAATTTCGTCCCGGGCGAGGGGGAAAGGATCAGGTTGGAACCGATCGGAAATCACAATCGGGGTACGATCTTCAGAAATGCAAACCACCTGATCAACACCAAGCTGGAAGATACTTTCAACGCCATCGCCAGGCAGATCCCTGAATTCTACTTTGGCCGTTTTGACCTCAAAGCCGAGGACCTTGATTCCCTGATCAGCGGCCGGAGCATGAAGATCATCGAATTAAATGGGGTGAACTCAGAACCGGCGCATATTTATGATCCTGATTATGGTCTCATCAGAGCCTATCAAGATCTTCTCAAAAACTGGAGCATGATCTACAAGATCTCCAGGGCGAATCAAAAAAGAGGTGTTCCTTACCCCAAATCAGCAGAACTGGCCAGGTCTTTCTTCAGAAGGAGGAGATCGAAGTTATAATTTGACCCAACGCCTGACCTCTATCTGATCTCCTACCCTGATCCGTAGTATATAGGTTCCGGGCAGGAGCTCATCGACCTCAACAAGGGATTGACCACCAGTGATTTTCAACGATCTCTTTTCCTCGCCTGCAAGATCAAATATCCTTAGTTCCGCATCATCGCCAATAAGCCCTTCAACCTCAACATGAAAATTCTCTCTTCCGGGGTTGGGATAAATATTTACCATGGGTCTTGATCCCGCGTCTTTTTGTATGGCTGTGATCTCAGAGACCTCAATGGTTTCCTGCACCTCATCAGAACCGCATTTGCTCTCAGCGGTAAGCTTCACAATATGCGTTCCTGAGTCAAATTCATGATAGGGATTTCGAAAGTTGGTTCCGGTTCCATCCCCGAAATTCCAGACGAATTCCGATGCCGAATTTGAAAGATTTATAAATTCCACACGGTTTTTTCTCTGCTCATAGGTAAATGCGGCCGTGGGTGCGACATTTCCAACCGTAACATTATAGGAACCGGAGCCAGGACATGATTCGAGGAGGCTGATCTCCATATTATACAGGTAATAGTAAAATTCCGGACTGATCTCATTGCCAGTCAAACGGACGACCCCGGGTATTTCATACCCCGAATACTTGGCACCGGAATCTATGCGGAAAAGCGGGCTTGTGCTGATCTCATCGATCTCGATCACATAGCTGCCGGGATCCATCCTGAACCCCACGAAAATCCTGTTCCATCCCGGCCCAAAAACCGCCCTGGTTGTATCGAGAATATTTCCTTCCCTGTCCTTTAGAAAGTTCTTCAACGTGCCGAAACCCTGGGCATCTATCCAGGCGTTTTGAAGGATGATCGGTCGCTCTACTTCGATGAAGATGGTTCCTCTCACCGAGGAAAATGAACCTGTTCCAAAATTATGGTTCATAGGCCCCAACGTATCCAAACCAGCCTCATGGATTTGAAAATAAAAGGTCTGGTCCGATTCCACCACCGGTGTTTGCCATTGATCTCCCTGCCCGATTCTATTCTGAAACCCTGCATCGGAATACCAGTTCACCTCCTGAGTGGAATCCACAGTAACAGTCAGCAGCGCTGATGAACTGTCACAAGTGCTGGTAGAGGGTGTTGATCCATAATCGGCTGTAACCGGAAATGCTTCGATAAAACCCATAACCGTATCATTGAACTGATAGGGGTCGGCACCCAAATTTGAAAAAGCCAGGACCGGCACAGTATCCGAAGAAACGGAAATGAAATCGGGCAAGGCAAGCGTATCGACAGCACCGACCGCCAGGCTTCCGGTGTAGTTCACAGAACCGGATTGAGATCCATAATCGTATTGAATCGCAAAACCGCTTAGTGCAGAAGAGCCGTTGTTCCTGATGACAACGGAGATCCTGCTCGTATCACCTATGCATACGAAACTGCCTCCCTGCAACAACAAACGATCGATGGCTACATCCTGGGCAGCCCTGTTGTAAATAAAGATATTGTCAAAAGCGAAACCTTCATCTCTTACCGAAATATCAGAAGCGAATAGAACTCTGAACCTCACACTTGTATCGGTAGATGCTCTTTCTACTTTTCCCTGCGCCTGAACCCATTCACCACTTCCATCACCTGTACTGTTCCTCCCGGACCAACCTGCGGAATCATAGTCATAAAGTGCTTCAACATCCTGATTGTTGTACCAATTTGCGCCTTGCCCACTTTCACGTACCGTGCTCCAGCCCATACCGTCATTGCGGTTGATCTGCAAAACCGCTCCGTCATAATCTGCCTCAGAATTCCACCATACATCAAGCTGCATTACGGGGTCCGGAATGCCGGTCAGGTCAAAACATGGTGACTGAACCATGGAAGTATCTTCATTATTGTATTCGCCAAATTCCAAACCACCGGTCACCCAGGACTGATCACCACTGCGGTCGTTGGCGGTGATCACCCGCTTCACAGGCTTTCCAAGCGCCCAGGAAGAATTGGTTCCCGAGCTTTCCCAGCCTCCGTCTCCGCTTTCAAAATCTTCGGCGTATGGAAAACTGCTCAACTCCGAAAAATTTTCAATGGTCAGGTAGGCGGTATCATTGACATCAGTCATATCCGCGGCAGTGGATGCCCAGACCTTGATCAGATAAGATCCGTTCTGGCTTAGATCCGCCGGAGTCGAAAAATCATGAATCCTGGATTCACCCGAATTGAAACTCAATGTTCCCCCGGAAACCGCCGAGCCATTGTTAATGGAATAGAAAACGGAAACGTTGTTGAGAGCTCCCTGGCCTAAATTGGTGAATTGCGCTTTGATCGTTTCCTGGCTCGAAAAGCTACAGGAAGATTCCAACGACACGATCGAGGTGGTCTCGATATCCTCGAATCCGGCATTCACCTCAACATCGTCGATGACAAATCCCTCATTTTCGTTGTTGAAATCCGAAAAGAAGGTGATCCTGAGTTTTACATCCTCCTCATTGAGAAATACCGAATCCCTGATGGAGGCTATGATCCATCCTTCAGAGTCACCGCTCCAGAAATTCTGTCCATTGCCATTGTACCAATTCTGCCCGGTTTCGGAATTTGCAAGCAATTGAAATGAGCTTCCGGCATCCAGACTGTATTCAACCCTGAGATTATCGCAGCAGCTTTCGGTAATGTAGTTCAGTTTCAAACGTATCCACGGAACCTGATTGTTAAGCGTTGAAAAGTCGAAGACCGGTGATTCTATCCATCCATATTGGTTGGGAGAGTAGTTCGAACTCAAACCTGTTGCCCAGGCATCACTCCCATTATAACCTCCGTTGAGAATATTTCCGGCAGGAGTACCGTATTGAATGACCGCGGTATTCGATGAAGACCAGCCACCCTCATCATCATTGAAGTCCTCAAAATAGGGGTAGGTATCGATCAGCGATTGGGCCATGATCGACGAGCCAAAAAGAAGAATGAAGAAAAACTGAAAAAGCCTCATTTCAAATGAACGTGCAAAAATAAAAAAACAGCCCACCGATAGGGCTGCAATCATCACCTTTATGCATAATTATACCTGATCAACAGTTCGAGAACTCTAGGTTCAACAGCTTTTCCTGAAAGTCTCGGCAGATAGGTCCTCTGAACAAGTTCCATTCCGGAAAGATCAACGGAAACTCCGTCCTGATTATTTTACAGATCCTGGCTCTAAAGACCTTTCCCGAAAGGTCAAATATTCCGACCTGCATCGGAACATTTGGCCTGGGAACCAACGATGATCTCCTGATTGAGGCTTGGATCCAGAATTTATAACCGTATCCGCCAAAACGGGAACTTATGGCCACCATTTTCACTAATTTTAGATTGGAGCAATGAATGACGTACTCCTTTGGAATGTTTTTTGACCGCGGAACATACATGCCCAATTCCGCAGCCATATTTTTACTCCTATGCGCTGCTTTTCTTTGGAATCCCTCCAAAGGGCAGGAAGCGCAAATCAAATATATCTCGGCCATCAAAGGCCGGTTCAAAGACAATCCGAGGGAGGTAAAACTGGGCTTCTTTAAGGATTCTCTAAGATTTACCGGGTTCTCGAACCTGGAATCGTCTGCCTACTCCGGGGGCATCCATCAATTGGGCGAAAGCCAAGCGGCATTCAATCAACGACCCGATCTTCATAGCCTGACCCTGGTCGAAAACCTCGATGATAAGGATACCACATTGTACATCGGACAATCTACCGGCCCGGCCAGCAACAATCACATCTGGATCATTGGCGAAAACGAATCAGGCTTTGAAAACCTTGATCAGTATGTTACCAACCTTAAACTCAGTATTGAGAAAGCATACTTTTTCAAAGGAGAGATCTATTCGGTAGGCCTCTCTGAAAACACAAGCGGGGTTGAAAATGGATTTCTGCTACATCAAAAGGCCAACGGAGAAACGGATCTGCATTCCTATTCCGGGCTGTGGCCGAGGGAGATCATTTTCAGAGATACAGGCAGCTATTATCTCTTGGGCCAGGTATACCAAGATCAGGGTTGGACACAGAAGGGGTTTGTCTCCAAATACATAGGACCGGACTCCCTGGAATTTCATTTTCAATCTCAATCTTATAATGGATTTACCCTGAGTGCCGGGGTCTTTGACCAAGTATCCGATCAACTGATCTTGACGGGAAATTTTTACACCAACACCACCAACAAACAAGATGCCTTCATCGGTTTTCTTGATGAATCATCACCTCCCTCCATCCGAGGGAAATACTTTGGAAAAGCCCATTTCGAAACCGTCAATGATCTCCTGATGGTTCATGATTCCCTCTTCTACATTTTCGGAAGTTCCGAATACCCGAACAATGGGATTACCAAGCCCATGGTCGCATGCTTTAACAGGGACTTGGGGTTTCGACATGTTCAGCTTATCAATGACCTCGACTTGAATCGCGGTTATGTCGGTGGCTTCAGGGGTGAGATCCACTCCGCCGCCATTCGAGATACGTTGGTCTATTTCCTGGGCTCAGGCAGGCAGCTACAATATGGATCCGATCTGTTCTTTGGCAGAGCTAATCTTTCGGATTCGCTTTTTTTCTGCTCAGGCCATATTGTTTATCCGGATTATGCGATGAGCATTCCACAGGTCGAAGCCACCCCTTTTCAAACAAAACAAAGTCTTGTCCGCAGTTCTCAGATTGCTCCTCAATGGATAAGGGAGTACCAAAAGCACGGATTTGCATGTTATATGCCTTGCGGCGATTCGGTTGAATACATCATGAGTCCTGACCCGCTTTGCGAAGGTGATACATTGATATTGGACCTAAGCCTGAATTACCTTAGTCCCAGCATCTACATGAGGATACCAGACTATGGCACAAGTCTGGTAAATAACTATTCTATTACTCGCCAGCTCCCATATCAGATCCCTTTAAACTTTCTTACCCAATCCTACGGACTGGATACCTTCATGTTTGAAGGTCCCTGTTCCGCATCGGATACCATCTCGATCGGGAAATATCCAAGCGCTGATCTCCGTGGTCCGGGGGTTGTTTGTCCCGGTCCTGATCAGGGATCGAATTATTCCTGGTCCGGAGCATTGATCCACAGTACCGACCTCCACATATCAGGCGGTCAACTGACCTCCTTGATCGGAAACCGCTTTTCCATCGATTGGGCAAGAAATGGAGAAATACTTTTGGAGACATTCTCTGTAGGCGGATGTAAAACCGAAACGAAAAAGAAGGTCCTTATTGATTCTGTTCTTGAAGAACCTCCTGTGATCAGCAGGGTGAGCTGGTCGGGCGATTCCTTGCTTTGCCTCGTGAACAACGGAAGTGAATTCGAGATCAACAATTCCGAGATACAATGGGAAATATCGGGCTTTTGGGAGGAGGCTTCTCCATTTTCTGCCACAAGGGACTATGGCCTTCAACTTTCGGAATCACCATCGGAGGGCATAAGATTCCGATTGGTGTATCTCGATCATTGCAATGTTCCGGGCCAAAGTCCTGAACATAAAACCATCCACCTTGAGGACGTGTCAATGCCTTTTCAGGCTAGAATCAGGTGGGAAGAATATGAAGGTTGGCCCCAGGCAGACTATGCTGTGATCAGGACCTCTCCGTTAAGAGAAAACCTTGGCCCCATAGAAACAGGACAAAAAATCGAAGGAACCCCGGGACTACTGGAAAAGGAATGTTACAGGATCATCGGCATTTATGATTCCCTGGAAACCGGCTCTAATGAGGTTTGCATTGGAGATCATGCGAATCTGCTTGTAGCCAATGTGATCACGCCGAATTTCGACGGTAAGAATGACGGGCTAAAACTGAAGGCCAATTTTGACCCACAGGATCTGGAATGGATCATTTATAATAGAAACGGCGTAGAACTGCAACGTTTCCGGGGAGATCCTCAATTCATGGATTATTCGGAGTACCTTCCGGGGGTATATTATTATACTGCTACTGGAGGCCCCAAGATCCATTGGCAGGGATGGTTTGAGGTGATCAGGTAGGTGCAAGCCAGATCTTTGCTCCCTCGCTGCAATTCTTGCACATCTCTATCTTACTTCGGTGATTGAAAAGGTTTTTGCGAAACCTTCGATAATTCTCCCCATTCCAAATCTCCTCGAAACTTTGCTTCTTCAGGTCACCCATCCTATGCTCCGCATCTTTATCGAAGCAGCAGGGAACCACAAGCCCGTCCCAGGTGATCACAGCACCGGACCACATTCGCCAGCATTCGTCTTCAAACCTGCCCCTTAGAGAAAGACTTCCATCTTTGTTCACATTGTATCTGGAATATTTTGGGTTTTTGGGAAGAAACTCCGAAGGCTTCGAGAGATCCATGATCTGCATGGATTTGTATAGTACTCCATCAACCCCAATTTCCTTGCTCAACCTCCTGACATCAGGGATCTGATGTTCATTTTGTCTTGAGACCAGGAACTGAAAGAACATCAGCGGCCCTTTTCCTCCTGATCTCTTCTTCGCCTTGACCAGATTTCTGGTACCATTCAATACTTTTTCCAACTTGCCCCCGACCCGGTAATTGGCGTAGGTTTCCTGCTCCGTTCCATCGATCGAAATGATCAGCCGGTCCAAACCGGAAGCCACGAGGCTCTCAGATTTCTCCTCGGTGAGAAAATGTGCATTGGTCGAGGTGTTGGTAAATATGCCCTTGTTCCTCGCGATCCTGACCAGCTCGAAAAAATGCGGATTGAGCATGGGCTCTCCTTGAAAATACAGGTTGAGGTACACCAGATCCTTTTTGACCTGCTCGAGGATGTCGGACAACAATTCCGGTTCAAGCATTCCGGTATTTCTCGAAAAGGCACGCAATCCGCTCGGACACTCGGGGCATCGAAGATTGCAAGAGGTAGTGGGCTCTATCGACAGGCTTATGGGCCTGGCTTGATTTATGCCTGAAAGCCTTGCTGATTTCGACCTATAGGTAGAATAAGAGCGAAACAGGTTCCCTACCTTCCGAGCTGTCATCACCCTGGCAAACCTCAGGCCCTCTTTCAGATCACTCCTTTTCATAAGATCTGCATCAGCGATTGAGGAAGGGCCATTTCCCGGTGATTTTTTGCAATATCCCTGGCGATCCTTCTGGCTTCGTCTTCTTCGCCTGTTGAGAGGAGGAACAAAGCCTGGAAAATACGTAGGCGACTGACCTTTTCTTTGATCATGGTTGAATAAACATCCGTATAATCATTGTACGCATATGCATAATCCTGGTTGAATTGAGTGAGGCCAGGTCCTGAACCACTGACGCGTATGAAATATTTCTCGGGATACAGATTTATATTTTCTGGAACAGCCCATTCTCTGGTTCCCCGAATATCCTCGATGAATATCTCAGGTCCAATATAGATTGGTACCGAGTTAAGATTATGATCGATGATTTCGGCAAAGATCTTCTGGTAAAGCCTGGAAAGCTGGGCAGCATCAAAACTCTCGTCATGTTCGAAAGGCTTCAGCGCTTTCATGAATTCAGCGACTGTTGGGTCGAGCGGCTTCATGGTTTCCGGGTACATGGCATTGAGTTGATCAAAGTACCATGACCTTCTCAACAACTCCTTACCGAAGATCTGAACATCGGGTCTGACATTTTCAACGTACTGCAGGTAATAACAGGGGCTGTTAAAAATATCCCATTGCTTGGAGATCAAGATCGAGTTTTCAGGAAGACTATTTAAGGCCTTTCGGGAATAGTTTTCGATAAGATCATAGTCACTCCTGTCCACCTTCCCATAGCCGAGCAGGATCTGCAGTGCCAGAAGTAATACCCCAAAACCCGCTTTCATCCACCAGTTCTTATCCAACCTTTTCGCAATTGAATAAAATCCTATTCCGACCCACAGGGCGGAAACGAAATACGCCAGCAAAAAATAGGGCTCCAGGTCATGAATGGAATAGTTGATCACATAAAGAACATTGCCCAGGAAAAGAGATAAAGTCAACCACAGGATCTTACGGCTGTTGTTCCATAGGAAGTAGCATCCTGCCAAGGCCACGGTCCATGAGAGATAGGAAAACTCTTCCGGCCAGGCACTCAGAAAATCCTTCAGGTTGGAAATTGAGATCTCTGATGATTCGAACATCCAGACCTGATATTGAGCCCCGCTAATATGCCTGAATAGGGAATGAAGACTTGAGGGATCACCCCAATTGAACAATGGGTCCTGAGCTGCCCTCATCCAAAGCAGCCCGTAAAAAGCCAGGATGGGAAGAATAAAGACACCTGCCATTTTCAACAACAGAAGAATGCTGCCTTTATTAATTCTCCTAAACTGAAAAAAGAGCACCATGAGTCCTGGCAGAAAAACGATGCTAGAAAGGTGATTGGTAAAAGAAAAACCCAATGCCAATGCCAGCAAGAGCCAATTGACATCCTTGAGGCTCAGGTCCTCCAGATAGATCACCGAAACCCTCCAGAGGATGAGGGAAAGGAAAAGACAGTGAAGGGAATACACCTCGTAAGAGGTGGATTGGATCCAAAAAGTAATGGAGAAGGCCAGTGCAAGTGATCCCACAACAGCGGAGATCAGATCCCGATTTTCATCCTTGCCGGAATCTAATCTGATCAGGAAGTTTTGAACGGAAAGAAAAAAAACACCTATGGCGGATGCGCAATAGATCACCGCAAGGAAATTCAATTGCAGCAATGGCCTTAGACCGGTAGGAATTTTTGAAAAAAGGAATCCGAGGAAAGTAAAGAGCGGGTAACCCGTCGGATGTGCGGTCCCCCAGGTGATGGAGACGATCAGCAGCTCTCCGTTGTCGGTATTCATGACATACCTTGCCATAGTCGTCCCAAAGGCGATCAGGCATACCAACACGATGCCACCGAGCAATATCTGGTTGATGCTAAGCCTCAAAACAGTTCAATAACCTCTTTCCTTTTCTTTTTGCTGATCACAGGCACTTCCGCGCCTTCAGCCGGGTAACCAACCGGAAGTAACAGGAAAGCTCTTTCGTTCTCAGGTCTGTTTAAGATCTTTTGAAGGAAATTCATTGGACTCGGCGTATGGGTCAGGGTAGCCAATCCAGCCTGATGCAGGGCCATAATGAACATGCCGCTTGCGATGCCGACAGATTCATTGACATAGTAGTTGTTATGCTTCTCCCCTTCCACTTCCTCATAAACCCTCTTGAAGATCACAACAAGATAAGGGGCGATCTCTAAAAAGGGCTTATGCTCATCGGTGCCCAGAGGAGCAAGATCCCTGAGCCAGGTATCCGACATTCTTCCGTGGTAGTTCTCGTACTCTTCATTTTCCGCAGCTTTCCTGATCTCTGACTTGATCTTAGGATCCTCTACTATGCAAAAGGTCCAGGGTTGTTTATTGGCACCCGAAGGGGCAGAGGAGGCCGTCATGATAATGTTCTCAAGAATTTCCCTGGGAAACTTTTCGGGTGAAAAATCCCTGATGCTTCTCCTTTTTTTACTATCATCTAAAACCGCCCTGGACCGCTCAAGCATTTGCTCAGGAGTGAGTTGTCTGAAGTCTATCGCTTTGAAATCATACATGATCCAAAATTTGCTGAAGACAAAAAAACCTGCATTTTTTAAATTGGCAAAGGAATTGAACAGGTCTTTCTTCCTAAGCGATCCAAATGAAAAAACTTCTGATTGCCACAGGGGCAATTGTATTTCTCTTTTTCCTATGCCTGCTGTTGGTGCCAATGATGCTACAGGAAAAGATCCTGGAAATGGTGGAGGACGAACTGGACGCCTCCCTGGCAAGCGAATGGTCTTTTGACAGGGAATCTTTTGAGCTCTCCGCGCTGAGGAATTTTCCCCATCTCTCTGCGGGTTTTGGCGAAATTCTGCTAAGGGGAAAAGAGCAGCAAAGGGATGATACAATCCTCTATGCACGGTCAGCGAGGGTTGTTCTTTCCACCTGGAAGTTGCTCTCGGGAGAAACCCCACCGGTAAAAAAGATCATGCTCTACGCTCCCAGCTTGCATTTGCACCAAAGGAAGGGTCTGCCTCCGAACTGGGATATCCTGGCCTTCAAGGAAAAGGCCACAGAAAAGCCGGGAAAAGCGACAAGCCATGAACCTCCCGAACCACTTTTCATCGAATTGGAAATGGAGAGCGGCAGTCTCGATATTATCGATGAGCCCGCAAAAACGAAGCTCCGGATCAGAGGGGCTGATGTCAAGATCAAGGGCAGCATGGATGAACAAAGCTGGACTATCGACATTGCTGACATAAGCTTTCAGAAAAACGGACGCACATGGATCAATAGGTCGGCGTTAAGTCTTCACATACCTGAAGTAGGCTTTTCCAGCGCTGAAGGTTACTCGATCGATGAAGGGAGGGTTCAAATTGACGAATTGAAAGTTGATATCAAGGGAAAAATGAAGGAAGGGAATGTCGAGTTTGAATTTGGCAATGAGGAATTGGCATTGGGAGAGATGGTTTCCATACTTCCCATGATCTCCAAAGGAGAGTCGGAGTGCAGTGGCCTGGCAAGCCTGCACGGGAAATTCAATGGTTCTATTGCACAAGGCTCGCATCCGCAATGGTCTGCCGGAATTAAAATTGAGGATGGACAAATCAATGCACCTGAACTTGAGTCCCCATTTTCAGAGATCAACATCGATCTTGAGATCAATAGATCCGGAGACAAACTGCAGATCAATTCCAAGGAGTTCCACATGCTCGCCGGAGATGACCCCATAGATTTCAAAGGACTCATAGAATCCGATTCGATTCTGCGCCTGGACATATCTGTTGATTCCCGCTTCCATATTTCTCAATTGAAGAGTTTTTACCCTGTCGAAGGCGTTGATATTGATGGTGAACTGGTCATTTCCGGCTTTGCAAAAGGGCAATTCTCAAAGGGAAGGATTCCTGAAATGGATGTAAATGTTGAAATGAAGGATGGGTATGCAAATTCTTCAGAAATACAGGGCGGGATCGAAAAGATAAACATGATCTCCAGGCTCAGATCTCAGGATGATCAACCTTCGAGTTTTCGTTTTGAATTACCAAACTTCGGATTCACACATGGAGGAGAATCCCTTGAGATCAATGGCAGCCTGATCGATTATGACAGGTTGATCTTTGATCTGAACATCGTAGGCGAAATAGACCTGGGCACATTAAACCAGCTTGTCCCGCATCGGGAAAATGAGATCTCCGGATTGATCAGTACCCGCATCAACGGAAAGGGAGAATATGATGATATCAAAAATGAGGAATATCAGCAGGTTTCCTTGTCCGGAAAAATCGACCTTTCGAATATCAAGTTAAAGAGTTCAAGACTTCAGAAACCACTGATGCTGCAATCCGGAAATATTTCGATAAAACCGGGAATATTAAGATTGAATTCGATCAAGGGTTCTATTGGAAACTCGGATTTTCTGATCGGCGGAAACCTCAAGGGCTTTTTGGGCTACTTGCTGGAGGGAAAAGACCTTCGTGGAGACATAACCGCCAATTCACAATACCTGGATCTGGACGAATTTAGGACCTCCAGGTCCAAAAAACCCCAGCAACACGGACCTTCAACTCCAGGTCAGGAGGAGGCAAAAAGTGGAGACCTGATACTCAAGGTTTCAGGGAATGCGAACACGGTCCGATTCAACGGTATCCCCTTGAGTGGATTCCGGGCGACGCTTGAGCATGACAGGGGGAGCAATAGAATTTCGAATATATTTGGCAATGCTCTACAGGGCCAGGTGAAAGGCAATATTACTATGGAAGAAGGCAGTGCAGAAAAAAGGAAATTCTCACTGGATCTTGGCCTGGATAATATCGATATCCATGCGCTTTTCATGGCTATGGGTTCCCCGCTTGCCAGCATCCCTGCCGGCCAGAATATGACGGGAACGGCGGATTCCAAATTTCTGGTGGATGGCTTCCTGGATCCGGAAGGAAGACCCATCGAAAACAGTTTGAGAGGTGGTGGTTCGATCAGTTTTAACAATGCGTCCATCAGGAATTTTGACCTGATCAGAGAGATGGTAAGAACGGTAAGAATTCCGGGGCTTTCAAACTGGGTAAGAGATGAATACCGATTAAGCGATTTTAGTGCTCGTGGAGAATTCCTGAACGGAAGGATATACTTTGATGAGTTCAGGGTGGAGTTGGATGGTCATCCATTCACTTTTTTTGGAAGCTATGGACTTAAAGGAAATATGGATTATCTGGTAGCTACAGAGTTCAAGCCTGCATCCCTTGGAACAATGGCCAACCTGGCCATTGGAGCATTGATGGGAGGAAATTATGATCCCGATAACCCCCTTGAGGTCGACTTCAAGGTTTTCGGAGAAAACAAGAACCCCAGTGTTCATCTGCTTTCAATCAAACCCAAGGGTCGAACGGGTGAGGCTTCCGATCCTATGGAGGTCGCGAAGAAAGAGCTTCTGGAACGCAAAAAAGCGGATGAAGCTGCTAGTCAGAAGATCTTCAGAGAACTGGACTCCGACTTCCGCTGATCATTTTATACTGAACTCGAGGTAAATGACCTCATCGTCCACCTGGTTTTTTTCCGGGCTGTCATTTGTTCTGATCACCCATCTGTATTTGCCGGATTTGACTTCCTTCGTCCTCAGCTGATTCAAAGGATCCTCTACGCTGCCATCACACCAGGATTCCCGCTGATCCCAGTGAATGTCGATTTCCTGATATGATTCCAGTGGTTGGTAGCCCGGAGGTGCTCCCGGGGCGCCGCAGGGATAAGGAATAATTCTGAGATCTATCCAATTGGTATCCTGTTGCTTTTGTATTGCGGCATGATTTGGTTGAAAGAGATAGGCTGTGGAATCAGTGGTATTCTCCAGTACAACGATCACGATCTCACCCAATTTATAGCTAGACCTTGAGGTGGCCTTGATCCCATTTTTGTTTGGACCTACTTCAACCAATCCCGAATCCTTTGACGCCGACTGGTCATTGCCCGCACAGGAGAATATGAGAATGGAAAGGAAAAAAATGCATACAAATCTCATGGAGTCAAAATAACAACAGAATCCGTACCAGCGCATTTCCGCTCGACACATACAGAACAGTCTACTTTTACTTAAATGTTACGCAAGTTCATAATATGCTCAATAAAGTGCATATTAATATTCAATATATACCATACATAGAATTTTGTTTCCATTTATTACTATATTTGTTACCTTAATGTTAACAATGAGGCGCTGGGTTACGATATTGATCACCATCATACTTCCCTTGAAGGCAATCGCGGGCGGAAAGAATAACAACCCCTTTTACCACTCGTCGCTTGAGCAGCAATCCATAGAGGCCTTCATGGATAACAAAACGGTTCATCCCCTCCTCCTCCTCTTGGCAGCCGATGAAAATTCAGATATGGAAACCTTCATGGAAGCCGAGAAGCAAATGACCGAGCTATCCCTATGGTTTTATAAAGTGAGGGATGAATCGGGTAAAGAAACCAAGGCGCTTAAAAAACTCTTTCGCAAAATCCACAAAGAAGTATTCACCAAGTACGAACTCTATACCCCCCTGGGTGATGTTTTTGAGCATGGGATCTATAATTGTGTTTCCGGAACCGCCTACTACTCCTATTTACTGGTCAAAATAGGCTATCAGCCTGAGATCTGGGAAACACCGTTTCACGTATATCTGAGTTTCTTGAACCATAGCGGGGAAAGGATCATGATCGAGACCACAGACCCGGATTTCGGATTTATCACTTCCAAATCAAGGATGGCCGAGCTGGAATCTCTATATTCTCAGTTTGACGGCAACTGGGGAATAGAACATGCAAAAATCGGCAACATCCGTAACGAGAAACAAGATGCTTCCTCCAGCTTTAAGCGTCGTATCAATTTTTTGGAGTTAAACGGACTACAGTACCTCAATCGGGGGATAACTTCAATACTTACAGGAGATATGGAAGAATCTTACTGTGATCTGTCAAAGGCTGATTTCTTCTATCCCTCACCCAGAACCAAGGCCCTTATGGGACTGTTTGATCATTGATCAAGCCATGACTTGAACTGTGCACTTCTCTCAGTGCTAACGATCACCTCTTCTCCTGGATCAGGATCAAGATGAATCCTCAACCTTCCCTTGAAATACGGCTTAATTTCAGACGCGGCATCCAATCGAATGATGTATGCCCGGTTGACACGAAAAAAGTCCTTAGGGTCCAACATTGAATCCAGATCGTCGAGAGAGTAGTCAACCGGGAATTTTCCATCACCATGGGTCACCAGATAGGTCAGTTTGTTCTTGGAATGAAAATAAGCGATCTGAGATGTTTTGATCGATACGATCTTGTTCGGTCCCTTGACCAAGAACCTCGACTTATAATGATCCGTACGGTCATTGATCAGATTCACCAATTGGCTCACATCAAATTTACCTCCCTCCTTGTTAGCCAGCTCTCCAAGACTTTCGATCTTGCTCAAAGCTTCCAATACCTTGGTTTCCCGGATGGGTTTAAGCAGATAGTCGACGCTCGTGACCTCAAACGCACGGATCGCGTATTGGTCGTAAGCAGTGGTGAAAATGATAGGGCTTTTCAGATCGGCTTCCTTGAAAACATCAAAACTCAGACCATCCTGAAGCTGGATATCCGAGAATACAAGATCGGGCTCGGCGTTTTCCGAAAACCACTTCACGCCTTCTTTCACCGAGGGGATCACCCCTAGAAATTCCCAATCGGGGCGGGCTTTCTTAAGAATGGAAAGTAGGTGGTTGGCAGCGATTTCTTCGTCCTCCAGAAGGAGAATCCTCATATCTTTTCAAGATTGACCAGGGGTAATTTAACAATAAAGTGAGATTCGATATCCATGACCTCCAGTTCTTTATCCGTCAAATATTGCAACCTCTTTCTCACATTTTCAAGACCAGTCCCCAAAGAGCGGACATCGCTTGTTTTTCTTTGGATATTGTTTCGGATTATGATATGGTCCTCCTCCTTTAGGATCTCCAGTTGAAGAGGTTCTTCAGGTGAAAGGGAATTATGCTTGATCACATTTTCAATCAGTATCTGAAGGGCCTGGGGCAGAATATGGTAGTCTTCAGCTCCGCTTATGTCCTTCTGAACGATCAGCGAATCTTTAAACCGAACATTCAGCAGATTCAGATAGGAGTCAAGAAAATTCAACTCATCCTCCAAAGGGACGATTTCTTCTTTTTTGAATTGCAACACATAGCGATAGACCTCCGAGAAGCTTTCGAGGAATGACCTGGCGGTTTTCTCATCCCTACCGATCAATCCTGAAAGGATATTGAGGTTGTTAAACAGAAAATGGGGATCGAGATGACTTTTCAGGGATTCCAATTGTGTAGAGATCCTTTCCTTTTCCAGTTGCTCTTCGCGGAGTTTGCTCTTCTTCCATTGCTGCATGAAATAGATGCCGAAAGAGATGGAAATAGCGGGAAGAACAAATAGCAATCCGTAAATATTCATTACGGCGTACTGGTCAAAATCAGGACTCCCCTTGGTAAAGAACAGCCTGTACAGATAATAGGTCAGGTTAATTATAACCAGCGAATAGATTCCGCTGAAAGCCAGCTGGGAGAAGAACCTTTTGGAAACATACTCTCCCCAAGGGTATTTGACATCAAGCCACTTGGAGATCCAGCGGTTGCCAAACCAGATAAGTATGATCACATTGATGATCCAGAAAAAGACCGTAAGGTATATGGGCTCGATCTTATTCTCGGCAACAAGAAACGAGCCCACAGCCATAAACAGACCAACACAAACCACCCCCACAATAAGCCATACCCCCACACGGGACCTCTCGGCCTTCATGTAGTTAGGGGTATTGTAAATCCAATTCGTCATAGCAGCAGAAACATCAAATAACGAGGGTTTGCAACCCCGTTATTTGAAGTCCACTTCCTTGATTTTTTTCCAAGGAATGTATACAGGCTCTTCATCCTCAGGGGATTTCAAAACCAGTATCCCATCATTTCGATCGCTTACGTCCTGCAAATCACCCAAGAGCAGGTCACCACCGCTTTTCAGATAGATCAAGGAATAGTTATAATTCTTTGGCACTATTTTGTCGATCTTCCTGAATGGGATATTGTATTCAATATTGTAGTCTTTGCCTTCCAATAACTCATAGTCATAGGCCTCATCAACATCGTAGATAAGGATGCCTGTAAAGTCCCTGTCATCAAAGGTCCTTACCGTTCCCTGAAGCCGAGCCGGCTTGGTGAAGCTTGCGTAGGCAGGGCCGGAATTCGGTGCAGGCTCGAACGTAGCGGATTCAAATTCGCTCCATTCGATCAATACCTTGCCGATCTCGTCATTCTTGACCACTACACCTCGATTGGAAGAGTTTACATCGTTGGAGTTTTCAAGGGTAACCTCCCGGCCTGAATTCAAGGTGACTTTCACCCCCCGCGCATAACGTTCGATGCTCTTGATCTTCCCCATTTCAATGCTCATCTTACCATTCCGATTGCTTCCATCGAGTTTATCGACGCTGAGACATTCCTCATGATCCCATTGAATAAAACCCTTAAAATCCCCTCTTATTGTTTTCACGCTTCCGTAAAGCGGTTCTCCGGGTTTTGAATCCAGGCTCTTGGGGGTTTCCATAAAATCCACTTTCGCGATCCTGTCCCAACGGATTCCTACCTCTCCAAGCTCCTCATCCAACACAATAATTTTCGCTCCAATGTCATTGGACCCTCCGACGACCTCCAGGTCGGAGTTATCCTTAAAAATAATTTTGACAGTGGAGCGATCCACCATTTCCAGGCTGTTCATATCTCCAAATTGAATTGCAAACTGGTGGATATTTGCAGGGAAATAATAGCCGTACTTGTTCTTGTCCTTGTCTTTCCAGACATACATGAAATCATAATCCTTATCCTTTTCCTGTTCTTCGGCCATGGCATGATCATGCCAAACCGCCGACTTACATAAGGGAGCGTAGGGGTTCTCCACCTTCCGCGAATTAAAAATATCAGTCCAGAAGGTTTCTTCGGATCCCCACCTGAGGGCTCCCTTAAATTTCTGATCGTCTACCGTAGTCACTTCTCCGTAGATAAACCCCTCGTCATTCTGACTGAATGACTGAGAAAGGGGCAGAAAAGTTGCAAGTGAAAGGAAAAAGCTTGTGCGTAAAAGGACTTTCATTCTAGTTTAATTTGACCTCCAATGATCCAAAGGTGGTTCGAACAGATGAGCTAGGCAATCAGATTCCGACGAAACGGGAAAAAACCTGTCTGAATCGGGAAATATCGGAAACGGGCTTGAAAACGAGTTAATCGAGGATTTCCTCTGCAATAAAGAATCCGTCGTTTCCCGAATCTTGGTACAAGGGCATGATCAGCAACCCGTCAAACGGACTTGTGATCTCCCCGGTATTGTCTTGAGCGAGCACTTCTCCAGCCTTGACTTTCTGAAAATTGGAAAATCCGGGCAGCATCTTGAAATTATCCTGTCGATTAATAGCATGACGATAAAGGACCGAAACCCTTCCGGGATGTGGCATATGGTCATTCCTGATGTATTCCATTACATCATGGTGCCTTTCCTCCCGCTCTACCTGTATGCTTCCGCTGGCATACAATACATCCCAAATACCAGTCCTATGAAGTTTTACGGCTATATCCGAACCAATAACCCCACCTTCAAAGGCGAATGAAACGAAGTGTTCATTCGGAAAATAATTCAACAGGGTGCCACCGATTTTCTTCTCAAGACCAAAAATGATTGGTATTTTCATTGATTTGGGGATGCTCAGGTTCTTTTCTTCCTGGGGTATTACCAGAAAAACCCCGTTCTCGGAAGATGTGGCATGAAGATCCATCATCACTTTCTGCGTATATCGACCAACAGACTCCGCCTGTATCCATTCAAGAAGATCCAGAACTTCTTCATCCTCCGAGCTGCTTCTACCCGCCTGACCGAATTTAAGGGCATGAATATGGTGGTCATACCAACATCGGTTCATGTCATAATCGATAAACCTCAGGTTTTCCTCAAGAGCCGCAATATTCCCCCTGAGCCCAATGAATTTGCCCATGATCGGGATTCTGTCCTTTTCAATGACCTCAAAAACCTGGCGCAATGCCTCCACTCCGGAATTCTCATTCCCATGCAGTCCACCGATAACGATCACCAGGGGACCGGGGTACTCTCCTTCTACTTTACCAATTAATCGATCAGGATTCAATTCTTCTTGTTGCTTTGACCTAAACGGGTTAGCAAGCTGGCAGTAAGATTCAAAAAGTTTTCTTCAGTGATAATCCCCACCAGCTTTGAATTTTTAACAACGGGCAAACATCCGATTTTATTTTTTTTCATGATCTCCATGACTTCCAAAACGGGAGTTTCGGGAGGCACAAATAACGGATCCCTGATCATCAGGTCCTTCACGCTTTTGGATTTGCCCTTGTCCTTATTTTGATGAACCGTGCAAAAATACCGAAGTAACATTCTTGAAGATATGAGCCCGATCAGTTTTCCTTTTTCGTCTTCGACAGGCATATATCTGATCTTCTTCCAATCCATGATCTCTGCGACCATTTCCGGAATATCATCATTCACAATGGTAAACAGGTCGGTTGTCATGAATTCCTCGGCGATGAGAGATGTATGCTGCCAGGTCTTGATATCGCTGATCTTCGCAGCTTCCCATTGATGGACAGGCAGTTTACTTTTCTGTCTCTCGACAAGAGATGCGGTCAAGGCAATGGAAGCTTCTTCTCTGGACGAGGCCTTAAGGAGGTTGGCGTATGAGGAAACCAACCAGGAAGATCCGGTCTTCCTCACCATTGCTCTTTCCTCTATAACGGTCATCAACCTGTCGATGGATTCCTTTTTGACCTTCTTTTTGCTTAAACCTTCCTTGGCCATTGGAAGTAGATCCTTTAGGATCAAATCCTGGGGAACGATCTTTTTTCCATTCAACCAAGTGAGCTTGGCGTCCATGCCCACCCTAGCCACATTGACAAAGTTTGACTTCGCATCGTCAAACTCAATATGACTGGTTATGTCTCTGTATTTGTCCCCGAAAGCCACCATCAATCCGATCCAAAAAGCTGAATTCGCTACCTCATCAAGGATGGAAGGACCAGCGGGCAAGGCACGATTCTCAATCCGGAGATGGGGCTTACCCGAAGGTGAGATCCCGTAACACGGCCTGTTCCAACGATAAACCGTCGAATTATGGATCATCAGCGCCCTGAGCTTGGGTGTGATGGATTTCTTGATCATTTCGAAAACATCCTCATCAACTTTGGTCATCAACATGACCTTAAATCTCACGATGTCTTCCTTATATAATTCGACAATCGATTTCTCAAGCCACCTATCTCCGAAGGTCACTCTGGGGCTTCGATCACGAAGATGTTCGGAGGTGATACGGGTATCCACTGACTGCTGAAAGAGGGCAACACGCGTTTCAGTCCACAGCCTTTTTCCAAATAAAAGCGGTGAATTGGATGCTATGGCCATCACAGGCGCTGTGAGGACCTGCGAGATGTTATAAAGTTTGACGAATTCACTTGGTGCTACCTGAAGATGAACCTGAAAGCTGGTATTGCAGGCCTCCAGCATAGCCGAATCATGCTTGATATTCAATTCATCAACACCCGATATTCTCAATTCATAGATCTTTCCACGCAATTTGTTGATCGCCTTGACCAGGGCATGATACCGATCAAGCGGGGTAAGGTTTTCAAGATCCAGATCAAATTTTCGAATGGTGGGGAGGATGCCGGAAAGAACGATATCCGAATTGATCTTATTGGCTTCGGCCCGCGCGGTGTCGAGAAGATCGTACAGGATTTCTTCAAGTTTGTCAAAATTGCTTCCCTTTAATTCCAGAGGCGGAATATTCGCCTCAATATTAAACCTGGCCAGCTCAGTTGTAAAAAGATCATCATCAAGGTTCTTGAGCAGATCCATTGCAACAGGAGCAGGTTTGTAATGTTCATCGATGATGCACATTTCCTGTTCCGCTCCAAAATGGATCGGGCTTTTTTCGAACCAATCATTTTCAAGCATGTACTCCAGGGCCTGAAGGTCCTTTAAGAGGTACTTGGTGAAATCATTGAGTTCCTTTTGGTTCGAGACGAGTTTTACGTTAAGATCTCCCATAGGCTGATCAATTCATTGCAGAAAATTACACCTTGAACTCAACAAAAAAAATGGAAAGACCCGCGGATGATCACAGACCTGGCAAGGAGTTGAAAGTAATCCGTCATTCAATCATAGAAAAGCACTTATTTTTGCAGCCTTTATGTGGAAAGAGCTGTCTCATTTTATCCTTAGATACAGGGTCATTCTGATCCTGGTCCTTGCGGTGATCACGGCATTCATGGGCTACCATGCCAGGGATCTCGAGATGACCTATGACTTTTCGCAGGTGGTTCCGGAAGATGATCCGGAGATGATCTACTTTACGGAATTCAAAAACATCTTCGGCGAGGACGGGAATGTAGTTGCCATAGGCTTTGAAGATGACAAGATCCATGAGTTGAAGACCTTCCAAAGGTTTCAGTACTATTCCAATGAGCTTCAAAAGATCCACGGTGTCAATGGCCTGATCTCAATCGCCAATGTGGAACGCTTCATCAAAAACACCTCGGAAAAGAAATTTGATCGCCAGGTTCTATTCCCGGCGGACATCAATGATCAGGAGCAATTGGACAGCCTTTTCAAGGTTCTTGAGGGCCTTGAAATGTATAAAGGACAGCTTTTTAGCGAGGACGGGGCGATTTTGTTGATCATGACCCTGGATACTGAGATCATTCATACCAGTGACCGTGACAGGTTGATCCATGACATCACTGAAACCTCCAATCAATTTGCGGAAGTCACCGGGATCGAACTTCATTTTGCAGGCATCCCTTACGTTCGTTCCGAGGTGGCCAACAGGGTCAAGGAGGAATTCGTTCTCTTCCTTTCTATCTCGTTGCTCGTCTGCGCCCTGATCCTATGGTTGTTCTTCAGGTCTCTGACAGCGGTGGCGGTTCCCTTGATCATCATTGGGGTAGTGGTAGTCTGGACCATGGGCACGATCGTGCTTTTGGGTTATAAAATGACCCTTCTTACAGCGCTTCTCCCGCCGATCATTGTGGTGATCGGGATTCCGAATTCCATTTACCTGATCAATAAGTTTCACCAGGAATTCAGTCGGCATGGACAAAAATTCCTCGCCTTGGAAAGGATCATCAGGAAGATCGGTATCGTCACCCTGATCACAAATTTCACCACTGCCATAGGATTCGTGGTTCTGGCCTTTACTAATATCCGTATCCTTCAGGAATTCGGCCTGGTGGCAGGAATCAACATTCTGGCAACCTTTATCGTATCGATCATTCTGATACCCGGGATCTTTTCGCTGCTTCCCAAACCCAAACCAAAGCACCTCAAACATCTGGGGTTCAAATTCATCAATGGCTTCCTTGAGATCTGCGATATACTGGTGCATAAGTACAGGAAAAGCGTATATATTCTAACGCTGATCACGGTGCTGATCTCCATTTATGGAATGACCAAGATCCAGGCGATCTCCTTTATGGTTGATGATCTGCCAAACAACAGCTCTATTATTCAGGATCTCGAATTCTTTGAATCCAGATTCGCAGGGATCATGCCACTGGAAATCGTGGTAGACACGGGAAAAAGAAAAGGTGTTCAGAATGTAAAAAATCTGGAAAAAACAGATCAGCTTGAGGAGTTTCTTGTCACGCTTCCCGGGGTTTCGAGTCCGGTATCACTGACCCAATTCACAAAGGCAGTGAATTTCGCATACTACAAGGAAACCCCCGGAACCTTTGTACTCCCTTCCAGAAGAGATGCACTGTTCCTTAGAAAATACTTGAAAAACACCGGGGAAGGGGAAGAATTGTTGAACGCATTTTCCGATACGGCACAACAAAAAATGAGGATCTCTCTGCGTGTGGCTGATCTCGGATCTCAGAAAATGGACAATCTGGTCCAGCATATCATTATGCCGAAGATCGACGAGATCTTCGATGGGACAGATATGAGCGCGGTGATCACAGGAACCACCCTGCTGTTCATCAAGGGAAACAGTTATCTTATCAGAAATTTGATGCAAACCATGGTGATCGCCTTTTTCCTGATTGCCCTGATCATGGCCATGCTCTTTCAGTCGGTTAGAATGATCCTGATCTCAGTCATACCCAATTTCATACCCCTGATCATCACCGCAGGCATCATGGGTTTCTTTCAGATCCCCCTAAAGCCGAGCACCGCGTTGATCTTCAGCATCGCTTTCGGAATCAGTGTTGACGACTCTATTCACTTTTTGGCAAAATACAGGCAGGAATTGCTCACACATGACAACTTCATTTCCAGAGCTGTCACCATCAGTTTAAGGGAAACGGGGTCAAGCATGTTCTACACCTCTATTGTTCTATTTGCCGGATTTATCATTTTCAGCTTTTCCGATTTTGGTGGCACGGTAGCTCTGGGCATTCTGACTTCGTTGACATTGCTCAATGCACTCCTCATCAATTTGATCTTCCTGCCCACACTTCTTTTGACCTTTGACAAGGGCATCAAATCTACAACCGTTCACCCCCTCATCGAGAACTATGATGAGTTCTATTTCGAGCAGGAAGATGAAGAAATTGATCTTCAGCAGATCGAGGTCGGGAAATCACAGATCTCCTCTGAAACTGAAGATTAGCTCCGCATAGAATTATTAGTTTTGCAGGCTTAAAATTCAAGGTATCAAAGGATTGAAATACCCAGAGTACACCAACATCAACTTTTTCCATTTGGAACAGGAAGTCCTGGGATGGTGGGAAAAAGAAAAGACCTTTGAGCGGTCGGTCGAGGAAAGGGAAGGAAAAGAAACGTTCACTTTCTTTGAGGGACCCCCGAGTGCAAACGGGACACCTGGGATCCACCACGTCATGGCCAGGACTGTCAAGGATATTTTCTGTCGTTACAAAACCCAAAAAGGTTTCCAGGTCAAAAGAAAAGGAGGCTGGGATACCCATGGCTTGCCGGTAGAACTTCAGGTCGAAAAAGAACTCGGGATCACCAAGGAGGATATCGGTAAGAGCATTTCTGTCGAGGAATACAATGAACGCTGCAAGAAGGCGGTGATGAAATTCAAGGGGGAATGGGAAGATCTTACCCGAATAATGGGGTATTGGGTCGATATGGACGATCCCTACATCACTTTTGATCGAAACTATGTTGAAAGCCTTTGGGCATACCTGAAGATCCTTTTTGAAAAGGAGTTGCTTTATCAGGGTTATACTGTTCAACCCTATTCTCCCGCTGCCGGGACAGGTCTAAGCTCCCATGAGCTAAATATGCCCGGGACCTACAAAATGGTCAAGGACACCAGCATAGTTGCCCAATTCAAGGCAAAGCGAGAGGGTATAGGCGAAAAATTCTATGAGGATGAAAACGAGGTGGTCTTCTTCCTGGCCTGGACAACTACTCCATGGACACTTCCCTCGAACTGCGCTCTGGCTGTGGGTGAGAAAATCTCCTATTCGAAGGTCAAAACCTATAATCCCTATACACATCAGCCCGTATCCGTGATCCTGGCAAGTGAGCTTGTGTCGAAGTATTTTGATGAAAAGGGAGCAGAGGCCATACTGGAGGATTATGAGCCGGGGGATAAGATCATTCCTTGGATCGAGGTGCACAAATTTGAAGGCAGGGAACTTG
>JANQHS010000361.1 GCA_028282565.1 Cytophagales bacterium | reverse complement strand
CCTTGTGATGCCATTCCAGATCGGAAGGCTCGAAGCCAAACTGACCATAGAGTTCCTTGGCTGAATGGTTTTTCTTTTCCACTTCCAGATGGATCCCTGAAAGCTCTAGTTTTTTCGCTTCCCCTATGATGAATTCCATGACCTTCTTCCCATATCCCTTTCCCCTGAATTCCTTTTTGAAGTACAATTCATCCAGCAGGGCATCCTTTCCGCCGTATCCAAATGAAAATCCAAAGCTCAGTGCGGCATAGCCAATGATATTCTCACCATCACGGATCAGCCATAAGCGACCAAGCTGGGGATCTGAGATGAATTCATGAATGTTCTTCAATGCCTTTTCCCGATCAAATGGATAATTGAACATCTCATAGAAATCGGCCATCATATCCGCGATCTCCTGCCTGAAGGAATGAATGGCAGGGATCATATTGAACCCTTTATCAGGAAGTGTGTCTGGTATGAAAGCCTTCAGAGCGGATAGGTTTGATTCGTTATCTCAAAGGTATTCAGGAATTGCTTTCTTTTTCATCCGGGTCTAAAATCCTGTATCCAAGTTCTTTGACCAGGTTTGGGTCGAGCGCCGAGTTGATGATCTCAATCTGAGCAGCTGAAAGATCCTCCCGCCATTTTTCAGCGAGATAGTACTGCCGATAGTAATCAAAATCTTTGCCCTTATCCTCCTTGGTGGACCTTTGGATATTCTTAAACTCCAGCAGATCCTGACGGATTCTTTTAGAAACTTTTAGCAGCGCTTCCCTTGGTTCGCTGATCAGATCCTCATAGCGCAACAGCATGGAATGCCCTTTATTCCTGTTGGTAAACCGGAGGTAGGATTGTGTTTTTAGGTTCCATAATTCAACCGGGTTTTCGAATCGATCCCTCGACCAGTTTTCCCTTCCGGTTGTTCGCCAATCGGTTTTAAGGAACTCTTCCAGGCTATCTTTTTTCTCTCCAATGTATTGGTACGGTCGTTTGTAGAGGGATAGGATAAAGCTATATGGGTTTTTGACCATGAAAATGATCAGCAGCTGGTCCAGGTAGCGAAATCGATCGATCAGCTTCTGATCCGGAGCCATGGAGTGTTTCCAACCCAGGTTTGACTGCTTTGTAAAACGAAAATAGAGGTCATGGCTCAGCTCAAAACGCTTCAACGGAACCCTTCGGTGAGGACTGCCTGGAAGGAGTTTGCAGTCGAAATTCAATGCCAGAAGTTGATCCAGGTAATTGGTCCCGCTATTCCTTTCCCCCATAACCTTGATGTGCGGAAGCTGACTCAATTTCTCTCCTGTTTTTGATCGACCCTGACATAAGAGATCTCTTGGAGATCCCAGTTGATCACCATGCCTTCGGCGATTTCATCGGCGACCTTCTTTCCGTAAAGATGTTCGACGAGGTATAGACTGGCTTCAAATGACTTTGCTCCGCCCGCAGAGGTGATGAATCGGCCATCATGTACAAAGAGTACCGAATCATGCACAATTAGATCCGGGTATCTTTTCTTGTAAAGCTCGATATCGGCGGGAAAGGTGGTCGATTCCTTTCCCTCCAATACACCGGCTTCTGCCAGCACAAACGCTCCGTCGCAATGCGAGATGATAAATTCCGCCGAAGTTGAGATCTGCCTGACGAAGTTGAGCATTTGCCGGTCTTCCAGGTCGGAATTCAGATGATGTTCGGCACTGGGTACCACCAAAATATCGATCCGGGGCAGAGTATCTTCCAGATAACTCAGATCCGGAATAAGCCGTATCCCTTCAAATGTTGTTACCGGCTTGCTGGTCTTTGCAACCGTAAAAACGTTCATGGCCCTGATGTTATCCCGAAATCGGGTATGATGGAAAATATCAAATGGCGCCGTCAGCTCCGTATTGTAGACCCCATCCATAATCAGGAAGGCGACATTGTAGTATTCCGCATTGAGAGTGACGGTTCGAGGGCTTTCTCCTTCTGGCTTGTCCTTGGCTGTATCGCAGGACGAAACCATGAACAGGAAAATGAGGATCAATCCCCCCAGGCCGTGAGTACCAGCTTTCTGCTGCCCGCGTGGTCGCGATGTTCGCAAAGGTAAATTCCCTGCCATGTGCCCAAATTAAGCCTTCCATTGGAAACTGGGATCAAAACAGAACTTCCCAAAAGCGAGGCCTTGATATGTGCGGGCATATCATCCGATCCTTCAAAAGTGTGGCGATAATAAGGGGCATTTTCAGGGACCATTTTGTTGAAATGGCTTTCAAAATCCTGCCTCACGGTGGGATCGGCATTTTCGTTAATGCTCAGGGAAGCGGAAGTATGTTTGATGAAGACCTGGAGCATTCCGATGCCCAGATCCCTGATCTCCGGTATTGAGGATTCAACTTCCCCGGTGATGAGGTGAAAACCTCGTGAAAAGGGACCAACCGAAATTTCTACCTGGGCTGTCATCCATCCTGCCTTTCATACGCTCCCATATCGGGCAGTCCGTCATTCCTGGGTTCCCCGTTCAGGTCAAAGGGAGGGAAGCTGGTGTTGGGATTTCCAACGTTCTGTGCAGGAGAAAGGGTATCAAGCCTGTAGTCATACTCTTCAGGATCGACAAACTGTAGTGTATCTGTGTTTGAGGAAACCGTATTTCCCAATAATTCCATAAGTTCAGCCTGATCCTTATCGGTGATCTTCAGGAAATTGAATCCGGCAAGCATACTGCTCGAAGGATCAAGGAAGGAGGAAATGTATTCATCCGGGATATTTCCCCAGCTGATGCTGTTTTCCATTTCAAAATCCATCCTGTTGATCTCGTTGTTTCCCGGGATGCCTGTCGAGTCCGGGAACCAGTCCGTCACAAACATACCCGGATCATCCTGCCGGCTGAAGTCAAACCCATAGGTAGCTACGGTCACATGTTTTAACCTCCATGTTCCTCCCAGGAAGGCACCGATACCATAACGCCCGCAATTGGTGATCAATACATTTTCAGTAACACAGGTGCCCCCATAGGACACTATTCCATCCAGGGTCATATTCTTGATGATGGTGTTTGTAACTGTAACGTCGGGCCGGTTGACATCATAGACATTGCCGACCTGTATTCCCGAGATCCCATTCTTGATAATGGCCCAGTCGATCTCATTGTTCTTTGAAGGGTCGAGCAACCAAATTCCAGCTTGAAATATCGTATTGCCCCATTGACCAGGTTGGTTTTCGTATTCTTCCTCCAGCCTCGTTCCGCAAAAAGTGACGGGTTCATCGATGGTACCATTGACATCGATCGTACCCCACACAAAGAAGGTGGAATTGTTATCCAGATAAACTCTTGTTCCCGGTTCTATGGTCAGGGCGCAATTGGTATCGATCCCAACCGAATTGACGATGACTATGGGTAGATCCTTGGTCCAGGTGATATCACAACCCAACAGGGAATCCTCATAGTAGATAGCGTCCTGGCCCCAGGACCTGAGGTAGACCCTTTGCCTGTTCCCATTGGTGAAAAACAGTATGGAGTCCTCAACCAGAAACGGAGTATTCTGACCTCCGGCATCAAGCTGGACCGTGATCAGGACATAGATACTATCCCCACCCCTGATCTCCACTTCCTTGGCATGATCCGTTTCATCTCCATTCACAATAATTGAGTATGGCGACCCTGATCCTCCTGCCAGGAGCACGTCGGATATAATAACCGCATTTGATGAAGGGTTGAACACTCTCAACCTTTTGGTGATGTTCCTGATTTCCGAGAAGACCGTGTCGAAAATGATCGAGTCCGTGGAAAAACGCAGGCTTGCCGACGGGTCTGTGGTGACCACCTCATTTTCCGGGGTGCATCGCCATACCAATAGCAGGCCAAGAACTAATCCTAAGAAATATTTCATGATCAGGAGGAGATCTCTTCTCCCTCTTTCAGCCTTTCGGCATTTTCGGCGAGCTGAAGCTCCTGAATGAACTCATCAAGGTCGCCATTCACGATGGCCGGAAGATTATAAACTGTCTTGTTGATTCTGTGATCGGTAACCCTGCCTTGGGGATAATTGTATGTTCTGATCTTGTCGGAACGGTCGCCCGACCCAACCATGGACTTCCTTTGTGCTCCGATCTCTTTTTGTTGCTTTTCAATTTCGATGGCCATGATCCTGGACATCAACTCTTTCTTTGCTTTCTCCAGGTTCTTGATCTGGGATTTTTCATCCTGGCATTGGACCACGATCCCGGTGGGCTCATGGGTAAGACGTACCGCTGAATAAGTGGTGTTCACAGACTGTCCGCCAGGCCCCGAAGAGCAAAATCGATCTACCCTCACATCATTCATGTCAAGATCGACTTCAACATCATCGACCTCCGGCAATACGGCTACCGAGGCAGCCGAAGTATGCACTCTTCCCTGACTTTCTGTAACGGGAACCCTTTGCACCCTGTGTACGCCCGATTCAAATTTTAACTTGCCATAGGCACCGGGTCCGCTAACGTTGGCGACGATCTTCGAATATCCTCCTGCATCGCCCTCATTGAAATCAGTGATGCTGATACGCCAGTTTTGTTTTTGAGCGAACCGCTCATACATCCTGAAGAGGTCACCGGCAAAAATTGCGCTTTCATCTCCACCCGAACCCGCCCTGATCTCGAGAATCGCACTTTTGTCATCATTGGGATCTTTGGGGATCAGGAGAAATTTGATCTCCTCCTCCATGCTTTCTTTTTTTGGTGTAAGCTCCTCAAGTTCTTCCTTGGCCATGGCTCTCAGCTCATCGTCCTTCTCTTTTTCAAGGATCTCTCTTGATTCCTCGATCCCTTCAACCACACGCTTGTACTCATCATACACCTGCACCATTTTTTCCAGATCCTTGTACTCCTTGGTGAGTTTCATGTAGCGACTCTGATCGCCGATCACTTCAGGGTCGGTGATCAACTCGCTGACCTCAACAAACCTATGCTTTATGGATTCTAATTTCTCGATCATTGCAATCTGCTTGA
>JANQHS010000434.1 GCA_028282565.1 Cytophagales bacterium | reverse complement strand
TCCTCCACTTGCAGCTATGACGATTGTTCCGTCAGATGCTCCATTACACTGGACATCCGTAGGAGTAACAGAGGTAATTGATATCGCAGCAGGATCGCTTAAATTTTCTGTTGGGCCGGACAGAGCACATGAGTTTGCATCGATCACGTCCAAATCATAGGAGCCGGCCGATAGGCCCGAAAAAGTGTTTGAATTGAAAAATGTGGATCCATTATCTATGGAATACAGATATGGTCCGGTTCCCCCTGTGACATTGACGACGATCTGCCCGTCAGATCCTCCATTACAGGTCGGGTCAGTGAGTCCTGAGGCGCTAAAGCTCAGGGCGGTGGGTTGTGAAATTGTTCCATTACTCCCATTTGTTACACAAAGATTTGCATCCCTGACCTCAATATCGTATCCAATTGCACCAAGGCCCGAGAAGGTATTTCCCGCTTGATAAGCACCGCCATTATCAATGGAGTATACAATGGCTCCGGTGCCGCCACTTGCAACAATTTCGATCTCACCGTCGCTGCCAGCGTTGCAGGAAACGGCAGTGATGATCTCGGATGATATAACCAGAGCAGAAGGCTCTGTTACGGCTACTGAAGGGTCAAACACCTCGCAACCGGAAGCATCTCTGACAGCAGGATCATAGGATCCAGGCGCGAGACCTGAGAAATTGGCTCCGGCCTGATAGGTAGAACCTCCATCTACGGAGTAGCTCAAGCCTCCAGTGCCACCACTGGCGACAAAATCGATTTGCCCGTCTCCATCACCATTGCAGACAACCGCGGTGGGGGTGACAGATGTGATCGTGATTGCAGTAGGGTCAGTCAGGTTTTCCGTAGGCCCGGAAAGCGCACAGCTATTTGCATCGATTACATCCAGATCATAGGAACCTGCAGAAAGTCCTGAAAAAGTATTGCTACTGGAAAAAGTTGAACCATTATCAATAGAGTATTGGTAAGGGGCTGTACCCCCTGCTGCATTGACAACAATTTGACCATCCGAACCGCCATTACAAGTAGGGTCAGTTAATCCGGACGCATTGAACGAAAGTGCTGCCGGTTCATTCAGAGTCCCGGAAGAACCGAGAGTGGTGCACAGATTTGCATCCTGCACAATGATGTCATAGCTCAGGCCACTCAATCCGGTGAAAGAACCTGAGGCCTGATATCCTGTACCATTGTCTATGGAGTATTGGAGTGCACCTGTTCCCCCAGAAGCTACAATGGTAATTGACCCATCGGCTGCGCCATTACAAGTAACGTCTACAAAGGTTTCGTTTGAAATAGTGATGACCGGCGGATCGACAATTGTATCGGTAGGGCCAATGGCTACACAGCCGCTGTCATCCATCACCTGAATATCATAGGTCCCTGCACCGAGAGGGCTAAAGACATTGCTTCCGCCGAAGGTTGATCCACCATCGTTCGAATACATGCTAATGTTACTTCCTCCTGAGGCATTAACGGTGATACTTCCGTCATTTAGCCCGTTACAGCTTATGTCTGCCACTGTGGAGGCAGAAACGGTTATGGCTGTATTACTGATCAAAACACCATGACTGTTGGTTCCAAGTCCATTAGAAGCATGGCTTGCTTCGGTACCGCTAGAAGCCACCCTGTCGATATCGCCGCTAGAGCCTGGAGCAGTAGCGGTGATCATTAGTCCTGTAAAATAAAGCGTATCCAATACCGTGCTTGAGCTGGCGTTGGCGGTGTATACCAATTCGACAAAGGAAGACTGGATATTCAGGAAGTTGAAATCAAAACTGCTTGCCTGATTTGCTGTAATCGAACCAACACCGGGTTGAAATTCAAAACCGGCAGGGGGAGCAAACCTATAGGTCACCGGGCCTTCCGCTGCGAAATCTGCAATTGCGGTTTCCATTACCCTTATAGTGTCTATCGTTTGGTATGAACCATCATTACATAGGAAAATGGTGTCAGGTACCATTTCAACATTCTGCCCTTGCGCAGAAAAAAATGGCAGAATAAAAAGAGCGCATGCAAGCGCCCTCCTTAAATTTTTTATGGTAAAGTTGCCCATACAGTATTTGCTTAAAAATTTAGTTACCCACTACTCCTTGTCCGTCGGTTTTGATGAAATGTACCAAGGCATTACTCTCAAAATCACTAACCCCAACAATCCCATAGCCCCTATCCCCAGTCACGATGACCGAGTTGGCAGATTCATCACCGGTACCACCATAGGTTTTGGCCCAATCAACTTCACCCTGAGCGTTAACCTTCAATAAATAATGATCACTTCCTCCCTGAACTATGCTCGCAACCGAGGTATTCCCGGCAATGACCAATTCTCCATTGCCGATATAGTCCATTCCGTACCCTTTGTTTAATCCGCCTTCTGTCAAAGGTGTAACCTCTATATTATCACTAAGGAAACCAGCAAGCGGACCGGCCAGAAGAAATATGTCTGAACTGGAGGTGTTTCCCGACCATCCGGTGATGTAGAGTTCATCGTCACTGATCATGTGTAAAGAGGTGCCCTGGTTCAATGATGCTGTAAATCCCTGCTTTATTCTGAAACCAAACGTAGAAAGATTGTCAAGCCCATCGCTTGGGTAAATTCCAAGCAAAACCTGCTGCGTGAACTGATTTGAATTGGGCTCCTGGAATTCCACATATCCTGTGAATAAGTAGTCGCCTTCATTTGAACTTCCTATAGGTGCTTGGAAGGCATCGAATCCCTGGTCGTCCTCTTCATAACCAAAGGCATTTTGGAATATCACGCCCGAAGGGTTCAGTCTCGCCAGGAGTACGTCCTTTTTACCCAGGACATTACTTTGTGCGCCACTACCTGTATTGGCGTTTTCTCTTCTGGCGGTGCAGTATCCGATCATAAATACGTTATCGGTATTATTGATCTTGTCAGCAACAATGGCATAACCTTCATCATTGGTTGATACACTTCCGGGATTATTGCCGCGAAAGTCAATCTGAATCTCGATCGGGCTATTACCCTGTTCATCCACCCAGACGACATAAGCGTCCAAAGAGTTCGCTAGTGGATCGGAAACATCCGGATTGTTCATATAGGTACCGGTCATCACATAGCCGCCATTTGGCAGTATATCAAATCCTCTTCCGATGTCATCCAGGCTTCCGCCATAATACTTTTCCCATTGAAGGTTGCCAAATTCATCGGTTTTGATCAGCGCAAGATCACTACCTGAGCCCGCATTGGTTCTGGTGCCAAACAGCGCATATCCTCCTTCCGGAGTTTGCAATACCTCAAATCCTTCATCAGGATCAGTGTTTCCATAATATTTTATGAAGGAATTGGCAGCATCATCTCCAAGATCGTCCTTGTTGGAACAAGAAAGCATTGCAACGATAATAAACCCTGAAACGGCCAGTGATATTAGATCTCTTGTCCTGCTCATCTTAGTTTTCTTTGGGTTTATCTCCATTGTTCTCATTGATTTCCTTATGCCTTTGCTTTTCCTTTTTTGTCTTCTTGATTTTGTGGAATGAGTAGGTAAAGCCCAAAAGGATCTGGAGGTTGCCTATATTGAAGTCGTCATCTACATAAAAATACTGGTATAGCAATTCAGGGTTATCATACCTTTTGGAGGTTTCAACCTGATTCAAAAAATACCATGAATGCCGTGCCTCGAGAATAATAAAGGCACGTGGAATTTTGTATTTTATTCCGGCGCCGATCACCGAGGCGAGGTTAAAGCTGTTTCTCTGATCGATCATGTCCACATCAGGGCCGGTTACGGCTCCCAAACGGGACTGACCTGCTTCGCTGTTTCGCTCAACTTTTGCAGAGGAACCGATCATATAAGCCGGAACAATTCCCAATCTGGCGAAAGGCTCCCATTTCCCATGACTAAAATCATAGGTGCCTAAAATGGGAAGCTGGATCCAGTCTTGTGTTTCAGCAAAGGTAATCTTGGCAAAACCGAATTGATCGCTTTCGGAAAGGAACCTTTGCCTCATCAATTGAAGCTCGACTCCAATTTCAATGTCTTTGGTAATGAAGCGGTTTACCTTCAGACCAATCACATATCCCACCCCATCGGTACTATAAGACTTTGTTTCTGTTTGCGAATTACCTGTACTGTAGCTTGTTCTTCTCACACCGCTGGTAAAAACCGGTCCAAAGATCAATCCTGCGGACCATAGTGGAGGTGCATGGTGTTTTTCGGCCAGGTGGATCAGTTCCATAGGTGCAGTAGCTTCATTTACGTCGTATTCCGGATCATGATCCAAGAGCTGAAGATAAGTTTCTTCGGCATCAGCCGGCCTGTTATCGTACTGCTGTGTCAGAATGATGATCTCATAAGCTTCGGTTTTTTGACTTTTGTTGAAGCCGTCTTCCATGCAAGTCGAAAGAGTCGATTCCACTCTTTCCAATTTTCCTGCATCAAAGAGTTTTCGGGCTTCGTCTAGCTTTTTGTCACAATCCTGTTCCTGCCCAAATACATTTAGGCACAGGAGTAGGGCAAGCAATAGTACGCTGAACTTCTTGGTAGACATTTTTCTGGTTCTATTCACCTATGGGATAGTTATCACAAGTTTTCGCAGCCGGGATATCCTTGGCCACGAATCTTTTCCACTCTTTGGCGGACATATTTCGATCGATTTTTGGACATATTTCATTTGCCAACTTATCTATTTCCAAGGAATACTCCCTGATCAAATTGTTGACACATCCAGCATAAATCTTTGAGGCGTCCGGATTGAATCCTATAGACCAAACCCAGGAATCCTGATCGTCAAGGACGGCCGGGGACTTAGTGAAATCATCGGTGAACCATAATAGGATCGATTTATCAAAACTTCCGGTAGCCATATACTTATCGTCTCGTGAAAACTGTATATCATGGACCCGTGCACTGTGACCCTCCAGTTCTTCCAGAAGCTCCCATGTACCGACCTTCCAAACCCTGACATTCCCGGCAAGGTCTCCGGTGGCAAGCATCGTTCCGGCATTGTTAAACCTTATCCCATGAATCGTATTTCTTATATCTCCAAAGATCTTGGCGGGTTTTGAGGGATCATTTCGGTCCCAGATAATCACCTGACCCTCTTCGGTTCCACCTGCGATCCATCTTGCATCGGGTGTCAAATCAAGTGATATGAATCTTGTATCGTACTGGGTTAGTTCTTTGTTAGACCCGTCATCAAGATTCCATTCGAGAACAGATCCATCATCATAGGATGCCAAAAGGGTGTTTTGATGTGGTTCAAAAACAATCGACCAGGCAACTTTATCCTCGTTCATCAGAGACCAGACTATGCTATCTGCCGGAGGCAGGCTGTAGATCTGAATTGTTGAAAACTCTGTGATCACTCCAAGGCGATTTTCGTCGGGACTTAATACCAGCGATCTGTTCAGCATGTTGTTTTCCCAAATGGGCTGATGCGGGTGATCCGGCTTTGTCATGTCCCACTGAAGGACTTTTCCATCGCTACCGGTTGTGTACATGATCGTTCCGGCTTTGTTAAAAACGATGGATCTTACCCCGTCATCATGACCTACCAGGGCATTGTAGTCGGGTTTATTCAGATATTTATTGGCGTAATAAAGCCCGGCGTAGACATCAGGATTGAATTCCTGATCACCATATTCCGAATCGAAAAGATAGGCCTGCTGTGCAACCAGTGCCTTTAAGGAGGTATCATTGTTGATTTGGAGCGATTTCACCGCCATGGAACGAGCAATTGAACTCATGCGAAGCTTTTGAGTTCTGTCATTTGCTTCTTCTGCCAGTTTGGTTTGTTCGCTGGCCAATTTGAAATTCTCCTCAGCTTCGGTTTGTGCAGCAATGGCCGCTGCGGAAGCCTTCTCAGCTTCTACTCGCCTTGCTTCTGCCAAATTCCTGGCATTTTCGGCATTCCTTTTTTCTTCAAGGGCTATTTCCGCTTGCCGTTGTGCTTCATCCCTTGCTTCTTGGGCTGCTACCGCACTTTTTTGTGCTTCATCTCTTGCTTCTTCTGCTTCTCTTGCCGATTGTTCAGCCAGTGTTTTTTGGGTCAGGGCTTCCTCTCTTGCATTCTCAGCATCCCTTCTCAGCCTGTCAGCTTCATTGTATTGAGCCCAGGAAAAGATCATCAATCCGAGTGCGACTATGGCCGCTGAACCCAGGACCATGGCAAAGGTCCTTGTTCTTCGAAGTTCCCTTTTCTGCTGAAGTATTTTGTTGGCCTCCTCCAGTTCATAGGCCTCACGGCTGGATTCGAGAAATACCATAGCCCGCTCAAATGAGGGGTTATATCTTTTTGCCCAGGTGAGATTGGGTTTTCTTTTCTCTTTCCAATTAAGGGCCAGAAGAAGATCCGGTGGTCTCCAAAGACTGCCTGTTCCTTTTTGGTACATTTCGGCTGCCTCACAAAGACGTTGGTATAACTGCACTGAATCTACCTCTTCATCTACCCACTGAATCAGTCGGTCCCAGACCCTCATGAGACTCTCGTGAGAAATATCAATGATCGAGTCGTTCGTCAGCTTAATGTGAGAAGCCGGAACCAGGAATGACCGCCCTGGTAATCTAAAGTGTTCTATCACCTCGATCACCTGGTCCGTCTTTACTCCTGCTATCTCTGCTATTTCTTCTATCCGACTCGGGTGGCGGATACCTCTTCCATCGGCTCCCTTTTCCGTTAAGGTCTTGAACAGATTCTCACAAACTCCCTGGCCACTTTCTCCTAACTCATCAAAAGCTTCATTTGCATGCTCGGAAAGGGCTTTCTTCATTCTTCCAATAGCCTCATAATGGCTCACATCCATTTTCTCTTTCCCTTCCTTGTTCTTGATCCAATAATCCCAGGTACGCATGAGCGCATGCTGAAGTATGGGAAGCTGATCCGGGTTATCTCCTACATCATTCAATAACTGCTGGACCAGCCGATCGCTAATTTCACCATGTCCGACTGCAACCGGGCCCAGGATAGCCTGACGGAAATCCTCCCTGGTCATCTGCGGGATCAGATAGTGGCTGGCATTGATTTTTTTGGTCAACTCGGGATATTGACTGCAATCCCCAATGAAGTCAGATCTCATGGTCATAACCACGTAGATCGGGAAGTCAGATTGGTTAATAGCCTCAAGAAGGAGCTTGACGAAAGCAGCTGACTCATTGATCGTAGAGGAATCTGCGCGGCTTCTTTTGAATCGAAAAAGTTCTTCAAACTGGTCTACAAAGATCAGCACATTCTCACCTTCGTCCAGATCCATTTGTCGAACGGCATCAACCAACCCGAGTGAGCTGCTTCTTAGTACGGCCGAGGAAATAGATTCTCTCGTGAATCTTTCTTTTTCCGTAAGGTCTTTTTCATCGGCTTCGACGAGCGCCTTGGCCAGATTATCAATAGGTCCTCCTCCGGGCCTGGAGATCACCACTTTCCATGAGCTTCCGGCATCGGTGATGAAACCACCATACAGTTCCGGGATCAATCCACAATACATGAGTGAGGATTTACCAGAACCGGATGCACCGATTACGGCAACGAATTTATTGTCGGAAAGCTTCTCAAGGACTTCATCACTTTGACCTTCTCTTCCGAAGAATAAGTGACTCTCATCGATGCCAAAAGGTCTTAATCCGGGAAATGGATTAAAACTTTTTCCCGCCTCTATGGAAGTCTGAGTACTAAAAGTTACCGAAGAGCTCATGCTGTACTTTTAAGTTTTTCTTTCAAAATTTTCGACTCGGTCCCGGGGCCTTTTTCAATCACCTGATAACCTTCCTTTTTTGCCCGGTCGGCCAGATCGGAATGATCCTTTGAAAAAAGAAATGATTTTGAAGAGAAATCCGCTTCTCTACCAAAACCAGGAGCTTTGAGAAAGTCTTTCATTTTGGCGACCACCCATTGAGGGCTTGCCTTTTCAGCAAGCAGTACCACAGAATTACACCTGGCCAGACATTCCTTATGATACGCCATAGAAGAGGAGACCGTAGATAGCACTTGACTTGCACCAACGCTAACACCGGATTTTTTTAGATCGCCGATGACCTCTTCAGCCCATTTCTTATCACTGTTATCGAAAACCACATAGACCGATTCCTTTGAAATAGGCTCGGGTGTTCCCTTCACGTGCTGCATGACGGGAAGCGAGCTGACCGAATATCCTCGACCACTTAAAACGTCTACCATCAAGGTTTTCAAATGTTCTATCGGGATTTTCAAAAATTCCGCTCCGGTTAGTTGTTCGGGTGTTTTCACCAGATCATCAAGAAACTCCCTCTGTTGCTGGTCTTTGACGATGTCATCCGGTGACTGCCATACAATTCTTTGGAGACCTGGATTCGCTTTTTTGCAAATGTCAGCAGCAAGGCTGTTTTGAAGGTCTACGATTGACTTCGCTATGCCATTTACCGGCTTTCCATATTCCCTTCCGAGAATATGAATACTCAGATTGGCTTCCTGAAGATCCTTTTTGATGATCGCTTCGGCTTTTTTGGAATCCCCCGGAAGAGAGGACTTTGGCAAAACCGTGTATCCCCTTCTTTGAAGATCTCTTTTGACCTCATCCCTGACAGATCGATCCTTTGGATTCACCGTGGCAAGATATACCTTGGCTTTTTTCGAATCCAGGGCCTTCGAATAACCTTTGGAAATCTCAAAAGCTAGGTCCACCAATTTCAACCAATAGTTCTTACCGAGATCCCTGAAGCCTGTCGGCTCCAGGATAATCACCCCATCGGTATCAGACAGAGCGAAAAACTCAAAATTGGCAGAATCCAGGGCTTTGGCTTCTTCCTTTGCGTCTGCAATAGGAGATAGGAGCACATTGATATTCTGCAAAGCGTTCGAGAGTTCACCCGGTATTTTTGAGTCCGGGCCCAGTATTGAAATGACGATGGATTTTTCGGATCCCTTGATCTCACTGACTGATTCTACGGATTCCGGGGCGATTTCGGTATTCAATGACTGAGAAAGAACCAGCTGAAAACCTGAAACCAGGTGATCAACCCATTCCGCTACATCCAGATCTCCTATCTTCTTGGGAGCCAGGTTTAAAAACTTTATATCAGGCTTGGAGGCCATATCGGCATGGTTTATTGGTAGACTGCCGTCAACACGTTGTCCACTATACGGTAAATTTATTAAAGTTGTTGAAAACGGGGCAGATTTGGAAAAAACTAATTTCTTGTGGAATCTACCTGATTCCCAGCCCTATGACCACGACATCATCGATCTGCTCCTGGTCATCTCCCATCCATTCCAAAAGAGCCTGGTCCAGAAGATCACCTTGAAGAGAAATTTCCTGATCGGAAATCTCTGCGAGTGTGGCCTTGAATCTGGAGGGAAGAAATTTTTTGCCTCTCGGTCCTCCGAATTGGTCACAGTAGCCATCGGAGAATATATAAATGCTATCACCCTTTTTGAGTTGGATCTCATGAGTTGTAAAGCGGAAACCCTGTCCTTCCATAAAGCGACCGATCGGCTTTTTGTCACCTTTGAATTCCTGAATTTCGCTATCACGTAGAAGATACAAGGGCCTGTAAGCACCCGAAAATTCCAATTTGAGGCTTTTCTTGTCAAAGACGCATAGGGCGATGTCCATTCCATCATTTACCGTCTCGGCTTCGCTATCGTCTTTTTGTCTGAGAATGCTGATCACGTTTTTGTTGAGCTCTTCAAGAATTTCAGCAGCGGACATGTTGTCCTTTGCCTTGAGGGCATCATTCAGACTGTTGTATCCCACAAGTGACATAAATGCTCCCGGAACACCATGGCCGGTACAATCAACGGCTGCAAAGCATATCTTTTCACCGTATTCAGCCAGCCAATAAAAATCTCCACTGACTATGTCTTTAGGCTTGTAGAGAACAAAGCTGTTCGGAAGGACCTTATCTACATATTCTTTGGATGGAAGGATAACATTCTGGATTCTCTTCGCATATAGAATACTATCGGTGATCCTTTCCTGGTGCTCTTCAATTTCCTTATATGCCTTTTCAAGTTCCAGGTTGCTTTTTGCCAAATTGTCCCTTTGAGCTTCGATCTCTTCTTTTTGCTGGGAGATCTCCTGGGTTCGTTCCATCACCTTTTGCTCCAACTCATTGTAAAACTCCTCAAGTCGTTCAAGCATGACGTTGAACTTCTCGGAAAGAGTGGTGATCTCGTTATTTCCTCTGACCTCAGCACGTTCATTAAGGTTTCCTTCGGTGATCCTTGTTACCTTCTCGGCCAGCTTCTTAATCGGTGTGGTGATCTGGCGAGAGCGGATGTAAATCAACCAAAGCAGGATGCCCATCGTTACGCCGAATACCACAAGGAGCATGATCAGTTCCCTTCTGATCACGTTGATCTGCACTGTTCTGTCGGTAATAATTCGAATTACCGAGTGCCCGTAAAGATTGGATTGTTCCCTTTCGAAATAGATGAACTCATAGGCATGGTTGGAATTTTTGTCATAGGTTTTTCCTATGCCTTTTGAATCCAGAGCCCTCTTGAAAACCGGAAGGTTCTGATCCATGATCACCTTGTTTGAATTAAATGAGAGCGGGTTTTCATCACCCACGAAGAGGTCAACGGAAACAACGCTGGATTGATTGACGGCGATCTCATTGAGCTGATTTTTGATTCCCTGGACCAACTGTGTTGCATCTTCGGAATAAACCCCAAGTTCAACCACGTACTTCCTGTCCAGGGTGGCCTGGTAAGAGTATTTTCTTTTTCGATTGGTGTTTTTTTCATCACCCATACGATCGGTCTTGAAGGTTCCGTCTTTCAAAACCTCATTGGTGAAGAAATCCTTGAATCGATCACCGAACTCAAAAAAGTTGAGTCCTGAATCCTGAGCAAAGGTGGTATTGACGATCACCCCGTCATTTCGAATGATGTAAATGGCCCAGAGTTTAGCATCCAGATCCAATTCATTGAGAATCCCTTTCAGGTCGGCACGCTCAATATCCTCCGTGTCTTTGAATCGATCATGAACCAGGTTGAAGGAAACATCCCTGAGTTTGGTGTTCAGGTTTTCTTCGATCAGATGAAGGGTATAATCCTGAAACCTGATCAAGCCTTTGATATAATCTGATATCAATACATTTTTGGCAGATTCGGACTCGTTGAGAAGGTTATGTGTTCGGAAATAATTGAGAACTGCAATCAAAAGTATGGCACCTGCAACGGGGAGGATAACATTGAGGGTGATTTGCCTTTGAATTGTTGTCCTTTTTTTCATTTATGATGCTAAAGGTAGTTTTTTAAGTGGATTTGGTTTGGAAGAAAGATGAAGACTAGGACAACATTTGTGAAATCGGATAAACAAGATTCGGATGCATATCGATCAGACGATAAAGCTCTTCTCCACTTAGGAAAAAAACAAGGCTGGTATCTTCCGAAACCACTTTTGCCTTGGCATCGATCCCATTCCCTACAAGTTCTCCAAGAACCATGGGAGATATTTGCTTTTTGTCATTGATCAAAAGAGTCCCTTTACGGATATAGATCAGGTCGAAGGAATTACCCCCTGACAAGCTCTCTATGGTTTCACCCTTCAGGTATTTCTTATATGCAAAAGCCTCGGCTATTTCAAGAAGGCTGTCTTTCTGAATCTCCTGAAGTCCTTGCTGGGAGGACAATTCCAGGCAAAGATCGAATGTTAAGACCCTCTCGCCCTTTCTGCCCAGTATTCCAACCTGATAGAGGTCATGTTGCATTTCCGGGTCCATGCGGGAAACCACTTCTCTGAATTTTTCTTCATCTCTTTCGGCGATTATAGCCGTGGCGAGCTCATGGAAAAAGGGATCTGGGTGAAAAACGAATGATGTGACCTTGTCGAAATACTCCGTCCTGTTCTTTTCTCCGATGTAGTGAAGAGCCACGCCCTTGGTCCAGCGGTGAGTATAATTATTGTCAAGGTCCAGGACCTTAAAAAGAATATCTTCTGTCTCTTCAAGCCCAACGGGATAAAATGTTTCGAGAAGTCTGATCTTGATATTGATTGGAAAATCCTCAAGCAAGGGAAATAGCTTGGCTTTCAAGTCTTCATCGATGAACAGGTCCAGCAACTCGATGGCGTAATCCGCACTTTCAGGATTTCCGGCTTCCAGGTTTTCCTTAACATAGGCTACGGATTCGGGATCATATAGGATCGAGAGGAGCAGAAATAAAAACTCTCTGGATTCAACCAACTCGCTTGCCACAGCTTCTTTTAAGAGCGGATGATCTTCATCTGTTGAGAGAATCTCGTTTGCAACTTCGAACCAAAGAGCTCTTCCGATCGTCTCTTCCAGCGCCGATTTGATCCTGGATTTCTGATGCTCTTCGGCGCTAAAATCCGACATTCTCAAGGAGATCAGGGCTTGCTTGACCACCCTGTTGTCAGGGTAGTTGATCTTCTTCAAAAGGTATTCATGAGCCTTTGGACCTCCGATGGTGCCGAGTATCCTGATGATCTCCGAAAGCATTTCAAAGGAATAGCCGCTCTTATAAAAAACCTGTTCAAGAGAGGCAAGAATCGGCTCCCCGATCTCCAGTATGGTGGAGTATGCTGTGCTATGATATTCAGGATCTTCCAGATTTTCTATCAACCTTGGCCAGTACTCGGGCCAGTCCCTTTCTGCAAGAACAGATAGTGCTGTGCGCCTCACTTCGGGGTTCACGTCCTTGAGAAGATCCCGAAACTGGCGATGAAAATCGAGCCCAACGTCAGCGGCTATCAAATGTACCGCCAAGGCTCTTTCTTCGGGGTTTTTAGAATTGGACAGTGTTTCGATCTGTTGCTTTCCGTTTTGCGCTTCAAACTCTTTCAGCCATTTCAGCACCGAGTCCACATTTTTACCCTTATCCGAGGAGGAATCCCTTTTCAATGTTTCGAGGAAGCTTTTCTGCTCAACATAGTGATCTGACTTCATAAACTCCAAAGCCAGCTTCTGCTGCTGTTCTGCTCCGCTCTCGAGTACAGATTTGAGTTTGTCTGTAAATAGCCTCTTGTCAGTCTTTTTTAGAAGGTTCAGGATCATGCCAACCATGTTGGCATTGTTCTCAATAATATCATCGAACAGGTCGCGAAGCCTGGGAACCTGCCTGACTGTTTTTCCCAATAATTCTCTTCCAAGTGCAAGAGATCTTTCCAATGCATACCGGTATCTTTTATGGAGTCTGTTTCCGCCTATCAACCAGGTAACCACAACCGCCGCAAGCACATATAGATAAAAGAGATCCGAAGAAAATGGAAGGAAACCAATTCCAAGTAGTATGGCACCGGACAAGACTGCAGCGCCCTCATTTACGGAGCCGTCGATCCTTGCCTGTATATCGTACCTGACTCCCTGGGGCAAAGGCTGATATAGGATCTTGAAGGCAGGAACTTCCAGACTGTATTTCAGTGACTGCGCAAATAGCTGGCTCAACGCCATGAACAAAAAGAAGATGGTGATGCCACCGCTGGAATCAATACTCGTCCCTGTCAACAAACCAATGAATATTGCGGGTACGGTCAGAATCAAAATGATGACGGGAAGCACAAGCAAAACGACCTTCAATCCATAGGTCTGCATCAGCCTGGAGAAAACAAATGTTTTAAACAGGAAGGAGAAGATCATGATGGTACTGATGAAGAACCCGATGAAATTCGCGAGTTCGGAAGGGTCAGGGAATTGTGCCTTGGTGGTGGCCAGGAAATTGTTGTAAATGAAGAATATCGAGAGGGTTGAAAGAATCACAAAAAGGACCATGAGCCTGACATATGGCGTTTGCCAGGTTTCTTTTCTTTGTTGCTTACTTCCTCCCTGGAATGCCTCTAGGCTTGAGCCAAAATCCGAGGAGAATTTATTCAACCTAAGCTGGATAAGGAATGCCAGAAACATACCTCCTGCAGACACATAAAGGAGGTTCAATGTGGAGCCGAGCAATGGGATCAACAGTGAGGTGGAGAAACCGATGATGATCGCTCCCAATACCTGTCCGGCATCGATTAGCCCAAACAATCTTTTTCCCTGCCTCAAGGAGAATACCCGGCTAGCCATTCCCCAGAAACTAAGAAAAGCCAGCACCTTGAAGGGACCCATCAATACAAACGTCGCATAGACAAGGTTATCACCATGTATATACCCGTAGCTCAAACGAATAATGATGGTCAGAATGATCAGAGAGATCAGACTGATATTCATCAAAGCCCTGTAGTTCAGCTTGGATTGCAAGAACGAAAAGAAGGAAGTGATCAGAATTCCGATCGAGCCGGATACGATGAAAGCTTTGGGCAATTCCGACTCGGAGAATTTTTCAAGAAATAAAGAGGTCGAGCTGATCTCCAGAGATGCTACGAACACCCCAATGAAAAAGGAAACCAGGGTGAAAATTTTCACCTTACCCCAATCGCGCTCTTCAAGATTTAGGTTAAGCAGATTCACAATAGCAGTTTAGCAAATGGAAATTTAGCAATATATGTCTAAGAGTTAAATTTTTTAATGGCCTAAAGACAATTACTAACTCGCCGATAACCTGAAACGGAGGTAGGGGATGAGCTTGGTTTTTTGGGCTTCTGTAAGAAATGGAAACTTCAAAAAATCGGATCTACTGATCATCTTATGCTGAGTTCTAAAGTTCACAAGGGCTTTTACCTGCTCATAGGATAAATAAGGGTGTCTGAGCAGGGTTTTAAATTCTGCCTGGTTTATGGCAATCCTTTCGACCGGATACATACTCGTGTCGATGGTCACCTGGTCTTTGATCGATCCGTAGACAGTCGAATCAATACCATAGACTTCGAGTAGCTGTGTTTTTTGAGAGAATCCTCCAAGGATCTCTCGGTATTTGATGATTCCCCGGGCTCTCACGGGCCCAATGCCGGTGATCTTGATCAATTGGCTTGAGTCTGCAGCATTAAGACCGATCGACGGAAGGGGATGTGGTTTCTTATTTGCTGAGGCGAATTTTTTATTTGGCTGTATAGATTCCGGAACGATGTTCCTGTCCTCGGAAATGACCAGGTAGGGTTCGATCGAATCATAAAACCAAAGCGGCATTCCATAGATCTTTTTTAGATCGGAGGGCTTCTCAAAGTTTCCCCCTTTCGATTGAAATTTGTGGATCCTTTGGGCCAATACCGTATCCAAGCCGAAAGAGATCCAGTCCGCAACAGAAGATCGATTTGGCTCTATCGATCGTTCTGGGGGATTGAATTTTTTTTCATTTCTCTTCTTCACCTTCCCATCAACTACTTTGGGGGCGTTCTCGATGATCCTTTGTGAGATGCGCACGTTACCGTAAGGTTCTCGAATTGAAAACCAGAATCGAGTCAATACAAGTATGAGAAGGATGACTGAAAGGACGAGGATACCTCTTACCTCCTTGTCGCTTGCGAAGAAAAGGAATCCCAGCCATCGCCGGATGTTGTTCATTTACATGCTTACCAAAACTTTTTGATCATGCCCGATTTCACTTTTTGGAGATACTCCTGAAGATCATTTTTAACCTCCGGCGCAAGGATATATAATCCGATCACATTGGGAAAAGCCATGGCGAAAATCATGGCGTCACTGAATCCAAAGACTTTCTGCATGTTCAAGGCTGCTCCGATTACAATAAAGGAACAAAAAATTACCTTATAAAGCACGTCCATGGCTTTGCTTTCACCAAACAGGAAAGTCCAGGATTTTAGCCCATAGTATGACCAGGATATCATGGTGGATAGTCCAAAGAGGATGACCGCAATGGAAAGAACATATGGAAACCAGGAAAGTGTGGATTCAAATGCGCTACTTGTTAACTGAACGCCTGTCAATCCACTGTTTACCACCTCAGGATTCGCGTGGTTGGTGATGATGATCACCAAGGCGGTCATCGTACAAACGACCACGGTATCGATGAAGGGTTCGAGCAGTGCTACTATGCCTTCGGAAATAGGCTCTTCGGTCTTGGCAGCTGAATGTGCAATGGACGCAGAGCCTACACCCGCTTCGTTGGAAAACGCTGCTCTTCGAAATCCCTGGATCAATACCCCAATAAATCCGCCATACATAGCACTCGGGGAAAACGCCCCTGTGAAAATGGAAGATACCGCCCAGGGGACGTCGGTGATCCTTGCAAAAATGATGATCAGCGCCGAGATCAAATACACACCTACCATAAAGGGAACGATCTTATCTGTTACCCTAACGATGCTTTTAATCCCACCGATAATGATAAAACCTACCACCACGGCGATGATCAATCCAAATACCCATTCCCTTCCGAAGAAGTAGCTGGCTTCACCACCGGTCACATTGACCAACTGTTCGGTAGCCTGATTGATTTGGGCCATGTTTCCTCCTCCGAAAGAGCCGCCGATACAAAAGATCGCAAAGAGCACGGCGCATACTTTTCCAAGAGTGGCATATCCTTTCTTCTTGAGTCCTTTGGTCAGATAATACATGGGGCCACCGCTGATCGTGTTGTCCTCATGCACATCTCTGTATTTTACCCCAAGTGTACATTCCACGAACTTTGAGGTCATTCCCAAAAGGCCTGCCAGGATCATCCAGAATGTTGCTCCCGGGCCGCCCAGAGATACCGCAATAGCAACCCCTGCGATATTGCCTAATCCTACTGTTCCTGAGAGGGCCGCTGTCAATGCCTGAAAATGACTGACCTCGCCGGGGTCGTTCGGATCATCATACCTTCCCCGGACAATATCGATGGCATGCCCAAAGCCTTTGAAATTAATGAAGCCCATGTAGTAGGTGAAGAATGCCGCACCGATGATCAGCCAAATGATCACAAATGGCATGCTGGAATCTCCACCCAGCGGAATTGGGAAGAAAATGATGTTGGCAATTATATCGAGATAGGGGCCGATGGATTTTTCGATCAGTAGGTTGATCTTCTCTTCGAAACCCGATTCGCCCGCCACATTAGGAGTGCAGGAGGATATTAAAAAAGAAAGTGAGAGAAAGCCTGCAAGGTACTTTTTCATATTATCGCATTGGACCAAGGGGCTAAAATAGAAAAACCAAAAAACCCCTAGCTCTTAAATTTCAAAATGAGGTCCGCCGTTATATCCAGACCATTTTCAAAGCGGACCGGATTATAACCCAGGTCTCTCCTTGCTTTGGAAATATCAAAACCGGTTTTTGGTGGCCTTTTGGCCGCCTGCTGAAACCTGCTGCCATCGGTCTCATGGACAAGACCTTCATCCAGTTCAAAGTGCCGGGCTGTGCGCAAGGCCAATTCATAAGGTGTCATGATCTCGTCCCCCGAAATATGGTAAATGCCTTTTGCATTCTTTTCAACCGCCAGCAGGCATCCTTTTGCCAGATCTTCAGCCAGGGTAGGGGATCTCCATTGATCATTGACCACGTTGATGTCTTTTCCGGCCTCGAGAGAATCCTTTACCCATAGGACGATATTCGACCTGGACATATTCTCGGCCATGCCATAGACGAGAACCGTTCTGATGATGGCATGTTCCCCGGAATCCTCCAGGATCCTTTTTTCTGCTTCAAGTTTGGACCATCCATAGTATGAAACCGGGTTGGGGCTGTCATCCTCTCTATATGGTCCTGCCTCTCCGTCAAAAATGAAATCGGTTGAAATATGCAGGAGTTTGGCATTCACCTCGGCAGCGGTTGCGAGAAGGTTTTCGACACCCTTTACATTGATGTTGTAACATTTCTCTTGTTGACTTTCGCAGTCATCAACCTGGGTCATTGCAGCGGTATTGATGATGTAATCGGGATTAAAACCCCGAACGATATCACCTGTCATTTCAAGAGAGGTAATATCCATTTCCCTGTAGTCGCCGGGATCTAATTCCGTGTTCCTGTTGGCCCCAAAGGATGTGGCCAGAAAGGCATGATCCTTTTTGCTTAACTCTGCAAGAAGCTTTTGTCCGAGCAGTCCGTTGGAACCGGTAACAAGGATCTTCGCCAAGGTTATTCTTTTTCGACGGGGAAGGTATAATCGAATTCCTTCTCGATCTTTTTCCTTTTCATTTCTTCCACGGTCACGGTCATATAGACATTCTTATTCGGCCTGTTGGCCCTGTTTCGCGGCTGCTTGGATATCACCTGCACAAGGTCCAGACCGCTGATCACTGTTCCAAAAACAGTATAATCCATATCAAGCCATGGGTATCCGCCTATGGTTTCATACTTCTGCATTTCTTCTTCCGTATAACTCCAACCACGCTGTGTTGATAGTTGATCCATCTGCTCTCTTTTGACTTGAACTCCCTCAACAATATAGAATTGTGAACCACTTGATTTTTTCTGCGGATTCACTTGGTCCGGCATTCGGGCCGCTGCCAGGGCTCCTTTGAAATGAAGCAGATCCCTTTTGATCTCGGCATCAAGGGTATAACCTGGGCCACCCTGACCATCATTGTTTGGATTTTCGTCCTTGCTATTTGGATCACCTCCCTGGATCATGAATTGTGGCATTACCCTATGAAAGGTGGTGGAATCAAAAAAACCCTCATTGGCCAGCTTAATAAAATTCTCTTTGTGTTTGGGTGTTTCATCAGACAGGAGCAGTTTCATATCCCCAAATTCAGTACTGATGGTGACCACTGTTTCTTTTTTATTGTTCTTGGAAAAGCCACATGAAGTGGCCAGGAACAAGAAGAGAATAGCTATTTTTTTCATATTAATTTTTATTCCTAAGGATCTTATTGAGTTGTATGCTTTTCTGCAAAAATAGAAGCCTGGGCTGGATATTCCTGTCCAATAGATAAAGACCATCTTCCATTTCCCTTCTGATGGATTCAAACTTTTCCAGGCCAACATTATTATAGAAATCGCTAAAAAAATTATTGAGACCTTCATTCCAACCCTGGTCTTTAGCCCGCCTACTCGAAAGTGAATTTTCGAGTACCCGCAGTCCGACTCTGAAAAATCCCCTTTGGTAATGGCCGTTTGATCTCGAAAAATCTTCAGCTGATCGTTGAAGACTTGCAAAATCGAAAGAAAAACAATCGCGAAACCAAACCTGTATCTCCTCAAAATCGACGCGATTTGGGCTCCCGGCCAGATGCAATGCCTCCGATACACTACCGCCTGAGACCAGTGATGCCTTTTCCGCTACGTCATCAGCTATCTCAAAGTTATGCGATAGGATTCCGGCAACCTCAGTAGAAGTCAAAGGTGGGAAAGAATGGATCTGAACCCTGGAGAGCAGTGTCCTCAGATGGTTCTCCAAGTGAAATGAAACAAAAATGAAAATGGTTGCGGGTGTTGGTTCTTCCACGATCTTAAGCAAGGTATTCGCGGTGCTGTCATTCAATCTTTCAGAGCTCCAAACAATGAATATCTTGTGCTTACCATCAAAGGTTGTCAAAGCCTGGGACTGGATGATCTCCTTCGCCTCCCTTTTGATGATCTCCATGTTCTTGAGGCTATTCAGCTTTTCCGCGGCTGCAAATTTTTCCGACCAACCTTGGTAGGATGAAAAGGGATTCTCCAACACGAATTCTCTCCAGGGAACCAGGAAGCTCTCACACTTGAGGTCATCTGTTCTCTTGATCTCATTTGTTGTGGTCAGCGGAAATGAGAAGTGTACATCCGGGTGGGTAAGGGATGCCATTCGCCTGCATGATGAACACTCACCACAACTGTCTCCATCCTTCGGGTTTTCACAATTCAGTAGAGTGGCGAATGCAAGGGCCATGGGAAGGGATATCCCACCTTCCCTGGAATGAAAAAGATGGGCGTGTGATACTTTTCCGCTTTGGTAAAGCTCCCAAAGATTGGCTTTTTGCTTTTCTGCCCCGGGGAAGTCCTTGAACCTCATTTTTTCTCCCAGGAGCGGTTTTTCTCGGTGATCTGATAGATGTGCTCAAAAATTTCCCGATCGATATCTGTCAGTTTCATATCCCTTCTGGCAAAAACAATTTCGGCCGTTTGGAAAAAGCGATTGATATGAAACGTGGTTCGCCCCTGAGGGCCTCCCCAGGAAAAGGAGGGAATCATGTTGGCATGAAATCCTGCACCGAAAATATTGGCACCGATACCCGCGACCGTTCCTGTATTGAACATTGTATTGATCGAGCATTTTGAATGGTCACCCATGATCAGGCCACAGAATTGCCGACCTGTTTTTTGGAATTTTTCCATTCTGGAATTCCAAAGCTTCACCTCATCATAGTTGTTTTTCAGATTGGAATTATTGGTGTCTGCTCCAAGGTTGCACCATTCTCCGATGACCGAATTCCCTAAAAAACCGTCATGTGCCTTGTTCGAATAGCCAAAGAACACAACATTGTTAACCTCACCACCAACCTTACAGCCCGGGCCAATAGTAGTATTCGCCCTGATCTTCGAGCCAGGGCTCACCTGGCTGTTTTGCCCGACATATAGTGGGCCATAGAGAACAGAGCCTTCACGGATGACAGCGTTTTTGTCGATGACGATCGGTCCGTTTTCCGCGTTGAGGATTGAAGCTCTGACTTCCGCACTTTGATCGACATATAGGTTTTTATATCCGTAAACGTTGGTAAAGGGATCATCAATAGAATTTCTGGCAGGTTTTAGGCGCTCTACATCGGCAATGATCTCTTCTCCATTCAGAGCGAAAATATCCCAAAGGTTCTTCACCTGTTCGATCGATCCGGAGTATTCTTTCTTGTCGAATGATCGGTCATTTTTCAGATTGTTCGGATTTCCTTTAAAACCGATCAGCTGATCCTCGCGGACCAGTGCCTGGTTTTGATCCAGGGTTTCCAACAGACCTAGAATTTCGCCTGAAGGAAGAACAGTTCCGTTTACGAAAACAGTGCTTTCCATCTCTTGGAAAGGGTATTTCCTGGAAAGGTACTCTTCGGTATACCAGGATTGAATATTTCCTACATAGGATTCCCACTTTTCCCTGATCGTCAAAATACCCACCCGGATTTCTGAGCAGGGCCTTGTGAATGTAAGCGGCAAAAGGTCCTCCCGGGTGAAGGGAGGATCAAAAAGGGTAATCCTCATTGGCCAAAAATAAAAAAGTCTCCCTTTGGGGGGAGACCTTTAAATCAAAGCAAGCTTTCTTCTAGTTACGCTTGTATTTTTTGTTGAA
>JANQHS010000423.1 GCA_028282565.1 Cytophagales bacterium | reverse complement strand
GGCCTCATACTCAAGGCCTAACAAAGCTGCTGCATCCCCTTCGCAAATAGCGATCTCCAGCAGATCCTGATCATTGAACAAGCAGGCGATCTCTCCTTCAGGCACTTCTCCGTATGATTCCACAACCTGTTCTATGGTTTCTCTCCCGACTTCAATTCTGAACTTGGGACCATCTACATTCGATAATTCTTCAAAGGCCTTTCGAGAAACATTGGAGATGGCATTGCCATAGGAATCGATATGAATGATATTCCCCATGATCTCCCCTTTTCCGACCTTCAATTCAAGATGCCGCAGTTTTTTATAGTCCGAACAATGTTTTCCCAATGAAGACAATTCCTTTCCATGAGAAAGCTCAAGTGCAGCCTTGGCCATGATGTTCTTCGCCGGAAAGCTCTTTCTACCCTGATCCGTTTCCAAGAGTTCAACAATGATATCCGGGTTTTTTTCCGAAACCAATGAGAAAATACCATTGTTGGGGCCAATAAAAAAATGTCCGTCCAGCTTTAGAGCAATGGAGCTCATGCTTCTTTGACCATGAGCATAGACATCAACCAAATGAACACTGCCCTCCGGGAAGGAAGAATAGATCGACTTAAGAACCTGGGAGGCATGAATGATGTTGAACGGAGGAACATTATGGGTGATATCCACAATGGCAGCTCTTGGGTTGCCCTCCAAAATCCTTGATTTAATGGCGGCCACATAGTGGTCTTTTTCCCCATAATCGGTCAAGAGGGTGATAATCGCCATTTAAGCCTTTGAAAGTTTGTAATTTTGAGGTGACCAAATTAGCCAAATAAGGCATTAAACCAGAGGTTTCCCTTGGTAGAAAAGATCATCACATTAGAAAACATTTCCCTTCCCGAGTTTTTGGGTCAGCATAACCAAAATATCAAGGAAGTGGCCAATGCATTCCCCAAGTCCAAGCTGGTTTCTCGAGGCAATCAGATCAAGATCCAGGGCTCAAGCGCTGAGATCCTTGAGATCTCTGATATTATTGGAGCCCTGATCGACCATTACCACAGGTATGGAAAAGTCTCATCCGATAAGGTTGAGAGCGTGCTAAAAGGCGATAAAACAGAGGCCCGAAGTTCTAAAGATCCCGAAGAGACCATCATCGCTTATGGGTCAAGGGGTAAGATCATCAAGCCCAAATCCAAAAACCAAGCCCGGTTTGTGCGGCTTGTTGGAGAAAACGATATAGTCTTTTCGCATGGACCTGCTGGCACAGGAAAGACCTTTCTTTCGGTAGCCTTGGCCATGTCAGCGCTGAAGAACAAGCAGGTGAAGAAGATCATTATTACGCGGCCGGTAGTCGAAGCGGGAGAAAATCTTGGTTTTCTTCCGGGGGATCTGAAGGAAAAAATAGACCCTTATCTTAAACCGATCTATGATGCCCTCCATGAGCTTGTACCCAATGAA
>JANQHS010000344.1 GCA_028282565.1 Cytophagales bacterium | reverse complement strand
TTTCACCTCATTGTTTTGCATCTTGAGGAATGCACCCCAGGGGTTGGGATTTTTTGAGGCATCGATCTCCTCTTCATGGAAATTCTTGAAGATCCGGAGCCAATCCATAATTCCATAATCGCTGTTCTCTCCGCCCTGAAGAACAATGTCAAGATAAAAGGCAAGCAGACTGCCGCGATCATAAAAGGAAGCATAGTTCTTCATGATCTTGCGAAGTCCCTTCCTGCTTTCGCCTTGTTTGTACAGGTCAATGCCAAGCCCGTATAGGTCCAGATTCTCCGATCTGGTTTCGGCTATCAACTCGGTTAGAATGGTTTCCTTGAGCCAAAAGTCAGAGTAGACTCTGGATTTCAAAAGATTCAGGACGGCCAAATAATCCGAGACCGACTCGATCAACCATAGATGTCCGGGGTTATGGGGCTCTTGTGGATTTTCCCAAAAAAGATCTCCCATGACCTCATTGCAGATCCAGTATTTACTAAATGCTAATGATGTTTTCATCATCAGATCTTCGAGTCCTTCTTTTCCGGTCAGATTGATCAGGACCCCGTTCTCAAAGACCGCAACAGACATTTTTTCGTCCGTCAGACTTTTTTCATCCCTGCCCAGGGAGAAGACAATATCTGTCAATCGGCTGCTTTGGCTGTTTGCCTCGTAGATCTTAAAAAGCTCATTAAATATCCCGGATTCATAGATCTTGGGTAGGAGCGGGTGATTCTGAATTCCCCATAATCTGAATTCCTGTTGCCTTCCTTCCAGGATCTCAGGCCTGGTTGAAAAATAGATCAGCTGTTTTTGAAGGTCTGTCCAGCTTTCATATTGTACCTCCGGTCTTTCCACCTGGAACTGATCCGGAATGGTTGAGTATAGTTTTTCCGGGTTATTGAACTCAATACTTACCCCATTCTTGCTGTCCTTGGTTGTCTTTCCAAAGGCCAGTTTCGAATTGAAAAAATACTCCTCACCCTTGCTGATCCTGGGCCTGAAAGCCGGTAGGACTGAGTAGGTATTTCTGCCTGGATCATAGTATCCATACTCCATTTTTTTGACGGGCTTAGCACTGCGCTTTTGAAGTTCTCCCTGCTGGTCGTATCCCTTTTGGCCTTTGATGAATTCACCCGGCTGCATGGGCCAATAGAATTGCTTGGAATAGAAGGGGAATTCCATCAGCCCATCCCATTGGTCTGCTTGTGTATAAAAGGATATTTTTTGAACCCCTTTTTCGACTTTGAGCAGGTGGATCTTATAGAGTTCGGATTGAGAAAAGCTCGGGAGATAAGAATGGAGCAGGAGAAGGGAAAAGGAAAGGAAGTCTCTAGGCCTGTTCCTTCCTTTTCTTTTCTCCTGCTCCATTCTTGTCTCCCGAGCTTTTCTCAATCCGAACCCTATAAGATCCACCTGCTCAAAGTCGAAAAAGG
>JANQHS010000400.1 GCA_028282565.1 Cytophagales bacterium | reverse complement strand
CCCGGAACCGAATATCATGAGGTCGATGACGATTTTTTCATCGCTTTTCCAAAGGGCAACAATTTGCTCCAATTCGTTTCGGGAGAAGGTGTTTCTTTCAATCAGCTTCTCTTCGACCTGAGCATACGAAAGGCTAAGATCCTTCAGCATTCCAAATGGTAATACTGTGGAGGGCTCTTGCCGAAGGGAAAAAAACTCCTTGCCAAGCAGGTCATATGATGGATCGGACTTTCCGAGCGCATCAAATGTTTGGCGCCCTACTTCATAGTTGCCAAGAAAGTAGAAGGCGTTGAAAAGGGCCAGCCCAAGAACAAATAGCATCCAGGCAGCCAATCTGACGGCACGATTGCTCTTCATGATGCTGCCTCCGTTACATAATTGCTGTACTGCCTCTCAAGTTCCTTCTGAAAAGTACTGGTGAACTCGATATCGAAATTTGCCAGGGCCAAGTTGTGAACAACAAATTCGAGGGTCTTGCCCTCACGTAACCAGCTGTCCCATACTTCATGCCTCTGTCTGATCCCGAAGAAATTTGCTCCCATGACCTGCTGATCCTTCCTTTGAAATTGTATATGGACCAGTTTCTCACGTTCAGGTTGGAAAAAGAAACTTTCAATTTGATCTGATGGGCGGGGAAGCACGACTCCGTAGGTTTGATACTCCACTTCGAAAAATTTTGCTGAATTATACCAGGGCCCCGGATTGTATTTCTTCATTGCCCCGAGCATATTGTAGGCCGCCAACTCTCCCTGCAGCCTTCCCGTATACCAAACCTGCTCAATTTTCGCTCTCCCTGGAACAGGATTTTCAAATTCTGCGCAATCTCCCGCGGCATAGATGTTTTTCTCGCTGGTCTGTAGAAATTCATTGACCAAAACGCCCCTATTCGAATTTAATGAAGAATTCTTCAGGAAGGAAATATTTGGACTGACCCCTGCGGTTATTCCCACAAACTGACAGTCAATCTCCCTTCCGGTATTTGAAATGACCTTTCCAACCCTACCATTTTCGTCCGGAAGGATCCTATCCAGTTCTTCGTTGAATATCAATTCAATTCCATGAGTCGAAATATGATTGCTGACAAGCTCAGCATCAACCTTTGGAAGCACATTCCTCCAATAGCCACTTTCACGTATGAGCATTGTCACATGGGTGCCACGGGTTTTGAGCATTTCTGCCAACTCCACACCGATAAGGCCACCGCCAACTATACAGGCATTTTTTGTTTCAATCGAGAGCTCTTCTATTTTTTCGAGATCTTGATAGCTGTACATCCCCGTCACACCATTCAGGTTCTGTCCTTCCCATCCGAATTTATTGGGTTTTGCACCCGTGGCGATCAAAAGTTTATCATAAGTAAATCGCTTTCCTGAACCTGAGATCAGCTCAGAATTTTGGAAATCGATGCTCCGGATCTCATCTTGAACGAGTTGAATCCGATTCTTTTTCCAAAAACCATCCTCGTATGGCTTGGTATCTTCGAATCGCATATCTCCCATGAAAACATACATCAAAGCCGTGCGCGACCAGAAATATTTTGTCTCCTGAGAGATCACAGTAATATCCCAATTACTATGCTTACGCAAGGTTCTCGCACAGGTGATCCCGGTTATTCCATTTCCGAGTATGATGACCCTCATAGACATTTCTTGATGAATCCAATCCTAAAATTATAATTGCTTCGTTATTGTCTAATTATGGACAAAATATGTTTCATTTGTCCGAGTAATTTTGATTTCCAATAATTCGCTCGAGTATGGAGCTTCCTCAAAAGTGCATTCATCAGCTAGAAGATCTCAGGATTTTCCTACAGCAGATAAATCAGGAACAATTTAAAAAACCGCTTTCAGAGCTCAGCAAGGCTTCTCTCGGGCAGCACACAAGACATATTCTGGAGTTCTATACCTGCCTTCTGAAATCCACCAAAGAGGAGCCGAGTGTCTGTTATGACCGAAGGGAAAGAAACCCCCTTTTGGAAAACGAGATTCCAGCGGCACTTCAGGAAATCAGTGAAGTAACCGAAAGGCTTGACAAGAGAGATCAGGATTTTGCTTTAGAACAGATCATCCTGAGCGATGGTCAGGACCCCTTAAGTCTTACTTCGACTTTTTTTCGGGAACTATGGTATGTTTATGAACACACAACCCATCATATGGCGATCTTAAAGATAGCATCCAAGCTAATGGGTGTTGTTGGCCTTCCTGAAAATTTTGGTGTTGCTGATTCCACCATTTCCTATAGAAGATCAGCTGCTCATTAAATAGGGTATTGGTTTTCTGAAATCGCTTTGCTGGCGATTCTTTTTCTTGCACCGATCACATCGAAAGGCTGAGTTTTTGTGAATCTTTTCACTCCGAGCAGCATCATTCTTTGCATGTCTCCTTCAGCGAAGGAGTTGATCACCTCTTTGCCCGCTTTGTTGATTTTGTCCATGGCATCCTGAAGATAAACACGGGCGATGTCCAGTTCAATGCTCGCATCCTCTCCTCTCAAGTCATGGGCTTTTTCAGCTCTCAGAAGCGCTGATTCCGCTTCATAGATGTTGATCACCATATCAGCCAGGTTCATCAGTATCTCCTGTTCATCGGCGAGCTTCTCCATGAATTTCTGCGCTGCAGCACCTGCACACATCAAACCGGCCTTCTTGGCATTTGCGATATACTTTTTCTCTTGGGCGAGGAATTCCTCTTCTCCTTCCGAAAAATCGGGGATCTCCATGAGCTCTTTTTGAACATTGGCGGCAGGCGTCATCAAGTCCAATTGTCCTTTCATCGCCCTTTTCAAGAACATGTCAAGGATCAGAAGCCGGTTGATCTCATTGGTGCCTTCGAATATTCTGTTGATCCTTGCGTCCCTGTAGGCCCGGTCCATGGGGAAGTCTGCGGAAAAGCCATATCCACCGTATGTCTGCACACCCTCGTCTACCACATAATCGAGTGTTTCGGAGCCGGCAACTTTGAGTATGGCACATTCGATGGCAAATTCCTCCGCTGCTCCCAGAAGAGCTTCGGAAAAACTCTTTCCTTCTGCCAGCAATTTGTTTTCCATGTTTTCGATATCCTGGCCGGCCCGATACAATGCCGCCTCACTTGCATAGATCCTAATGGCTTGCTGGGCGATCTTATGCTGAATTGCGCCAAACTCGGAAATCGATTTTCCAAACTGCTTTCTTTCGTTGGCATATTTTATCGTCAGGTCTGCCGCGGATTTTGCACCACCCACCACGGCAGCAGCCAGTTTGATTCGCCCAATATTCAGAATATTGAATGCGATTACATGTCCACGACCAATTTCGCCCAACATATTCTCTACCGGTACAGGACAATCCTCAAGAAAAACCTGGCGGGTTGATGATCCTTTGATCCCCATTTTATGTTCCTCGTTGCCAAGTGATAGTCCGGGCGTTCCCTTTTCCACAATAAAAGCGGTGAAATCCTTTCCATCCACCTTGGCAAAAACGATGAACAAATCGGCAAAGCCGGCATTGGTGATCCACATTTTTTGTCCGGTAAGCAGGTAATTCTTTTTGTCGTCGCTTAGAACCGCCTTGGTTTTTGCCGCCAAGGCATCTGATCCTGACCCGGGTTCAGTCAGACAATAGGAGCCCTTGAACTCTCCCGACGCCAGTTTTGGAAGATACTTTTTCTTTTGCTCCTCAGTTCCAAAGTATAGGATTGGAAGCGTGCCGATACCTGTGTGGGCGGAAAGCGCAACCGCGAACGAGTGACCTTGTCCTGTTCTTTCAGCGATCAATAAAGAAGTGTTGAATTCTTTTCCAAAACCCTGATACTCTTCGGGAACAGCCGTAGCTAGTAGACCAAGCTGGCCGGCCTTATCCATGAGCTGACTCATCAGGCCTTCCTCCAAAGCATCGATCCTATCCAGGTTGGGAAGCACTTCGGTGGAAAGAAATTCATCGCACATGTCGCTGATCATTTTCTGCTCCTCAGACCATTGATCGGGAGTGAAAATATCGGAGGCTTTGGTTTCCTTGATCAGGAATTCCCCACCTTTTATTGCTGTTGTTTTTTCTGCGGTTTCCATAATTATAGTCTTTCGAATACGCCTGCCACGCCTTGGCCACCACCCACACATGCCGTGACAAGTCCCAATTTCTTATTCTGTTTTTCAAGCTCATGTAGAACGGTCAGCGAAAGTCTTGCGCCCGTACAGCCCAGGGGATGCCCGAGGGCAATAGCTCCACCATTGGGATTCAATTTGGACGGATCTATATCCAATTCCTTGACCACCGCAAGAGACTGCGCCGCAAACGCTTCATTCAGTTCGATGACATCTATGTCCGCCAATTTTTGATCGCTTTTTTCAAGTGCTTTTGGAACTGCGCTTACGGGGCCAATCCCCATAATCCTGGGCTCTACTCCTGCCACTGAATAGGACAGCATTCTTCCCTTGGGTTCAAGGTTGTACTTTTTCATCATCTTCTCGCTCATCAACACGACAAAGGCGGCACCATCAGATGTTTGCGAAGAATTACCGGCTGTAACGGAGCCCCCTTGGGCAAAAACGGGTTTCAGTTTGGAAAGCGCCTCAACGGAAGTTCCTTTCCTGGGGCCTTCGTCTGTGTCCACAACATATTCGCGCGTGGCCTTCTTTCCCTTTTCGTTCACATAGGTCTCAGAAACGGTATATGGAATTATTTCCTCACTAAACCTTCCCGATTCAATGGCAGCCAAAGCCTTTTCATGACTGCTGAATGAAAACTCATCTTGCTCTTCCCGGCCTATCTTGAATTGCTCCGAAACCTGTTCGGCTGTTAAGCCCATTGAGGTGTAGTATGTTGGTGTTTTGGTCGCGATCTCATAATTGAGCGCTGTTTTAAATCCCATCACCGGCACAAGGGACATGGACTCTGTGCCACCGGCAATAATACAATCGGCCATGCCTGCGTGGATTCTCTGGGAAGCGATGGCAATAGCTTCAAGCCCGCTTCCACAATAACGATTCACGGTGACACCCGGAACCTCCATGGGAAGACTGAGTAGGGCAATCATTCTTCCCATCTGCATTCCCTGTTCCGCTTCCGGGACAGCATTCCCAACGATCAGGTCGTCCACATCCAGCGGATCAAAGCCTTCGATGCTTTCGACGATCGCTTTGATAACACTGGCAGCAAGATCATCCGGCCGGGTAAATCGAAACCCGCCCCTTGTAGCTTTCCCGATTGCGGTTCTTGAACCTTTTACGATGTATGCATCCATAATTAATTTCTTATTGGTCTCCCGGTTTTCAAAACAGCCTGAATTCTTTCCAGGGTCTTCTTTTCCCCTGTTAATGATACAAATGCCTCCCTTTCAAGGTTCAGCAGGTAATCCTCATCGACTTCCATGGGGTAGGAGAGATCTCCACCAGCCATGACGTAGGCCAGCTTTCTTGCCACTTTGGCATCATGATCCGAAATGTACCTGGCCATATGCATGCCGTTGATCCCGGCTTCGAACAATGCTATGGCTTCCTTCCCAAGTACTTTGATGTTTTTCCTTTTTAATGGGGGGACGTATCCATTCTCCAGCATTCCCAATACCAGATTTTTTGCATCGAAGATCTGCCGGTTTTTGTTGATCGAGATCCTGTCCTTCTTTTGAAGGATCCGCATATCAAAAGCTTCATGAGCTGAGGTCGCCACTTTGGCTGTCGCCACATTCATAAACATATTTTGTAGGTTGTTCAGCTGCACATCTCCTGCCTCGAAGCTGTCAGATACGCGCAAGGCCATTTCCTTGGAGCCACATCCTGCCGGAATAACCCCAACACCCAGCTCGACCAAACCAATATAGGTTTCGGCTGCTGCCTGGACCCTGTCAGCATGCATGGTCATCTCGCAACCCCCACCAAGTGTCAATCCATGAGGTGCTACGACCACAGGGCAGGAGCTGTATCTCAATCTCATGACGGTGCTTTGAAATTGGCGCACCATGAAATCGATCTCATCGTATTCCTGTTCGATCGCAAACATGAATACCAATCCCAGATTGGCTCCTGCTGAAAAGTTTGCGCCCTGGTTCCCGATCACCAACCCTTCATATTGGGTTTCGGCCAGGTCAATGGCCTTATGTATTCCCTGAATTACCTCGGAACCAAGGGTATTCATTTTGGTGTGGAACTCCAGGTTGAGTATTCCGTTACCAAGATCAAAGATCGTCGCACCGCTGTTTCCCCATACCTTTTTTCCATCCCTGATATTGTCCAGAATGATAAACTCATCCTGTCCGGGAATGGCTTTATATTGCTTGGATTCAATGTCATAGTATTTTCTTTTCCCGTCCTCAACCTTATAAAAGGAATCATGGCCTTCGTCCAGCATCTCCCGAACCCAGGATGCGGCCTGAATCCCCGCCTCTCCCATTTTTTCCAGCCCTTTCTTTACTCCGAATGAATCCCATAGTTCAAAAGGACCTATTTCCCAGGCAAAACCTGCGCAGGAGGCCTGGTCGATTTGGAAAAGGTGATCTGATATTTCGGGAATCCTGTTTGATGAATAGGCA
>JANQHS010000356.1 GCA_028282565.1 Cytophagales bacterium | reverse complement strand
GCGATCCCGTTGATCGAGGTGCCATCGTATGAGTTAAAAGGACCGCCGATGAGTATCTTACCATCGGCTTGAATTGCAATGGATTCTACCAGGGTATTGGTTCCGGCTCCCGGATCGAATGAAAGATCCAGTGAACCGGGGCTTTGTGCGGAAAGTCTAAGGCTTAGGCTTATGAGCAGTATGGGGAGTAGCTTGATTTTCATAACATTCTTTTTTTGAGTTGACCGGTCTTGGATATGACCGAACGACAGGCTCAAAAGTCATGAAAGTCGCTTTTTAGGTGACTACCCTTTCGGGTAGTTTGGAAAAAATCCGGAAGAAGGGAGCTCAGTTGCGCTCCCAGATGTTCAAAACATTGGCCTTGGTGATGGCCTCCGTACGGTTCTTGACATCGAGTTTGAGGTAGATATTCTTTAAATGGAATTTCACTGTGTTCTCGGAAACAAAAGTGGTTTCCGCAACCTCCTTATTGGTCTTCCCACCGGCGATCTCTGTCAGGATCTCGATCTCGCGCTCCGAAAGCGGATCGATGAGATATTGATTGATCTCATCTTTGGAGATCTCAAACTCGATCTTTTTCGGGCTCTTGTCCAAATGGGATTGTATGCTCAGCCGGAGTTTGTCGATTTCCTCCCGGTATGTTTGCAGGCGTTGTTCGGAGAAAGCAAGTTTGCGCCTTTGCCGCTCCCGGAGTTGTCGGAATGCGATCAACGATAGCAGTCCTGCAACAAGTATCCCGCCGACCAGGATCAGTATGGCTATGGTCTTTTTTCTGGCTTCGGAATTGGATCGCTCCAGTTCCAGGCTTTTCAATGCCAGTTCTTTTTCTTTTTTCTCGGATTCGTATTTCTCCCTGACCTCGAGTATGGCTTTCTGATGTTCGATGACATAAATGCTATCCCTGTAGCGATTGCTTTGCTCAAGATGCGCATACGCACGTTGGGGATCATTGAGCCCCAGATATGCCTGTGCAAGATTGCCATGGATCTCATAGAGCAATACATCACTGATATGTTCTCCGGGGATCTTGATCGCCTCATTCAGATGCTCTATGGCCATTGCGTATTCTTGCTGCTCGTAATAATAGGTCCCCAGGTTTTGATGAACATCGCTCATATAGTGAGGATTCTCAAGCTCTGAAGCAAAGAAGTAGGCCGAATCCATATAAGCGATGAACAAATCAAAGCGGCCTTTATTTCTGTAGATGTTCCCAAGGTTGAGGTGGTTGATGTAATGCTGATTGTAATTATTCGCCGTCCGGTTGTATTGCATACTTTCCCGGATGATGTCAATGGCTTCATCAAGCTCTCCATTGTTTTTGGCGATGACGGAGATGTTGGATAGTAGTCGGGAGATACCTAGACTGTCCTGCAGGCTCCTCTTCAATTCCAGACTCCTGGTATAATAGTCCATGGCTTTTTCCGGCTCTCCCAGTAGGTCCCAGATCAGACCTATGTTGAGCAGGGTGGCGGAAGTGGACCGATCCGAGGCAGCGATCTTCTCCTTGATTTCAAGGGCTGTGTAAAGCACTTCGACGGCATCCTTGAATTTTCCTATGGCCTTTAATTCCAGTCCCAGATTGTTCATAAATGA
>JANQHS010000353.1 GCA_028282565.1 Cytophagales bacterium | reverse complement strand
TTCCGAAAGAGGGTGGTATAATTCGAATGGGATTCACAGCGAACAATTTCCGCAACATCCAACCAGGTCTTCCCGTTGGGAATGGGAATCTCAATTATTCTCCTGGCAGGCTTTTTTGCATTGATATCGTTGATGACCCGATCCATGATCTCCTTAAAATCCAAAGGGTCAAGGGGCTTCAGAAGGTAGCCAAACCCCTTGTATTTGAAGGCCTCCATGGAATAGTCCTCATAAGCGGTGGTGAATATCACCCGGAATTTTCTGGGTTCGATCGCCTTCAGAATTTCAAGGGCCAGGCCGTCCTTTAAGTGGATATCAACGAAAAGGATATCGGCTTCAAGCTTGTTCAGGGTACTCATCGCCTCCGAAACCGATTCTATCTCAGCTACTATCTCGATAAAGGGATAATACCGATCAAGATATCCCTTTAGGGTTATTCTGGCCGGAATTTCATCTTCAATTAGAATGGCTTTCAACTTTTCTTGCTTATTCTTATTTGAACAATAGTAGGGTTACTTTTTTGGACAACGAGAAGATCATTCTCCCCTCCCAGGGATTTCAAGCGTTGTCTGGTAATCCTCATACCATCTCCTGATCCTTGGCCATCAACGAATCCGATTCCATTGTCAACAACCTCGATCAGATAGAATTCTCCATCCTCTTTTACAACCAGTTTCACAATCTTCCTATCCACGTTGGAAGGTAGTAGCCCATGTTTAATGGCATTTTCAACCAGAGGCTGGATGATCAAAGGAGGAAGCTCAAATTGTGCATCGGTTTCGATCGCGGTATTGAACTCTAGTTGGTCAGGAAACCTGATCTTCTCAAGCTCAAAATATTGCTGGGCGATTTTGAGCTCTTCTTTAGAGCTTACCTGAGCTTCCTTGGAAAGACTTAGGGATTTGCGCAGGAATTTGGCAAAAAGGGATATACCCAAATTGGTCCTCTCAACGTCTTGGTTGGAAACCATTCCCTGAATTGAATTCAATATATTGAAAACAAGATGGGGATTTAATTGCGCTGTTAGTGCTTGAGATCTTAATTCTGAGATTGTCCTCTGGATATCCGCCTTTTCTCTAACCTTTTTTAGCCTCAGCCAAACCAAATAATAGATCGATCCCAGGAAAATGATTACCAACAGGATAATAAACCACGATCGCATCCAAAAAGGCGGGGCAATAAATACATCGATGGTCTTGGTGTTGCTAAAGGTGATGCCATCACAGGTGGCTGAATACTCAAATCGATATGACCCCGGGCTCAGGGAAGAATAGTTTATTTGGGGATCCCCGGTTAAAAAGGGCCTTGAATCGTGGCCGATCAATTGGTAGCGGTATTCCTGGAGTTCCGCTCTATAGGATCTATGGCCTAACAAAAATTGAAGATCGTTTTCTTCATGGGTCAATTCAATTGAATTTTTTGGATTGTGGCTTCTTCCGGAAGCCACCAGCCTTTCCAATTGGACGAATGGAACCAAGGCTGACAAATTTCTAAGGCGCCTTTTGAATACTCTTTGAGCGGTGGCATAATAGAGTGTGTCCGACACCAAACGTAGGATATGAACATTCTTTTCAGGATCGAAATGGAGAAGTTCATGATTCCCTTTTTCGGGGTCAATTTTCCAATAAAAGATTCCGGAATTTGTTGCGACCACCAGTGTGTCATTTTTCGGCACGGCATCATTGTATCGATATAAGGATTGATTCAAGGGAAGTTTGATCAAACTCCTTGTCTTGTTCGAAACCGGTATGATCTCCCCAGTTTCTGACAACCCCCATAACTCCTCTCCTAATTTAAATAACTTGATCACAGTACTCGAGGTAGGAATTTTCTCAATAATCTTATGATCATAAAGGTTGATAAAGGTGACTTGTTTTGGATCCGAATAGACGATGACACCTCTAAAAACTGTAAACGCTTTAATCCTATCCTTTAATCTCGTAATGGGTTCAACCTTCGCCTGGGCAGAATCAACTTTTATGGTCATGATAGCGTCTATAGAAGCCATTGACCAGATACTGTCTCCCAGCCTATATTCATGGACCATGCCTAATCTAAAAAAATCCTGGCCAAGGAATCGGTAGGGCTTAACTCTACCATTTTCATGGTCATAATAAAAGGGAGCAGGGGTAAAAGCTATAACCTCATTCTGGATTTCACTTATTCGAAACACTTTTACCAGGCCGATTTTGATAGGCCCCTCCTCCAAGATTGCGGTTCCATCTTCATATCCTATTAGCACACGTCCTTCCTTGGGAAATATGCAGGTTATATTTTGATCCATTTGATCCTCAAATACCAATTCCCGGAGTCCGGGATCGATCTTTATGATTCCCTTGGAAGTTGTGGTGATCCATAGAATTCCATCCGAGGATTGATAGACAGAGGTGATTGAATATCTCTCAAAAAAATGGCGTATTGGCTCATCCGGATGTTCAAGGTCGAGCTTAAAAACTCCTTTTCTTGTGCATATCCACAAGATATTGTTATAGCAATGAATTCCGATTATCTGGCCATCAATTTCTATGATACGATCGAGCTTGCCCGAATCAACCATAAAAACCCTGGAAAAGGAATGGATGGCAATAGATTCAGGTCCGGTCATTACCCCATAAAGGCTCTGCCCCGTATTTTTTTCAGGGTAGGAAGTGGTCGTAATGCCTTTTGAGAGGCCCTGATCGAAAACCCGAAAATTAGAAACTGAACTATCCCCTTGAGTGCCGTAGCAGAAAACATAATCACCGACCAGTTCATAATTTAATTGCAATCGAATCCCCTCACCGCAACGGCTATCAGCGCCTAAAAACTCCCCGGCGTTGGAAAAAACAAACTTCCCGAATCTTGTACCAAAATTAAATTGCCCCAATTCATCACGGTAAAAGGAAATGGACAAAGAAGAGGTGGGAATATACTTCAATAATGAATCATTGATCTCAAAAGGCTCAATCGAATCTTCCATAATGGTGAAATATTGAGCATTCATACATTCTCCAACGATGGTTGAATCCGACTGTACATAGAAACGAAAGACCTGATTTAAAGGAAGTCCATCCGATCGGTTGAAAACCCTGAATTCCTTGCCATCATACCTCGCGATACCGTTTGAGGTTGCGAACCACATATAACCATCCGGTCCCTGAATACAATGGTAGACCTCATTGCTCGGCAATCCATGCTCCTCGGTGAGGTAGGTAGCCGGATACCTGCTCAGGTCCTGTCCTGTACAAACAAAAGATAGAAGGAGAAGGATATGAACAATAATGGACTCAAACGCATGCCTCATCCGAAACAAATCTAACCATTGACGGAAAGTACCCCCGGGTAGCGAAAGTTAAATCTCTAAGAACTGCCAAATACTCATGTTTCTTGCCAAATACTTAAGAACCTGCAAGAAAATTGAGGAAGGCAGGCCCCAACGGGGATTGGTCCAGCATCCGTCAGGTTTTTGTTCGCCTCGGAGAGATCACCTGCGAAGTGAGAAATGACGGGGTGTTGTGGCGATCTTCTTGCATTTTTAAGCTAGAAAAGAATGATCTGATCCTGGTTTTTGCGCGGGTGGTCTCATTGCTTGGCCAGGAACTTAGCTGAATTGTTAACACCGGAAATATGCTCAAATCCCCAATTCCCAAGGGCCAGAACAACTGGCCTTAATGCCTCTCCCCTGTTGGTAAGGATGTAGTCGATCTTGGATCTCTTCTCCTTGTTCATTCGCTTCTTAAATATTCCATGCTCCACCAGTTTTTCCAATTTAGCCGACAAAATGTTTGAAGCGAT
>JANQHS010000330.1 GCA_028282565.1 Cytophagales bacterium | reverse complement strand
GGTATTGGCCGCAAAAGACTTTTTGTCACCTCAGGGATCGATCACGCTTACTTCAGGAATCCTGGCAGATCGTCCCGTTCCCGGTTCAAGCATTGCTTCCATGGTCAATGGGGCCTTGCACAGTTTCGTCCTGGCCGCCTGCAATGAACTCCCTGAGGGTATCAGGTTAAATGTGGTCTGCCCCGGGCTAGTGGAAGACTCTGCCCAAAAGTATGCGGGATTTTTTCCAGGACATGTCCCCATCAGCATGGATGCTCTTTTTGAGGCTTATGATTCCGTATTGAAAGGCTCCCAAAAAGGAGAAGTCATCAGGGTTTATTAGCGGAAAACTCAATTGATCCCAACGTTTAGTTCAAACCATCTGAGCCGGCTCAACGGCAAATGATAGCAGACTATTCACACCTCAGCTTCTCCAATTCCTCCATAACCGATGATCAGCGACCTGTCGTTTTCAGGTCTAAATCTGAAACACGGAAACCCCAATGCTTCTTGTCTAAAAAACCCAGCTCATGCCGACCCTGCCACCTATCCAGGCCTGGTAGAAATATGGCGCGTCAAACTCGGTCCACAGCACATAACCATTATGATTCAATGGCCTTGCATCGTTGATATTGACGGTACCACCGTCGACAATTGCAAAACTGTTCAGCCCAAGATCTGAAGCAAAAAAGTTAAAACTCGGCCCTGCGCTGATCCCTATTCTTTTGAACAGCTCGATGTATAACGCAAGGTTCACCGTTCCCAGATGACCATAAAACCGATCTATACTTCCTGTTGCAGAATAGAACAACTCCGTTTGGATAGCGATGGGTTTTAGAATATGGTTTAAACGTCCGACACCCGCAGAAAGCTTATATAGATCCATCTCATTCCATTCAGGAGCAGGATCGGTATGGATACCCAATCCGAAAGAAGTATAAAAACCCCTGGTTCCGGATCTTGCCAGTAAGGTCGCAAAATTGGCTTCATCGTAGGAAACCTCTATAGATCCGTAGCCTCCTCTAATGAAATTCAGAAGGCCAAAAAAACCTCCGTCAAGAGAGTCTGCGACATTGATCAGGCCAAGTTGAAATCCGTTGTTCAGCCTGCTGACATTCAATAAACCGATCTGGGCGCCTTTGAGGAAGCGGGCCTTATTGACCGCTGATATCTGGGCGCCGTTGATCTCCTGGGCAGAATTAAAAACCCCTGAAAACTGAGCGCCATCAAGCTTTGTTTCACTGACATTGATAAGACCGGCCGCCTGCATGCCGTATCCGTCATCGGTAATCACATTGTACAACCCTCCCAGCTGGGCGCCGTAGAGCTTACCCTGGACCTGATTCACCAGAGAGGATTGCATGCCTTTGACAAAAAACCTGCTTTCATTGTAGATCCCGGAAAACTGGCCCCCGGTTGTTCCAAGCAAATTATGATTATAGAGACCGGCCCATTGAACCCCTTCTAACCTGCCCCCTGTGGAATTTCCCGCTATTGCGATCTGTACACCGGTGACCGTAAAGCGATTGAAATTCAACATTCCGATCTCAAAGCCCTTGATCCCGGCATTATAACCGGTGAGGAGATTTGCTGAGAGCATATTCTCATATAATCCGGTTTCGGCCCCATTTGTACCTGAACCCGCGATCAATGAGGCCTGGGCATTTTGCTCGCGGACAAATTCCGAAGCCCGAGCGGTATCAACCAGGCGTTCCGGAATGAGGAAATTACCCGGGAAATAGTCCGTAATCTCTCTCAATAGAGCGGAATCCGACCCTGAAGTAGGCTCAACAACCTTTCTGATATCATCGATCTGTTCCGAACTCTCCGCCGTATCAGGAACGAGCTTGACATAGAAGGATTTTTGATATCTGGAATTGAGATGAACTGTTTTTTCCTGATATCCCGGTGAATACACTTTGAGCTTCAAAGGATACTCCGGCACAGGAAGGAAAAGGCGATAATTTCCTTCAGAATCCGTTCCTCCATAAAGATCAAGGTCTGATCCCTTTACGCTTGCCGACTGGAACGTACCTCCGTCAGCAAGATAAACCTTGCCTGAAATGCTTGAATTCACGGGGCTCTCCTTTTCCCTTTTTCTACCCTTGACAAGAAGCATTCCGTTCGAATACTGCCATTTAAGGCCGGCAGATGTACAGATCTCCTCAAGAATAAAAGAGATTGGAACAGAATCATACTTTCCGCTATAGAGCACATCGGGATCAATGATCGCAGGATTAAAGGCGAAGTCAAATTCGCCCACCTCGCTGAGTTCCAAAAGAACGGTTTCAAAATCCCGATCATCGAATGAGTAGCTGATCATTTGCTCAGTAGGATTCTGCGCGTTGAGCTGA
>JANQHS010000304.1 GCA_028282565.1 Cytophagales bacterium | reverse complement strand
GATCGAGGAACTCAATTATGTAGGAAGCATCATCAAGGATTTTCCGCCGGACAAGAAAAAAGCTTTCGCGACACTATACCTTGCTAAAAGGAAAGATGCTCAAATGATCCTCATCCTCACCCTGATCGGTTTCCTTGGATTTGCGGGTCTTCAACGCTTCATCATCAATCAGGTGGGCTTGGGAATTCTCTACTTTTTTACCGCCGGACTTTGCCTGATCGGAACGATAGTAGACCTGGTCAATTACCGAAGTCTGACCTTCGAGTTCAACAGAAAAATGGCTGAAGAGACCCTAGCAATTGTGAATATGTAAACAAAAAAAGCCACCTTTCGGTGGCTCTTGAAGTCTTCTAAAATTTCGGACAAGGAATGGATCGCTTGCTCCGAGGCGGCTTTCTGTATTTCGGGTTGATCTGATACTCAAACTCGTAGATCACCGAAAGTTCATGAGCACCACCGGTATTCAAAACATTCAACCTAGAAATGGTGATATCGTAGGAGTAAGCCATACTCAGGCCTTTCCAATGAAATCCCGCCAGAAAGACAAGCGCATCATGATTGGTGATGGTGATATTGTCTTCAACCGTGAAGATCGGAAGACCCCGATACCAGGAACCCAGGACCAACCACTCGTAGGAAAAGTATGCACCCAAATCAAGCTGGTTGAAATTGCCCTGGTGCTTATAATTAAAAGTCGGGCTGAAATAGGAGGTTCTGGCATCACCCCTGTATCTTCCTCCGGGATACAATGGAAATTGGTATCCACCATGAACGGAAAGGTAAACGGGCAGATTGCCCTCTTCTCCGGTGATCAAACTCTGGTTTGGCCTGTTCAAATGCTTGAAAGTAGTCCCGATCCAGGCTTTCTCGGTAAACCAAAGGAAGCCGGCAGAAACATCGAAGAAGTTCTTGGTATTGAAAGGAATCGGCTGGGAGGTAGATCCGGCTATGGTCCCATTGTCATTCAACTGATCTCTGAAGGTCAAAGCCCCCTGGTCAATAGAAAGCCAGGAATATCCAACCTGAAGACCGGTCCTCATCGCCCACTTCTTGTTCAGGTTCATCTGATAAGCATACATTCCCGCCACATAGTTGCTGGCGAGAGAGGCAGAACCGGCGGCATCCCGCGTGAACATTACCCCCGCCCCACTTTTCAAATGAGGCAGATTATGATCTGCGGCTACAACATAGGTTCTATACCTCGCAGCATTCGAAGGCCATTGAAGCCTTGCTGTTGCATTGACCCTGGCCATTTCCGTGTTCCCGGCAAAAGCGGGATTCAAAAAGGTCTGGGCTGCATAGTATTGTGAGATCTGGAAATCCTGTGCCATTCCGGCAAAGCAGAGTCCAACGATCAATAATGCAAGAAGCGATATCCTTTTCATGCTCTAATTCTTTTGCTTACCTGAGGAGTGTTACGTCCCCGATTAATGTTTCTTCTGATC
>JANQHS010000255.1 GCA_028282565.1 Cytophagales bacterium | reverse complement strand
ACGGGTCCGGAATTGATTCCTATAGAGGTGGATATGGAGCGGGTAAAGAGAAGTCGTGAAAGGGGAATTCTGAGATTGGGACAACCTTTGAAAAGTTTCAGGGATCGTAAGGTAAAATTTGATATTTATGACCCGCAAAGACCAAACCCCTATCTCGACTCTTTGGGTGAGTTGATCAAGCCAACCAGATTGAACCAGATCACGGAGGTGATGCAAAACCCTACCGTATCACCGCCGGAGAACCACGTAACACCCGACCATGATACTCCATAGAGGAAAAATCTTATATTGCTAGGCTGAAAAATGGTCTTTCATTAAAGGTTTTACCTGACTGATGGGAATACATACCAATACCAATAAAGGGACCGAGGCGATTCGGGCTAAGGATTATTTCAACCTTCCGCAATTCAGAGGAGATGTCTGGACCAATCTCAAAGAAGGTGCCAATGATCTGAAGGATCAACCCAGATCCAGAAAGGCAAGGGCCAAGGTGTCTGCTGCCTTGGAGACACTTTCCCTGATCGAAGGATATTTTGCTTTTCCCGGAACGGAATACCTTCTTTTTCTAAAAGACCTTTTTCAGTCCAAAGAGTACCAGCCTTTTTCAAGGGAGGTTTCCAAAACCGTTCAGACCCTGATCAGTGAACAGTTCAGGAGCGACCCTGAAGTCCTGGAACTCAATACCCCTGAGCCTGAAAAAGGGAAAAAGGAAGCCAAAGAAGAGAAGAAAAGAGATTCGCTGACCAATTATTTTGAAGTCCTTTTTGTGGATCAGATCAGTGAAGAGAACGAGGCTGAGCTCAAGGAGAAGTTATCTCGCATGAGCGAAAAAAGGGATCATTTTGTATATAAGGTTGTTGTGGCTTCCTCTTTTCAGGATGCCCTGATCACCCTCCTTTTTAATCCCAATATTCAGGTTTGCGTCATCCGCTACGGAATACCATTCAAAAGTCAAAAGGATCTTGAGCAACTCAAACCATTTTTGACCGGGGTGCAAAAATTCAATCCTGCTGCCAACTCGGAAGAGGAGTTTGGAATTGCCCTGGGTAAGGTGATCAAGGTTTTCAGACCGGAAATAGATCTTTACTATGTCACGGACAAATCTGTTTCGGACATCGATGATACCATGCTGGATTGCTTCAGGAGGATATTCTATCGGCGCGAGGATCTGCAGGAGTTGCACCTGAGTATTATCCGAGGAATAAAGGAAAGATTCAACACCCCCTTCTTCTCCGCATTGGTAGAGTATAGCAAGAAACCAACGGGCGTTTTTCATGCCATGCCGATCTCCAGGGGTAACTCCGTCTTCAAATCCAGATGGATTCGGGACTTTGGGGATTTTTATGGCCGCAATATTTTTCTGGCTGAGACCTCGGCAACCACCGGTGGCCTTGACTCACTGCTTCAACCAACGGGAACCATGAAGCAGGCTCAGGAAATGGCAGCAAAGGCATACGGTTCTCAGCACACCTATTTTGTAACCAACGGAACCTCTACGGCCAATAAAATTGTCCTGCAGGCATTGGTTAAGCCCGGGGATCTGGTACTCATCGATCGGGATTGTCATAAATCACATCACTATGGCCTGGTTTTAACCGGAGCTTTTCCCGTATACCTTGACTCCTACCATATTCAGGAGTATTCCATGTATGGAGCTGTTCCCATTGATCATATCAAGGCCAAACTGTTAAAGCTCAAAGATGCCGGTAGGCTTGATTCCGTTAAAATGCTATTGTTGACCAATTGCACTTTTGATGGCATGGTATACAATGTTGAGCGGGTCATGGAGGAGGTGCTTGCGATCAAGCCGGATATGATTTTTCTATGGGATGAGGCTTGGTTTGCTTTTGCAAGATTCACCTACACCTATATGCAAAGAACCGCCATGTTCGTTGCAAAAAAACTGGCAAAAAAGTACGCTTCAGAATCCTATAGAAAGCAATACGGATCCCTGAAGAAAAATGAACTGAAGCAATACCCCGATCCTGACAAAGTGAAGATCAGGGTTTATTCAACCCAATCGACCCACAAAACACTCTCTTCGTTGAGACAGGGTTCCATGATCCATATTTTTGATCAGAACTACAGGAAAGGTGTTGAGGAATCACTGCATGAAGCCTATATGACACACACCTCCACCTCTCCCAACTACCAGATCCTGGGATCACTTGATGTCGGAAGAAGACAGGTTCAATTTGAAGGTTATGAACTGGTGGAGAAGAGCATTGAAATG
>JANQHS010000235.1 GCA_028282565.1 Cytophagales bacterium | reverse complement strand
CCAGTTTGGTGGAGATGGTACTTTGGCAAGCTGGTGGACAGATAAGGATAGGGAAGCTTTTGATGCCAAAACACAGGTATTGGTAGATCAATACGATAGCTATACTGTTCTTGATTCAGTACATGTGAACGGAAAATTGACTCTTGGTGAAAACATCGCGGATTTTGGTGGAATTACCATTGCATTTGCTGCCCTAAAGAAAAACTGGGAGAGAAACGGAAAGCCCGAGGATATTGACGGTTTTAGTGCCGAGCAAAGATTTTTCTACAGCTGGGCACAGGTTTGGAGAGCTCATTACAAACCGGAAGCCGTTGAGCAAAGGATCAAAACAGATACCCACTCCCCTGCAAAATGGAGGGTAAATGGTGTCGTGATGAATATTCCTGAATTCTATGAAGCCTTTGAGATAATAGAAGGCGACGGAATGTACAGGCCCGAAGAAGAAAGGCCGATCATCTGGTAAAAACGAAGCCCCGCAGGTCGGGGCTTTTTTTTTAGCCTCAAAAATTGCAACTTTCAAGGGTGAGCAGCCATAATCACCATGTCAGATACGATCAGGATATTGCTCTTCGGCCTTGTTTCATTCATCGTTGGACATACTTTTTCCAATAAGATCTCTGAACAATCGGTTCATTCCTCGGCCCTATTCTCAGATTCCACCATTGTAAGCCTGATGGTCCTTCGGGAAAAGGAATTGAGAAAATTCCCTGATTCCATCATCATAAGGGATATCGGTGCGAGCAGCCCGTACTATTTCGGCAAATCCGGAAAAGAAGGCGGCATGCAGTGGATTCGAACCATCGGAGGAAGCCCGTTTGAACTCCCGGACAGGATCATGACCGATGAGTTCGACAATATTTATATGGTCGGCATCATAAATAATCTGGCGTTCATGGTGAAATTCAATCAGGAGGGAGAACAGCTCTGGGCTACGTGGTTGCCCGGACTCGATATTTATCGTTACTACGAAATGTGGGTCGAAAAAGGAGGAAGACCCGTGATCGAAGGTTTTTTCAATGGTCAGTTCTACAAGACGGCTATTTGGAACAATAAGGATATATATTGGCGGAATTGATTTGGAGCCGGGGCGTTAAAAACCTTAAGTAAGCTTTGACAAGTATTCAAAAGACATTCATACTCTTATTCATTTTAGGGCTTGGTTCTCTTGAGCTCAAGGCACAGGAAGGTTTTTGGGTTCCGGAGGAAGTTCCTGAAGAATGGACCAAGGAGATCAGGCAACTTGCGGATATTGAGGAAAAGGAAGGTTTGACCATTTATCCCGAGCTGATCCGCTCAACGGTATATCTGGATAATGGGAATTGTACGGGTGTGCTGATCTCCAAAAACGGGCTTTTGCTCACAAACTACCATTGCCTGGAACCCTATCTGAATATTCTCCAAAAAGAGGGTAAGATAGACCCGGAATTGGGTTATTTCATTTCAAATAACAACGAAGGCCCTGAATTGATAGGATTGACAGCAGACCTACCTGTCAAGAGTCAGGATCTTTCGGTTTTATCCCGGGAAGAACAGGGAAAGTGGTTGGATGAAAAAGTGGACCCGATCGAAAAAAGACTTATTCGGAATTATTATCCTTCTGAGAAACACTCAGTAGGTAAAGTCTTCCACAACTTTCAAAAGATCACCCTGGTGGCCGCTCCACCAAAATCATTGGCAACCCTTGGCGGACATGAAGCGAATTGGGAATGGCCAAGGTATTCCAGTGATTTCTGTATTCTGCGAATCCATAAAACCGAACCCACTCACCATCGGGACTATAAGGAATTCCCCCATCTGGAAGTGGGGAGATCAATATCAAGAAACCAGGAAGTCTATGTTGCCGGATACCCGTTTCTGACCTTTCGCAATTCAAATTCAAGGAAAGTCAGGAACCTATTGGATGAACAGGAAACCAGGCTGAAACTCAGAAAAAAGAGGTTGAATATTTATTCCGACTACCTGGAATTCAACCCGGACACCAGGCTTCCCCTTAGCCTGATGACCAGCCTTGAAAATGAGAAGGTCTTCCAGGAAAATGAGATAAAGAATGTCAGGAGAAAGGGATTGATCAAAGAAAAACATGTTCTGGAGCAAAATGCGATCAGAGCTAATCCGGATTATAGCTTTGAGGATTTTGAACGGCTGAGTAGTCTTTACGATTCCTTGGAATACTATAACCTTCCCAGGATCTATTTGAACGAAGGGCTTACCGCACCCAAGATCTTCATGCTTGTTTTCGGCTTTTCTCCGTTGGAGGATGCTTTGAGTTCTGATGAATCCAATAACCTCCAGGCCGTGAAAGAGGCTCTGAAAGGAAAAGCCGAAGTCTATTATGCCGGCAATGATCTTCGATTGGAAAAAGAGCTCTTCTTTAAGATGGCCATGCAATACTATGAGGACATTCCCTCATCTCTTCACAGCCCGAGTTTTAAGGCGATAGAGCTGGCTTTTGATGGTGATGTATTTCTGTTTGCTAACGAAGTATGGGAAAATTCCATATTCACCGACAAAGAATTGCTCGACCGGTTCCTGCTGGACCCTAAGCTCGGAAAGCTACAGGCAGACCCCATGTATCAATGGGTGAATGATGTCATCAATTTTTACTTCATCAATATTGCACCACAGATCAAATCCTATTCTGCACAGATCGCTTCCCTTGAATCAAAATTTGATGAGCTGGTACAAAAAACCGATTACCCCGAGGCGAACGGGTCTCTTCGTTTCAGCCGGGGTACGGTGAGAAAATTCTTCCGGAATGAAACCGACCAAAGCGAACCCTTTTGCACTGCCAGCGGGCTCATCACCGCTTTTAACGGAACGATCTTTCCCGATAAGGTTCAAACCTGGTTGAACACGCTTTCCGGAAATGAGGTCATCTCATTTTTATCAGAGGTGGAAGTAACCGGAGGAAATTCGGGTTCGCCGATCATGGACAACAACGGAAGATTGATCGGAATGGCATTCGATCAGAATATCGAAGGCCTAGGAAATCGGTTCTTTTTTGAACCTAACTCCCAGAAGTGTATCGGGATCTCATTTGCCTGGATTGAAAAAATGGTTCGGGAGTTAGGAGAACTACCAGGATTTTTTGAAAGGGAGTTCAATCAATAGATCACCCGCTCTTTGACCTTTCCATTCTTTTTGTAGATGATCCACTCGCCTGTTTCTTTTCCATTTTTCATTTTTCCCTCCAGCATCACTTGCTCATTTGGGTAGTAATATCTTACCTCGGTAATTGAATCCCATTTTAAACCATATCGATCGGGAAAAACCTCCGTTTTGATTAGCGTTTTCTTGGGATCATAGAAAGACCACTTTCCAACGGGTAACCCTCCAAAATAGGCCCCCTTTTGCCTGAGTATCCCATTTTCATGATTGGTGATCCACTCGCCTTCATAAACGCCATCCTTGTATTGCCCAACCCTGTATAGAGTCCCGTTATCGAAATAGTATTTTGCTTCTCCTTCCTGATAGCCATGGATCCAGGTTTCCACGGCCTTGAGTCGGCCGCTCGGATAGTAATAAATGCATTTCCCCCACAGGGCGCCCTGTTTATAGGCTTCAGAAGCATTCTTCACCCCAGAAGGATAATAGCTGATCCATATTCCATCCCTTTTCCCATCGACCAACATTCCTTTTGATTTCAACTGGCCCGGTTCATAGTATGAAAAGGTTGTGTCATTCCCTTTTTGTTGAGCATTTGCCCCAAAAAACGACATCAAAACAACTACCAGACTAAAAGATCTCAACCTCTTCGATTTTTTCATTTGCCCCGTAAAACTCCCATCTTCCCCTGAGTTCGCCCTTGAGATATTTTCCCCTGGCCATCAGTTTCCCTTCCCTGTCATAGTATTTCCAGACCCCTTCTTTCTGCCCATTGGAGAATTGGCCGGTTGCTTTCATCATTTTGTTCTCATGAAAAAACAACCAGGTACCCTCAAGTTTTCCATCAATGAGCTCACCTTCACCCGAAACCGTTCCATTTTTATGCCAGAGGACCAATCGACCATTTCCCGATCGAACATCACCTGAGCTATGATATTGCCCATGAACATCTCTGAATTTTGATAGACTATCCAGTTTTCCATCGGTCCAATACTCAGAAAGCCTGATATTGCCTTCCGGATCCTTTAACACTCTCGGACCCGAGCGAAGATCATCAAAATACCATGCATGGGAAACAATACCCGCCGTGGAATCATATTGTTCCCAAAACCCTATTCGCCTCCCTTTATTGTATTTACCCCTCTCAAGAACCTTCCCTGAACCCAAATAGGATTCCCAATCTCCTGTTTGTAATCCCCCCGCGTATTTCCCCATTTCCATGACCGAGCCGTTTTTATAGAAGAATTTCCAGGCTCCGGAAGGATCTCCCTCTTCGAAAGAGCCTTCGGAAAAAATCTCCCCGGATTCATAATAGGTCACCCACAAACCGTCTTCCAAACCGCTTTTATATGAACCTCTGGTGGCCATAGCGCCGTTCGGGAAATATTCAAAATACTCTCCATGGATGGAATCGCCGAAATAATTGATTTCTTCCTGAATCAGTCCGAGGCTATCATAGTTCCTGAAAAGTCCCTCCTTTTTCCCCTCCTTGAAAAATCCGGCACTCGCGATCTCACCATTGGAGTGCCATTCTACATATTGACCCTGCTCAACCCCATCGAGATAAGCAACCTGATAAAATGGTTTGCCAGAGTAAAAGTACCCCGTCCAGATCCCCGTCCGTTTGCCATCGGAAACCTCTCCAAATTCTGCCATATACCCGCTTTCATGATAGGTCACCTCCACACCATGCTGAACACCGTCCCTATATTCCTGGTATTTGAACACTTCGCCATTGGGAAATAGGAATTGCCGGTAGCCGGTTCCGTTCTTGAGCTTGCCAGCTTTGAGCTTCTTGCCATCCTCAAGGGTCCATTTGGATATGGAAACCAATTTGCCTTTATCCCAGGTTTCGCTCAGTTGAAGGGTTCCGTTGATGTTATAATGGTTCCAGATCGAATCAGCCAATCCATCCGCATAGTTCTCGACAGATTCCAATACAGATCCTTCATCCCGGATCCACCATTGACCTTCTTTTTTGCCGTTTTTGAATTTTCCTTCAATGCCAGGCTTACCCTTTTCATTGAAGATCAAAATCTTACCATGGGGAAGGCCATTGTGAAAGATCATCGCGGAAGATGCGTTTCCATTCGGCCAGTATTCAAGCAAAGAATCCTGGAGTATCCCTGCCCGATAGTTCATAAATCTGGATACCTGCCCGTTCTCGTAATATTCTGTTCGTTCGCCCTCGGCCATTCCTTTTTTGTACCCGACATGCTCTGCTAAAACACCACTTGGAAAGAATGAGAAGACAAGCGAATCATAGCCCAGAGTATCGGTCACGACCATGGTTTTAAGCTCGCCGTTCTCGCCATAGCGGTAATCAACATGAGTTCTAAGCTTCAAGGGAGTGATCCCGGCCTGGCCTAAAGCATACAATGGCAAAAACGAACAGCAGATAATCAGAAGCCTCAGCATATTGTCGATCCGCAAAATATGGAGTAAATTAATATAGATCTAACCTTTTAAAATGTATTCAATGAAATCCCGCTGCCTTGGGGTCATATTCCTATTGCACGCCTTTTTTATCGCCACTTCAGAAGCCCAAAATTATGGATCAAAAGCCTTTGCCAAAGCCGGGGCATCCGTAACTCAAAAAGACGAATGGACTGCCCTAAACAACCCGGGGGCCTTAAACTTTTCGGAGAAAAAAAGTCTTTCTGCAGGAGCCATCATTCCATATGAAGTCCCGGAACTGGCTTCGGTGTTCTTCACGGCAATATTCTCCTCTCCCTTTGGAAAACTCAGTGCATCAGCAATACACCAAAGCTTCACGGGGATCCGGCAAAGTCAACTTTTAATTGGAGGCGCATATGGAAAATCGGATTTTTCGTTTGGCGGGCGCCTTAGTCTCTTGAGCCTGAGCATGGGTGAATACGGATCCCTGCTGGTGCCTTCGATCGATATCGGCGGACTGGTTAACCCGATCCCCAGACTGGACTTTGCAATTCAGGCAAGCAATATTTCTTTTTCAAGGGTGCGTCTTGGTGGTTTTGAGGAAGTCCTACCCATGCATATTCGTGTTGGAACTGCCTACCAGACAAGTGAATCCCTTCAACTTTGTGTAGAGGCAATAAAGAGAATCGATGTACCGGTGAATATTCTGCTGGCCATCGACTGGAAATTATCGAAGCACTTTTCGATTATGGGTGGAACTTCCATCGTTGAAAGCTCGCATTCGGCCGGTTTTCTCATTCGCTCCAAAAGCTGGGTTCTTGGGCCCGGACTGAGGTATTCTCCCTTGCTTGGGGCTTCCACTTCGTTTTCTCTCTCATATATACTGAATGAAGCTTCTTAGAGCATTCCTTCAACTGACCCTGGTTCTGCTCATACCAGGTACAGGACTTTCTCAAACCAAGATGCCTGAAGAGATGGTCATTGAACAATTCCCGGTTTGGCAGGGGTTGAAAGCGGAAAATCTTGATTATGACCAGTTGGATTTCTTTATGCAAAACCGTTTGGAAATCAACTCTATCAGCAATGCTCAAATTCAAAACCTCGAATTTCTTGACCAGCCGCAAAAAGAACTGCTCATCGATTTTCTCAAGGAGAACAGACCAATTCAAAGTATGTTGGAACTCCAGGTTATTGAGGGTTTTGACCATCAAACTATAAAGCTCCTATCACAAAAATTCTTCGTCAAAAAGCCACCGGATTGGAAGAGAACCTTGAAGCAGATCAACAATCCGGACCTCTCCTTTGCTGCAATAAGACTTCAGGCCCTTAGGCAATCCAAAAAAGGGTTTAAAATCCCTGAGCATCTGGGTGGTTTCAGCGGAGCACAAACAGCTTCAAGGCTCAGAGCACTTCACCGAAAGTATGGCCATTATTCCCTGGGGCTCTTGATGGACAGGGATATGGGCGAAGGCCAAAACACTTCTTTTCTCAATCATATAGATCCCTACCAGTTTCTCTCGGCACATGCCTTTGTGGAAGGTGGAAAAAGAATCAAAAAATTGTGCATAGGTGATTTCGCAATTCAATATGGGGAAGGATTGGTATTTTCTCCGGGTTTTAGAATGGGTAAGGGTGCGGAAACCATTTACAGTATTAAAAACCCTGAGCTTGGATTACGACCCTTTTCTTCTGCATTTGAAAATGGCGGAATGAGGGGAATTGCCACGACAATTGGAATCAACCCATTCGATCTCACAGTTTTCCTATCCAGAAAAGGCAGGCATGCTACCATTCACAGAACTTCATCTGATGGAAACTTCTTCACATCCTTTTATGATGCAGGACTCTTCCGAAATACAAGGGAAAAGCAAAAAAAGAGATCTGTAGAAGAGCTGTCATTTGGAGGTGTCCTTTCTTTCAGATCCAAAAGAGAAAACCTAAAGCTCAACCTTGAGTGGAAAGAGACCAGATATGATATTCCTATCCGAAAGAGATTTTCGAATTCCGCATTTAACTTTTACAGCCGGGAAATATCGCTTTTCGGTTTGTCTGGGAGCTATAGCAAGAACGGACTGTTGGTATTCGCTGAAGCGGCTCTTTCAAATCATCAGGCGACCGGCGTACTTATAGGGAGCATTATCAACATCAATAAACACTTCGATGCCGGAATTCTAGCTCGAAGACTGGGGTCAAAATTCTTCAACCCATCTTCCGGGACC
>JANQHS010000215.1 GCA_028282565.1 Cytophagales bacterium | reverse complement strand
GTCTAGCAGAGGAAATGGTTTTCTAGCCTTTTTATTCGGAGCCGGAATAGGTGCGGCTGCCGGTCTTTTATTCGCACCCGATAAGGGTTCTCATACCCGTGATCGTTTGAGTTTCCTGTTGGATAAATACAGGGAAAGGATCATGGATGTACTGGGCGAATATCTGGAAGAAGCGGAGGAAATGGATTCGGAAGCCAGAGAAGCAGCAAATGAAGTGGTCAATGAAACCCGCGATAAGGCTGAACAACTCCTGGGAGACGTAGATGATCTGATAAATAAAATTAAATCCAAGAGTAAATAATCATGTTAGTTTTTAGTAAAAATGCCCTAGCGGCTGTTCTTTTTGTCATCTCGGGTTTTGTGATCGCCTCCTGCGATAGCAAATCCGGGCAGTTGGACAACGGAGAGCTTTCCGCCAACAAGCTGATCGAAGTTCCTGCAACGGCCAATGCGACTTTGGAGGAAGTTGGACCACTTCCGGTCATGTCTTTTGATGAGGCGATCTTCGATTTTGGACAGATAGATCCGGGAGAGGTCGTTGAACATACCTATGCATTTAAAAACACCGGTGAGGGTCCATTGGTGATCACCAATGCTACAGCCTCCTGCGGTTGTACCGTGCCTTCATGGCCGAAGGAGCCCATTGAGCCCAATGGAACCGGAGAGATCAAGGTTAGATTCGATTCCAAAGGAAAGTCCGGAAATCAAAATAAGACCGTTACCATCATGGCGAATACCCAGCCAAGCAAAACCATCTTGACGCTGAAAGGATTGGTCAACTCACCTGTTGAGGAGGAAGTAAATTCATGAGTTTGATGGGATTTGTTTTGCTCCAGTCCAATGGTGGCGGAGGAATGATGCAGCTACTTTTCTTTGGAGCTATCATCCTTGTTTTCTATTTCTTCATGATCAGGCCGCAACAAAAGCGTCAAAAGGATGCCAAGAACTTCCAAAGTGAGGTGAAGAAAGGTGATCTGGTGGTGACCGTAGGAGGAGTTCATGGAAAGGTCTTTGAGTTATTGGAAAACGAGATCATCATCGATGTTGACCGGGGTACCAAACTCAAAGTAGACCGCTCGGCCCTGTCCATGGAATCCACGAAAAGGGCTAACACAAAGGAGGAAAAGTAGCAAGGATGGAAAGTCAGGAAAAACAGAATTCCTGGGTTTCATTGATAAGGTCCTGGGGCAAAAGCAAAAACCTCAGGGTCTTCATGCTTTGTTTTGTTGCAGCTCTGGTTTTCTGGGGACTGAACTCCCTGAATAAAGATTACCAAACCAACATCAACATGCCAATGGAGGTTGTCTATAATGACACCTTTCTGATTCCCTTGGATCCTCCGCCCAATGAGATCCCCTTGAGGGTCTCCGGTTATGGCTGGGATTTGATACGTTGGACTTTTGGCTGGCAGATCGATCCGATCCGTCTCGAGCCCGAAGGGCTTCCGGAAGTCGATGTGATCACCTTCAATAACTTTTCCGAGCGGATCACTGCGAGGCTGGAAGATCTGAAGTTGGTCAATTACCTTGACGCACAAGCTCCGTTGAATTTTGATTTCAGGGAAAGCAAAAAAGTCCCCATCACCTTCGATACGGCCTTGATCCCCTTTGATGAAGGATTTTACCTGAAACGCGGTACGAATATCGTTCCGGATTCATTGTCGTTTTCGGGCCCCAAATCTTTGCTAGACAATCTACAGGATCATTATACCCTCGTCCTTCCGGTGGAGAAGATCAGTAAGGATTACAACAGCTCCATTTCCGTTCAGTATCCACATTCCGATCTGGTTACGGTTGTTCCCGAGGAGATCAATATTAGCTTTCCGGTAGGCCAATGGGTCGAGCTTGAGAAAGAGTATTCCCTTCAACTGCTGAGTAAGGGCGAAGAGATCCGGGATTATTTTTCCAATACCTCTTCCGTTAAAGTCCTGTTCAGGCTTCCTGAGGATTATGAGATCGCAGAAAAGTTTGACTCAATACAGGCGTTTGCTAATGTACAGGTCTTGAAAAAGAATGATAGTTTGCTTCCGGTACTTTTTGAAGGCTTGCCCGAGAATATCAGGCCGTTCAGGGTTTCACCTGATACCGTAATTGTGAAAAAGAATGGATCCTCTTGATCCAAAACCTTTTCTCGTCGGGATTACAGGGGGCATAGGAGCAGGCAAATCAACTGTTTCCAAAGTTTTCGAAGTTCTTAGCGTGCCGGTTTATGACGCCGATTCCAGGGCCAGGTGGTTGATGGAAAATCATGATTCGATCATTTCAGAACTCAAATCCGCTTTCGGGGAGGAAGCGTATGAGGGAAACAGGCTGAATGCCGAATTCTTTCGTCAAAAGGCCTTCAATGATTCTGACCGGAGAAAGGAGTTGAATCAAATCGTTCATCCTAGGGTCGGCGAGGATTTCAAGACCTGGGTGAGATCCAATCATCGATCCCCCTATCTAGTCAAGGAGGCCGCTTTGATGATCGAGTCCGGTTCGTATAAGGAGCTCGATCTGCTGATCGGGGTTTTTGCCCCAAAAGATGAAAGAAAAAAACGGATCATGAAGCGCGATCCATTTAGGGATGGGGAACAGATCGATAAGATCATGGAGGTGCAGTTAGCGGAAGAAGAAATGAGAAATTATTGTCAGTTGCAGATTGAAAATAATGGAAAAGAAGCCGTTCTTGAAGAAATATTGAATTTTGACGTTTCCCTAAGAGACCATCTTTCTCAAAAGTGAGCATTACCGAATCCAATTCACTCTACGACTCCTTGGAAAACAAGGATGTATCGACCATCCTCAGGGAAATGAACCATGAGGATGCCAGCGTAGCCGGAGCAGTAGAAAAGGAGATAGACAATATTGAAAAGCTTGTTTTGGCTATTCTGGAAAGGATGAAGAAGGGAGGGAGACTCTTTTATGTCGGGGCTGGTACCAGCGGCAGGCTGGGCATCCTGGATGCATCCGAATGTCCGCCAACATTTGGTGTGGACCATGGAATCGTGATCGGCTTGATTGCCGGTGGTGACCAGGCTATTCGCAAGGCGGTTGAGTTCGCAGAGGACGATCCTGGCCAGGCCTGGAAGGATCTGCTGGAGTACGGGATCTCTTCATCAGATTTTCTTGTAGGGTTGGCTGCTTCGGGCAAGACACCTTATGTCGTCGGCGGACTTAAAGATGCTCAGGAAAACGGCATTGGTACGGGTTTGGTAACCTGCAATCCGCACTCTCTTGCCTCGAAACATGCTGATTTTCCGGTGGAGATCAATGTTGGCCCGGAATATCTGACCGGGAGTACCAGAATGAAGTCCGGAACTGCCCAAAAACTTGTCCTGAATATGATCACCACCTCGGTGATGATCAGGCTTGGGCGGGTGAAGGGAAACAAAATGGTTGATATGCAGTTAGCCAATCATAAGCTTCTGGATAGGGGTACAAGATTCATTATGGAAGAAAGAGGTCTGGATGAAAAAACGGCCAAAGCTCTGTTGATGAAGGCGGGAAGCGTGAGAAAGGCATTGGAAATGGATATCGATGCATAATCTTCAACCGCATGATCGCTGGCTGACGGTATATGACCCTGCCCTGGACCCGGATTCTCCGTTCTATGGAAAGGAATACAATTATGATCTGTATACCGATAATATATACGGTTACTACATCGATCCGGCCTGGGACTATATGGGATCCGAAACCACCTATGTTAAGCTTCTGGCGGTGGACGAGGATGATGGATTTGCCATCCTTCAGTTCATTGGGGAATGGAATGATGCCATCAACAATGACATCATGCATTTCAAAAGGAATGTAGTCGACCTATTGATCCGCAGAGGTATTCATAAGTTCATTCTTATTGGCGATTATGTCTTCAATTTCCACGGCTCGGATGACTGCTATTATGAAGAGTGGCAGGACGAACTTGGGTCGGAGGGCTGGATTGTGGCCATCAACTTTCGTGATGCCGTGGTTCAGGAATGGAACAGATACGGACTTGGACTTCATATGATCTATGGAGAAGGCTGGGATCTGGATGCATGGAGGACCATGAGCCCCATCGGACTTTTCGGCATCATTGAAAACAGGCTAAAGAAGGTCTTAACCTAATTCTACCCGCACCGAAAAGGGGAAATAATATTTCCTCCCGGATTTGGTCTCCTTGCACAGGGATCTGGTCCTGATCCTTTGCAGCACCTTGAAATTTCTGCCCTCATAATGAAATTCGGTTCCCTCGGCGATCGCCTCTACCAATTGTTCATTGTCCTTTAGGCTGGGAAGAAAAGCCTTGTAGATCGAAGCTTTCGAGGATAAGGATGCCGGAGGATTGGATTGAATTTTCCGGATTCCGACTTTTTGTTGCCGACTAAAAAGAGGATGATCTTTGATCAGTTCCAAAAGGTCGGCGAATTCCTTTTTCCATTCTTTCCCATGGGGATCAACACGGCGCCCGTATTTCTTGCTCACCAGCAAATGAGCATACTCATGAAGAAATGTCAGACAGAACATCGGGGCTTCCAAATTCTCGTTCAGCGTGATCTGGAACTTGCCAGTGGCTGGATCCACCCGGAAATCTCCCAATTTGGTTTTTCTGGCTTTTCTGAGCTTTAGTGTAAAAGGGTTTGTCTCCCAGAGTGAGCGAAATATATCTCGCAGATCGGGAGGAAGTATGGCTCTTATTTTTGCTTTAGACATAAAAAAACCGCGAGGCAAAAGTACCACGCGGTTTGAAATTTTTCACGATTGATATCTAATTCCCTCCGGCTGATTCAGAGTTTTCATCTTTTTCAGCATTGGAACCACCTGACTCGGAATTCGGGTCAGCTTTCGCTTTGGATTTAGTTTTGGCTTTAGAATTTGATTCAGAGTTAGGATCTGCTTTAGGATTTGGATCTGCCTTAGCATTTGGATCTGCATTGGGATTTGGATCTGCATTAGGATTTGGATCCGTCTCCCCCATCATTTCCTCAGCTTCCTCTTCCATCATCTCTTCTTCCTCCTCCATTTCCTCCATCTCGGCTTCTTCCTGCATTTCCACTTCTTCTGCCTCAACTTCACCGGTAGATGCTCCTTCATCTCCGCCACATGCAACGAAAATCGTCATTGCAAGAGCAATTAATAAAAACGGTAATTTTCTCATGGTTTTTCCTTTTTTGGTAAACCAAAGATAAATAATGCCCATAGGAAACCTAGAAAAAGCACTATTTTTTCCTAAAATACAGAGAGATCGGAACTCCCTGAAAACCAAATGCTTGTCTTAGCTGATTTTCCAAATACTTCTTGTAGGGGGATTTTATGGCCTTTGGAAAATTGCAGAAAAAGGCGAAAGCAGGAGTGGCTGATGGCAATTGGGTGATGTACTTGATCTTGATCTGTTTTCCCCTTTCCAGACCGGGTGGCCGCTGTTCAACCTTCTTGAGAAGCACATCATTCAGCTTGGAGGTCGAGACCTTTTTTAATCTTTCCTTATAAATATTCTGAATGCTCTCAAGGGCCTTATGTACCCGCTGCTTTTCTTTAACAGAAACAAAAAGGATGGGGATATACTGGAGTGTTCCCAGCCTTTCCCGCATGGCCTTTTCATATTCCTTGGCGGTATTCTGATCCTTCTCCACTAGATCCCACTTGTTGATCAGGATCAGGATCCCTTTTTTTCGTTGGACCGCCAGGTGCAGGATATTCATATCCTGTCCTTCAAGTCCGTTCTGGGCATCGATCATCAAGACGCATACATCCGAATCCTCAATGGCCCTGACAGATCGTAGAACCGAATAGAATTCCAGATCATCCCTGACCTTTGCCTTTTTCCGTAGCCCTGCCGTATCCAGCAATTCGAATTCCTGCCCAAATCCTTTCATGACGGCATTCACCGGATCCCTGGTTGTTCCTGCCTTCGAGGTTACAATACTTCTCTCATAGCCGAGCAGCATATTGGTCAGGGAGGATTTGCCGACATTGGGTCTTCCGACTATAGCGATCCTGGGGAGCTTGGAGTCTTCTTTTTCCGCTTCTTCAGGAAGCCTTTCAACGATGGCATCCAGGAGATCACCGGTTCCGGTTCCGGTTTCCGACGATACATTGTGAACTTCGTCAAATCCTAAGCTGTAGAATTCCCCTCCCTGATGAAGTTTATCCGGTGTATCGGATTTATTGACGATCAATAGCGTAGGTTTCTGAGTTTTCCTGATCAGATCTGCCACCTCCTGATCCAGACCGGTCAAACCTGTTTGAAGGTCAACCATGAACAGGATCAGGTCCGCTCTTTCGAGGCCTTGGAAAACCTGCTTTCTGATGGCTTCCTCGAAAACATCTTCCGAACCCTGAACAAGTCCACCCGTGTCCATCAAGGTGAAGTTGCGGTCCTTCCAGTCCACCGATCCATACTTATTGTCCCTGGTGACGCCGCTGACATTGTCGATGATCGCATCCTTGCGCCCGATCATCCTGTTGAAGAAGGTCGACTTTCCCACATTGGGGCGTCCTACTATACATACCAGGTTACCCATTACTTAAATCCCAGTTTTTTGAGTTTGTTCTCTGTTTTTCTCCAATCCTTTTCGACCTTCACATGACTTTCAAGAAAGATCTTTTTTCCGAAGAATTTCTCCAGTTCCTTTCTGGCCCTGATCCCGACCTCCTTGAGCATTGAACCTTTTTTACCGATGATGATCCCTTTTTGTGTATCCCTTTCCACTATGATAACAGCACCCATTCGGAGAATATCCGGCTCATCGTGAAAATATTCGATTTCTACCTGCACCGAGTATGGGACTTCCTGCTTGAAGAGTTCGAAGATCTGCTTGCGGATCATTTCGGAAGCAACAAATCTCTCGGTTTTATCGGTGAGTTGGTCCTGATCGTAAAAGGGCGGATGTACGGGGAGCTGGTTGATGATCTTGCTCAGCAGTTTTTTCGTCCTTGATCCTTTTAATGCCGAGATGCGAATGATCTCCTTCCATTCTTTTTCCCTGAGCGCATCGGGAATCTCGATTTCTCCCTCGGCGAGATCAGCCTTGTTGACCACCAGGAATTTTGGGCATTTGACCCCGTTGAGCAATTCCATTTCCGGATAGGATTTTGGGAAAGGATAAGGGACGATGTACAGGATAATATCCGCATCCTCCAATGCGCTTTTGGCTTCCTTCATCATCCATTCCTGAAGTGCATAGGAAGGATCGATCAGTCCGGGGGTATCCGAAAAGACGATCTGGAAATCTTCCCCGTTCAGAATTCCCATGATCCTGTCCCGGGTGGTCTGGGCCTTGGGTGTGGTGATGGCCAGGGATTCACCGACAAGCCTGTTGAGTAGGGTTGATTTGCCTACATTAGGCTTTCCCAGGATATTGACGAATCCCGCCCTGAATTGCTTTTCCTGATCGTCTTTGCTCATTCGAGCTGCAAAAATCAGAAAGTTTTTTCTTAGTTTTGTATTCACATCGCGGGGTAGAGCAGTTGGTAGCTCGTCGGGCTCATAACCCGAAGGTCGCAGGTTCAAGTCCTGTCCCCGCTACAAG
>JANQHS010000172.1 GCA_028282565.1 Cytophagales bacterium | reverse complement strand
GGGATCACTTGATGTCGGAAGAAGACAGGTTCAATTTGAAGGTTATGAACTGGTGGAGAAGAGCATTGAAATGGCCATGGTGCTCAGGGCCAAAATTCACAAGCATCCAAAACTCAGAAAATACTTTGACGTACTTACGGTGAAGGACTTTGTTCCCAGAAAGTACAGGAAGTCAGGGATCGAAGAATACTTTAGTACCAGGACCGGCTGGAGCCGGATGGAGGAAGCATGGATCTCAGACGAGTTTGTCCTGGACCCAACCAAGATCAACCTTCATATCGGCCGAACGGGCGTTGATGGTGATACTTTTAAGAATACATACCTCATGGATAAGTTTGGGATCCAGATCAATAAGACCTCAAGGAATACCGTGTTATTCATGACCAACATAGGTACGACAAGGAGTTCGGTCGCATATCTTCTGGGCGTTTTGATCAAGATCGCAGACGAATTGGACGAGAAGTTTGCTTCCCTGAATCAGGAAGAAAACAAGATCATGAAACTGCGGATAAGGTCGCTGACCAAAGACAATCCCCCGCTTCCCGACTTCAGCCATTTTCATTCCTCATTTCAGGCTGTCCCCGGAATTCCAGGTGGAAATCTTAGAAAGGCTTTTTTCCTGGCCTATAACGACGAAAACTGCAGGTATACAACCCTGGAAGATTGCACTAAAAAACTCAAGGAGGGAGAAGATCTGGTTTCGGCAAACTTTGTCATTCCTTATCCTCCCGGATTTCCAGTGCTCGTTCCCGGACAGGTGGTAAACAAGGACATTCTGAATTTCCTGGTGAAGATCGATGTCAAGGAGATACATGGTTTTAGACCTGAATTGGGCTTGAGGCTGTTTAAAAACTCGACCATGAAGGGGCAAAAGGGGAAATACACTTATTCGGAGAACGGAATAAAAACCCAAAAGAAAAAGCTTGTTAAACAGAAATCATAATGCGGATGAGTAAGAAGAAAAAGGGAAAAAAGGTCCTGAAGGGGATCTCCGATATTCGAAGGTTCTTCTACAAGAATGAAACCCCCATTTACTTTATCTCGGCCACGAATTTCAACCTTCTTGGAGCTGATGAATGGGTGAAAGGATTCAAATTCATTTGCTATATCGAATGTTTTGACGGATTGCATCCCAATGTCTTTTCTCCGAAGGAAGAGATGCCCCACGAAGAGTTCCAGAGCATAGAAGACATCAATAATTACCTTCTTGAGCATAAGGAGGTGGTGGAGTTTCTGGAAAGTCGTGGCAAAAAAGGGAAGGGACTCTTCCTGATGTTTGATGAAAAGACCGAGAAACTGGCCAAAATGAATGGTTTGGAGGTCTGTTTTCCATCAGCGCAAATGAGGACCTCCATGGACAATAAGGTCAACACCAACCGCATCGCCGAGAAAGCCGGAGTTCCCTGTGTTCCCAATGTGCTGACCCCGATCAAAAATTATAAGCAATTGAAGAAGGTTGCGAAGAAGCTCGGAGACGATCTGGTTATCCAGACACCCTTTGGTGATTCCGGCCATACTACCTTCTTCATTTCCTCAGAAGAAGACTTTCTGAAATACGAGCAGGAGATCATTGAGGAGAAAGAGGTGAAGGTCATGAAAAGGATCGATTGCCGCGGCTCTGCCATAGAGGCATGTGTGACCAGGCATGGAACGATCGTAGCCCCCTTGATGACAGAACTGGTTGGCTTCAAGGAGCTCACTCCCTATAAGGGCGGATGGTGTGGAAATGAGATCTATTCAGATGCTTTTACTCCCCAGATCCGTAAAAAAGCCCGCCGGTACACAAGGCTATTTGGTGATCAATTGCGCAAGGAGGGATACAAGGGATATTTCGAACTCGACTTTCTGATCGAAGAAAAAACCAACAAGGTTTATCTGGGAGAACTCAACCCAAGGATCACCGGAGCAAGCTCCATTACCAACCATGCGGTTTTTGCACTGGCCGATGCCCCGCTCTTCATTTTCCATTTGTTGGAGTGGATGAATCAGCCCTATGAGATCAGTGTGGATTCGATTAATAAGCGCTGGTTCAAAGCCGAGAACATAGATGATTGGGGCCAATTGGTGATCAAGCATACCGAGGACAATCTGAAAGTGATCCGCCAGGCGCCTAGATCGGGTATCTGGGTGATGGAGGAGGATGGAAGCATTCGATTTGACCGAATGGATACACATCGAAGGGCCGTTGAAGCTGATAATGAGGCCTTCTTCCTTCGGATCGCCAGAAAGGATGACTATCTCTATGAAGGGGCGGATATAGGAATACTCGTTATGAGGGGGAGATTGATGACCAGGGATTTCAAATTGAAGGATCGGGCAAGGAAATGGATCGATGCCATCAAAGGTGAATTCAAAGCGGTCACACCAAGGAACATCAAAACAATGGAGCAGAAGGTTGCCGAGATCGGCGGCTTCAAAATGATGTAGCTTGTTCGTTTCATTACAATTTCTGAAAGAAGAAAAACCGGGAAGCAAATGGAAATCCCAGTTTGAAAAGACCTGGCCGTATTATAGGAATTGGTATACCCGGGAGGGCTCAAGGGAAAGGGCAGGTTTCCTGACCTCTTCCAGGAAACTCAAGGAATATATGCCAGAGATCTATCCGATCTTCGAGCAACTATCGCAGCTGGCGGGTGGGGGAGATCTAGCCTCAAGATTTCTATCACTGTATAACCCTCCTGCCTTTATGACCGGCTGTACCCAGGTGGCCTGGACGAAGTCGGTTCCTATTCTGGTCAGGAACTATGATTACAATCCCAAACTCTTCGAAGGGGTAATGCTCAAATCCAATTGGCTTCAGCCCGTAATTGGAGTTTTGGATTGCAATTGGGGTCTGCTTGATGGAATCAACAAAAAAGGACTTGCGCTTTCATTGACTTTCGGAGGAAGGAAATCCGTGGGAGAGGGCTTCGGCATCCCCTTGATCATGAGGTATGTACTCGAAACATGCAATGACGTGGAATCCGCTGTTGAGGCATTTTCAAGAATTCCCAGCCATATGGTTTACAACGTCACAATTCTGGACAAAAAGGGATCCTTTAAAACCGTTTTCCTGGGTCCTGACCGAAAAATAGGGATCCAGAATGCTGCGCTTTGCACCAATCATCAGGAAATGATCGACTGGCCCGAATATGCAGCCCAGACCGGCACGATCGAAAGGGAGAGCGATTTGCTCAATTACCTGCATTTTGAGAACCCTCAGAACCAGCAATTGATCAATAAATTCCTGCACCCACCTCTTTATACATTGCAGCCCAAGAACGCTTATGCCACCCTTTACACCGCTTCCTATTTGCCAACAGAAGGGATTGCAAATATTTACTGGCCGGGTAAGTCAATTAGCCAAAGCTTCAGCAATTTTGCAGAGCAGAAAACGGTGACGCATTTAGGTCAAAGCGTTTCCGGAAAACTTACACTTTAATGAGAAGGTCAAGAAGAATTGCGCAGAAACGCGCAATCGAAATCATAAGGTTTAATTATTCACTTCAGCAGACTCTCCCCGAAGAAGAGATGATCGAGCTCGTTGTTGCCACTATTGGTGAAAATGCTTTTGAATTCATGGTAGACCAGATCGAACTGGCCATCAAAGAATATCAGGTTTCCGATTGATCAGAAGATCCTGACCGTTCTGCCGGGATGGGTAAGCAGGTTCGAGATCATCCCTCCGACAAAACCAAGGGAGAAATTTCTGCGGTTCTGTTTTTTGGCCTTGCTGACATAGCCCAGATAATGGGATTCTTCCTTTGAATTGTTGTCCCTGATCTCATTCCGGATCATGGCATCTGATTGCAAACCATTCGCAGGAATTACACCTGTTTTGGCAGAGCAAAAACCCGCTCCAAAATTCAACAGAGCCATGCCTATCCTACCCCTGGTCTTTTCCTCTCCTTGTTGTTTTGGGGATATGCTTCCCCTCCTGATCATCTCAATGATCTCAGCATTGGTATATTCATCGAGAAAAACCTTTTCGAGATCCTCCTGCTCATAATTGAAAAAGTTGCCTTCCTTGTCCTCGAAAACAAGGCTTGTTTGGTTAAGATCCCAAACTTTTCCATGAAGGATATCCCCGTTTCTGAGCACCAATTTGTCCTGAGAAATTGCAAGCAACGGAGCAAAAAGCAATACGATGAGCCAGATCCGCTTTCCTGTCATGGTACTAAAGATAATAAGTTATGTGCACAGTGCCGTACTGGGAGACGAACTCAATTTTTGCTGATGAATGCCGATAATGAAAGGGTTACAAACACATTGTCTTGAATGAAGCCATCATCTTGGGGGAAGATCTTGTTCGGAGAGTGTAGCCATCTGGCTTCGATCCTTGCCATGATCGCATTGTATAACCAGCGATCAAGATTGATCGAAGTGCCATGCGTGTTGAACGCCTCGGGACTTGGGTTGGTGGTAATGATCTTGTCCGGATCGTTGTAGTATTCCCATCTGAAAGCGGTTCTCCACTTTTCCCGGAAGCTGTGAGATAAGATGAACCCTGTAGAGTTAAGGACGGAGTAATCAGTACTTCCCGGTGTTTTCTGCTGCCATATTTGATGGTACAAGAGGATCAACTTGAAATTCTTTCCCAATGGAATGCCCACGTCTACATTTGAATAATATCTGCTCCTACGGGCGGTGTCCGGATCATCCGAACCAAAAAAAGTAGCCCAATGGAAAGAAAACTTTTCGGGATCCCTGTATGAAATATCCGTTCCCCAATAGAACAGTGAACTCCCAGGCTCCCTTTTGATTTTCTGCCATCCATTGGCCATGACAGCCATCAGCTTCCACTTAGGAGCGGGAAAAAAAGTAAGCTTGGCACCCGATAGGTAATAAGGGATATTTTCCGTGATGATCAACCTAGTGGTGGTCGGATTTTTTGGTCCCAGCAGACTCTCAAAACTGAGATGCGACAGAAATATCCCTGCATCTACCCACCACCGGCTCCTCTTGTCCAAAGCCACGCCGACATAGCTTTGATAGATGCTTTTCATGATCTGATCTTCACGGGCATAATTATCATGCGGATAGGTGCCGGCCTGCAAATCGACAAAGGCATGATAGCGAGGATGTTCGGCTGAAAACCGGGCCAGGGCCAAGTTGATATTGAATTCATTATGCCGGTTGTGATTTACAAAAAATGTTTGCCTGTACCCTGTTGTGGGCTCGTTGAAATCATAGCTGTAAAAGACCTCCATAAAACCCCCTACCTTAAACTTCAGAGAATCTGTTCGACCCTCACTGGTCTGGGTAAAAGTGGAATCCTTTTGTGCCCATGTTTTTGCAGAAATAAGTAAAACCAGCAGTAGAAAGGTAGCTTTCTTCAAGTTTGTAAGGATATTTGCAGATTCAAATATAAATTCTTGATGCGTCCTCTTTTCTTTTTAGCCCTTTTTTTGATCGCTACTGGTACTGATGTGTTCTCGCAAGGTTTTAAAGGGTACAATACCTCCAAAAGAGCGGGTTTTTATGCTTTAGCGATACAGCCAACAAGGATTCTTGATATGGAGAAAAGGTGGAATATCAATGTGCTTGGTGTGAATGCAAACCTGGTTGGTGGTTTGGAGGAAGCGTCTGCAAGTGCTGCCTCCGATGCTGTATTCGGAAGAAATATCTTTCAATTGTCCAGACTTGAAAACGCTTCGGCCGGGTTTTATGCAAACCTGGTCCTGCCCGGATTGGTCTATAAGCCGACAGACCGGTTGGCGGTTGGGTTTGCCCCGAGCTTCCGCAGCATAGGACTTGGCCGCTATACCAGGCCCAAGGTGCTCACGTTTGTTGAGAATCTTGCCAATGGAGATACGGACGAACCCATTTCCTTTGGGGGCAGCTCAGAGTTTGCCTTTATTCTCATGCACAATTGGATCTCCTTTGCTTTCCCGGTCTCCTATGAGATCTATAACGATAAAAAACACCGTATTCAAATTGGCGGAAGTCTCAAATTGATCTCCGGAAGTTCTTCGGGCTCTGTTGAGCTGAGAGAGCTTCAGGTACGACAGTTGGGAGGCGATACCATTATTCTGGATGGGGGACTTTCATTTATCTACAATGACGGCCTATCACAATTTTTGGAAGGAGAGCCCTTAAAGTTTGACCTCTTCAGAAATTTTGGCCTTGGCATTGACCTTGGCGCCAGATATTCCTATTTCAGAGATCCCGAAGATGCTGAAAACGGAGATTACCTCTTTGACGTTGGTGTAGCGCTGACCGATCTCGGCCAGGTCAGGTATACACCTTCAAACAACAGTACGGAATTTGATTTTGATGACAGGACCATCGTGTGGAAAGTCCTCGGCACGATAAGCGGTATAGATCAGATCGTTGATTCATTACAGGCTTTTGAGCAATCGATTCCGCAGGCCGAAAACTATACCATCAGTTTGCCCACCAGATTTGGGTTTCAAGCAGACGTAAAGGTTTACAAGGATTTCTATTTCAATGTTCAGGGTTCTACGGTATTATCCAATTATGAAGAACTGGATGCCTTCAACAGCTTTTACAGTATCACATTGACGCCCAGATTTGAAAACCAAAAATTCGGATTCTATTTGCCGGTTAATATTCGTAGAGGTATTCGAAACACAGCGGGATTTGCGTTCAGCTATAAGACTTACTTCATAGGTTCTGCCAATATTTTTTCATCCCTTGCTGATAACAGTGATGCCAGCTATCTGAACTTCTATATGGGAGCGTCCTTTGGGATAAAATAAAAATCCCGGGATTCTTAACCCCGGGACCTGCCTTAATCGTTGCAACAGCCACCACAGCAGCCACCACCGCAACATTCATCTTTTCTGTTCATGATATTTGTTTTTGATTCGCCCTATAGACGTGCGGGCATTAAAAAGGATGCAGATTAGCAAGGGCATCCCTCAACCTCATCTTTTTGAACAATATTCCCATAAGCATCCGCTTTTGGATTACAGCATTGGACAAATAGTTTTTTCAACTCTGCTTTCGCCCTTTGAACCCTGGATTTTGCCCCGGGATAACTGATGCCAACCATCTCGGCGTATTCTTTCTGACTAAAGCCCTGAAGTTCTGTTATTTCCAGGGCTTCCTTGTAAATGGGTGGCAGGCAGTTTATGAATGGAATAAGGCATTCCTCAAAACCCAGTGGGCTAAGCCCTTCATCGCTTTCATTCACGAAATCCTGTTCTCCGTATTCGTGGTTCGGCTTCTTACGGAAATGGTCGTTTATGGTATTTCTCGCTATGCTAAAAACCCATGATCCTATTTTGTCTACATCCCTTAGGGAGTCAATTTTTTGGTGAACCTTGATAAAGGTATCCTGCAGAATGTCGTCTGAAATTTCCCGATCCTTCACCCGCTTTAGAATGAAAGGCTTGAGTTGATCTGAAAACTGATCCCAGATCTTCTCTGTATTTATCTTGCTGTTCATTTCGGGTATAGACGCGTCAAATCAAAAATGGATGCAAACTTTTTGAGTCGCATTTTCTGGTCTTCAATATCTCATGAAACTAATCGGCATTAGAACAAGGATCTTCTCGAAATTAGTTCTCTAGCCGAAGAAAAACCTGGTTACCGGGTCGACCAAAACCCTTTCCATATCGAGATAAAGCAATGTCAGCCCTATCATGTCATAAAAGCCGTGGATGAACATGGTCTGGATCAGATTCTGCTTGTTCTTGATGAATATCAGAGCAAGTACAAAGCCGATAAGTCCTGTCGAGATCACTCCTGACCAGCCTTGATACATATGCGCCAAGCCAAAATGGACTGAAGAAATGACAGCAGCGATTATCCAGGCATTCCTGTTATCCCCCAGAAGAAATGCGATTTGCTTTTGAATGAATCCCCGAAATGCCAGTTCTTCTCCGATTCCTGCGACCACCCACATGATCAGGGAAAAAATGAGATACCCCTGAAGGTTGCCTTTTAGCCAGGAAAAGCCCGAAAGGTCGATGATCCCGAATATCCTTTCAACAAAAGGTTGGACCAGAACATCGACAGCGAGGAAAATACCTATGGCCCAGGGAATGGCATGCAGAATTGATCTGCCCCATTTACAGTTTCCAAGTCCGACATAATCCCAGTTTCTTCCCGTAAGAAAGAAAAGGAGGATCGTCAATGCCAGGGTCCAGAATAAACCATAAGGCCCTTGCCATACGATCAGGATGAGTATCCAAGCAAGATTGACAATGAGAAACGCCCTCTGAAAAGGCAGGTTTTTGAAGACCTGATTTAGCCTAACCGGCATTTTCGGCAAACTCCTTGAAATGCTCCAGATATTTCATGCTTTGCTTTTTGAAGGCTCCTTTCATGAAAAACCCCATTATGGCCATAAATCCCGATAACTTAAAAACGGATTCCGAGATCCATTTTGTCCTGTTTTCACTGACCGCGACAAAGCGGTTTTTCTGTAGGTTGTAAACCCCATTCGCTTCATAGGTGCCATCGAATTCATCAGGCGGGTTTCTCTTGATGATCGTTTCGATCATTTCTACCTCTCTTTTGCCCATGTTGTACAGGAGCTTGGACTTTGCTCCGGCTTGGCCCGGGTCTCCGCTCAAATGTTCGAATGAAATGAATCCAGGCTGCCAGGATCCAAGATTATCCGGGTTGTCAAATAATTCGATGACCTCTTCCCTTGGAAGGTCAATGAGGATCTCGAGAGTATAATTCATAGCGCATGGTTAGGGCTGAAAATTACATTGTTTTAAGTAAGAATTCGCCGGAAGGTCAGATTTAACCTGGGCTGGGCTCTATTTGATTTTGGAATGGAATGCAAGAAGAATCTTTGTGTATTTCCGGCCATGAAAAGGAGAGTGCCATCCGGCTGTGGTACGGAAAACGCTTGGAATACAATTCCTTTTTTTGGTTTGAACTGAATTGCGCGATTTTCACCAAAACTGATCGAGGCTATCAGTGGCTTCATCCCGAGTTCGGGTTCATTGTCGGAATGCCAGCCCATTGAATCCCGTCCGTTTCGATAGTAATTGATCAGGCATGAGTTAAATCTTACCCCAAAGTCTTTTTCTATGGAATTCTTTATTGCATCTATTTTGGGAGTCCATGGTTGAGGAGATAGCTTCCTTCCCGAATAGGTATAAAAGGCATCGGGATCTCCCTGATAGGCGATCAATCTCGGTTGGAGGATCTCTTTGCCAAACAATAAAATGCTCTTTTCCTCAAGGGACACTTCAGATAGAATAGTCTTGAGCGCATCAGAGTTAAATTTTTCGCCAAAACCGGGGACGACAACCAGTCTTAAGATCTCGTTCTCATTCATTTTCTTATTTCTATCACGGCCTGTTCGATAATAGGATCAATGCCGTTTGCCAGATCTTCCGGTGTTTGCTCAACGGAAATGTCGACGGGAATTCCGAATTCTACATTGAATCCAAGTTCCGGGTAGATTTTGTCGTAACTGGCAAATACCGAATCCGGATCTTCCAGATATCCGGTCGGCAGACTCGATTCCGGTATATAGGTTTGAGTAACTGAAAAGCGATATACCCAGCCATTTGGTAGTTCAAAATCAGCGGGTGTCCCTCCACCTCCTCCGGTTCGATCCCCGATAACCAAGACATTGGGAAGTGCTCTCATGAGCGCGGTGAATGTTGTGGAAGATGAAAAGCACCTCCTGTTGGTGAGCAGCACTACCTTACCCAGGTAGCGGAAATTATCGCTTGGTGCCACATTGAAGTTCTCAGGATTTGAGAATTGATCATGAGCAGGGCCCGCTTTGGAAATGCTTTTATATCCCAACCTCTCCTGATCTGCAAATCGATCGGCCAGTTGATGTGCAGTTGTAAGAAATCCTCCTCCATTATCCCGAATGTCGACGATCAAGCCCTTGGTCGTCGCATATTTCTGCAGTATGATATCCAGTTCGGCATTATTGAGGAAAACAGAAAAGGAGGGTAGGAAAATATATCCGATATCCGTCATGGTATCCTTCAGGAAATTATGGCGAATGCTACCCGTGCCTATGCGATAATCCTTTCCCCAGTAATTCCTTTCGGCAATGTTCCTGTCAAAATTCGGAGGAAAGTTCAGGTACCAATCCCAGTTTCTGTGATAATCATACGGTGAGGAAAGGTTTACATGACCATCCTGCAGTTCGCTGATCATGTCTCCGAGCACATTGGCAAGTGCCTCTTGGCTCATTGAGGGAAAGATCCTTTTCTCATACTCGGATCTTAATGAATCCCAGTTGATCCTTTTGTATTCGAAGAAAGAGTATCGTTGATCGATGGTCGACCACATGCTTTCGAAATTCTCATAGTTGGAATCACCGGGGCTTTTATCGACCACCCAGTTATTGCAAGAAGATAGAATGAGTACCGGAATGATGAGTAGATAATTCTTCATGATATCAAAATTTGAATGCTAAAAGCAGGCTGGCTCCAAGTCCGGAGATCTTTAGCTGATGAGGTTCTTTAATGTTGGTATAAAACCAATCGAATCCGATGGCTACAAAATTTCCATTTTTTAAGAAGTAGTGCAGTTCTAATTTGGTATCAAGGCAAAAGAAGTTATTCCAGACCCCAAAGGATGAACTGGTCAGCGTTTTTCCCTCCCAAAGTAGCCCGTAGTGGGGCCTGAGCGTCAATCCCAGAATTGGAATTCCCAGCATGTAGAAGATTCTGAAATTCCTTTCCTTCCATCTGAAATTGTAGTCGAAGCCTCCGCTGAGACCGAGGTTGAAAAACACATCATAAGCGTATGCTGAATTGGACATTTCCAGATTTCGCCTCAATGAGCCTGTTAGCTGGCTATTTCCCCCTAACCATGTATTGAATGATTCGCCCGAGAGCCTTGGGATATGCCTCAAATGATCATACTTGAGTTCAGGTCTGAGAACCATGATCTGAATTCCGGATTCCACCTCTCCATTTGAAAATTGTTTGTTGGCAAGACCTCCCTGGATGGAAAAATCGATCTCATTATAGGATTTCGGACCGTACTTGCGATATCCCAGATCCAATCCCGAAATATGCCCCTTATACCGCATCACCGAATTGAAGCGGTCTTTGTAGAAGATCTGATTGGAGTTGAACCCAAGCGAAAAGTACCTGAGCCGGTTGGGTTTTTTGCCAAGACTTATGGTATCCGGTTGAAATGCTTGGGAGTTCGCCGGGATCGACAGGGATATTATGATCAGGAGTAGGAATAAAAAGTGGATATCTTTTTTCATGAGCCGAGGGATTTCGGTAGAAAATTAGCCTTCTTAGAGGAAATAAAGGAACCTCATATGAACCAAAGATCACTTTATTCCTTATTGCTTGTCGTTTGGATTCTTTGTCCTCTTTTGAGTCATGGCCAAAACAATTTTTTCCAGGTTGGAACGGCCTCTTATTATGCCGATAAGTTTGAGGGTAGAACCACAGCCAACGGAGAGAAATACAATGGTTCCAAGATGACCGCGGCTCATAGAATGCTACCCTTTGGAACCGTGGTGAGAGTGACAAATCTGAAGAATAACCTGAGCTGCGAGGTGCGGATCAATGACCGTGGTCCCTTTGTAGAAGGCAGGCTCATCGATCTGAGTCGGGCCGCAGCCAGAAAACTTGATTTCATTCAGGAAGGCTTGGCGGAGGTAAGGATCGAAGTCATCAAAGAAAGCGGTGAAGCGATCGCCGGTGAGGCGACACATAGGAAGGTATATGATTCTCCCCAGGAAATATCCAGGGAGTATCATGAGTTGCATTCCAAAACCGTAAATCCGAAGGGTTATGGTGTGCAGATCGGAAGTTACGGGGAGTTTGCAAATATGGTCGCCGTTGTCGAGCACCTAAAGAAGTCATATCAGAAAAAGGTGATCGTTGAGGTCGCCGTTGTAAACGATCAGCGCGTATATAAGATCATTATTTCGGGAGAAAAGAATCGAGAGAAGGCAGAAGATCTCAAGGAAGCACTAAAGGCTGATTTTCCTGAGTGCTTTGTTTATGAATTCTAGATCAGGTCAGGAAAATGATTGATACCATTTGCTCCGCTTGTTGCCCTTGCCGGCCATAACAACACCAAAATCACTTTCCCCTTTGTAGGGTCTGCGTTTCATCAATCCCTGATGGATTGGCCCCCACCACAGCAATTTGCTCTTCATAAAAAGGTTGGCCTCAAAACCCTTGGACTTCAAAAATTCCATGATAACCTCATCATCTCTCCGGCCGTTGATCTCACCCATTTTCCCTGGCCTTCCCGCGATAACCGTAATGGCCAGGTTATCATTTTGATCCATGATCTTTTCCATGCCCTGTAGGGTCGCAAATTCCGCTCCGTTATTGGTGATGTTGACATGACCGATCCTTGCGAGATCGATGTTCAATCCCTCGATAATACTATCCAGGGTGTCGAGCCCCACCTCGATCTTTTCATCCGTAAGATTTGAAACCTTGTCATTTTCAATGGATTCGAGAACATTCCAGGAAGCCTTCTTGGCCAAAACCAGTTTTTGATTCGTCTTTTCCGAATAGGTTCCTTTTTGAACAAGTTTATAGTCGAAGTCCAGTTTTGCAGCATTTTCACGAATTCTGTCCAGGTTAAATGGATCAGGGTCAATTCCGATGACCATCCCGGTTTTTCCTACCCTTTCCCCCATGACAACAATATCGCTTGTCAAATTGCCGGAACTCATGTCAAACCCGATCTGGACCCCTACCTCACCTTTCCGGAGATTTGGAAATTTTAGAAATCCATCAATGGCATTATGAAGCTTTACTATTGGGCCGTATTTCATGCCGCAAAACTAGTTTAAAGATCGATTGTTCTGATAATCACTGCAGATATAAAATTTGCAGCAAGGCATGCATCAGATCAGTTATGGTCTTGGGGGAGCGAGAACCTTTCCAATATTTTGCAAGGAATGGGTCAGGGACAAGCCTCAGGTTTGCCTTCCTGTTTTTTGTCCATGTGTTCAATGAACAAAGTCAGACATATACTAAAAGCCATGCAGAGGCTTTAGCGCTGAAAAGCTACTGAGCGAAAGCAACTTTGTTTACGGTGCCCATCTCCCTGCTCAGGAGATGTACAGTGGTCTCATTTAGGTTTTGGAGGTCCAGGAACATTAACCCGTCCAATGAATGGTTAAAATTCGGATCGATATTGAAGCCGAGGATCTCCGCGTTTTCCTTGATATATTTCTTGAGCAGTACAGGGATCTGTTTGTTTCTTGGTTCAATATCCGAGAGCACGCCTTCAAATTGACTGATGTCGCTTCCGTCCAGATCTTCCAGAAGCAGACCCGGGGATATACTGATACCTGAGGCTTTGAATTTTTTCCTGGCCTTGATGAATTGGCTCAAATGCTCATTGAAATGATAGCGTTTCAAATATTCCACCATCAGGCTTCTGCTCAATTTGGAGTAGCTGTTGGAAATGCTAACAGGACCAAGAATATACCTTAGATCGGGGTTGTTCAACAGGTAAAGCAGAATTCCTTTCCAGAGTATGAACAAGGGAAAAGGTCGCTTTTGGTACTCCTTTATGATGAAAGACCTTCCGAGCTCAAGGCTTTCTCTCAGGTAAGGATAAAATGGCTCCTTGTACTTGAATAGCTTGGAAGTATATAATCCCTTCTGGCCGTATTTGGGTACAATGGTCGAACCGTTGCCAAGCCGATATGCAGCCAGTATCTTCTTCTCATCCGGAGACCAGGCAAAAAGGTGGTGATAGTATTTGTCAAACTTGTCCAGGTCGGATTTTTTACCCGTTCCTTCGCCTATTTCCCTGAAAGTGACCTCCCTCAATCTCCCAATTTCATTTAATGCCATCGGAATTTCTGAGCCTTTCACAAGGTAAAGCCTTATTCCTCCCTTTTCGAGAAAGAGCTTGTTTTCCAGCCCATTGATTTCCATCTCCAGCAACAGTGGATCTATAGGGTCCTGAATTCTTGATTCTTTCCTTGGGAGTGCCGTGCTTATTCTTTTTCGACGATTTTCCGGAGACATGGAGTAAACCTTGTTCCGTATATAGGCTCCGAGTTTTTGAAGATCATCGTACTCGGCAATTTTTTCCGGCCTTATTTTTTGTCCCATTCTGACCGGGATCCGAAGATTGGCCTTGAGCAAAAATTCCCGCGGCAATGATGCGGTTCTGAGGCTTGGGTTGATCCTTCCCAGATTATAGAATGTGCCACTGTTTCTTCCATGAAAATAGATCGGTACGACTGCAACCTTCGCTTTCTTGATCAATTTTAATATGGGGGTCTTCCATTCGGAATCGGTTACGGTTTGATTCCATTTGCCTTTTTGATGCGCTACCTCTCCGGAGGGAAACAAACCTATGGATTCTCCATTTTTTAATGCTTTCAAAGAGTCCTTTAATCCTCTGAGATTAACGGACATATTCTCAGAGTTGAAATTGTCTACCGGAATGATCAGGTCATCCAGTTGTGGGATCTTTTTTACCAGATAGTTCGCCATTACCTTAAATGGCTCATTCCTTTTACCCAGGATATGGATCATGGCCAAACCATCCAGAAGACCGAAGGGATGATTACTTAAGAAGATGACGGGTTCATTTTTTGGCAATAGCTTCAGGTCAGCTTCCGGTAGCTCGATCCTGATATTCAGTTGTTCAAGGATCTTATCTGCAAATTCGGCCCCCTGGAAATTCTCACAGGCATTGAATATTTCGTTGATCCTATCCAGACCGATGAGATCAAAAATAAAATGAGCCATAAAAGGAGATTGAAAAAGCGGGTTTTTAATCTCCTTGGATAGGTTTTCCGGCTTAAAAAGCTTTTCCATAATTATGGAAGGCTATACTAGTTATTGTTTTTTATCCCCTCTTTTCCCCATTTTTAAAATTCTGTGAAGCATATTTCAGAATCGTTAATCCCTTATGTTACTTTTTCCCTCTTCCCGAATTCGGTTTTGAGAATTAGTGCTTGATTTCATACTCAAATAGACCTTTATGATGGAGCTGAAAATCACCGACTTGAACAAAACCTATCCAAATGGCGTCCAGGCTTTAAAGGATGTCAACCTTGAGGTGCCCTTGGGGATGTTTGGTTTGCTGGGTCCGAATGGAGCCGGTAAATCAACCCTGATGCGGACCATAGCCACCTTGCAGGAGGCGGATAGCGGTCAAATTCTCCTTGGAGATATCAATGTTCTTTATGACAAAGAGAAGGTCAGGAAGTTGTTGGGTTATTTGCCTCAGGAATTCGGGCTTTATCCAAAAGTTACCGCTGAGGACCTGCTCAATCACATCGCTACCCTGAAAGGAATAACCTCAAAATCGGAAAGAAAGGAGCTCGTAGACGCATTGCTTCAGAAGGTCAATCTCCATAGCCACAGGAAAAAGAACCTTGGAACCTTCTCTGGGGGGATGAAACAAAGGTTTGGTATAGCTCAGGCACTCATTGGAAATCCCAAGCTGATCATCGTGGATGAACCCACAGCAGGATTGGACCCTACCGAAAGAAACAGATTCCATAATCTTTTGAGCGAAATAGGTGAGAATACCATTGTGATCCTTTCCACGCATATTGTGGAAGATGTCAGCCATCTATGCTCCAATATGGCCATTATCAATCAAGGCCAGGTTGTTCTCAAAGGAATCCCGACTGAAATTGTGGGTTCCATGACCGACAAGATCTTCAAGAAGACAATTTCCAAGGAAGAAATTGATGACTACAGATCGGAATATCAGGTGATCTCCTCGGATCTTTTTGCCGGCAACACGGTGATCCATATTTACTCCGAAACCGATCCGGGAAACGGATTTTCTTCTGTTGCTCCTGATCTGGAGGATGTCTATTTCAAAACGATCCTCGGTGAAAGATCCGAAACACAACTGATATAGGTATGTGGAAGAATATCCTTGGATTTGAGCTTACGTACAGGAAAAAAAGGCCTGCGACCTATCTGTATTTTTTGATCTTCTTCCTGCTCTGCTTTGGAGCCGTTACCTCTGACAATATCACGATCGGGGCGTCCTCCGAAAAGGTGCTTAAAAATGCACCGACTGTCATTTTTTCATTTGTGATCCTGATGTCGGCATTTGGGATTCTGGTATCATCCGCGGTTATGGGAGTGCCTTTATATCGCGATATTGAATATAAAACCGATAAGTTTTTCTTTTCTCTCCCGATTCGGGAAAGAGATTATTTGGCAGGTAGGTTCCTCGGTTCATTCCTGACGCTGCTGTTTATTTTCTCTTCAGTTCAGATAGCCATTTTGATCGGTTCTCAAATGCCCTGGGTGAATCAGGACAAGATCGGGCCGGTGATCTGGGGCGCACATCTTCAGGCTTTCTTTCTTCTCCTTATTCCCAATCTGCTTTTTTCGGCTTCCATCTTCTTTAGTCTGGTGGCGATGACACGAAGGATCATGGCCGCTTATACCGGTTCAATTATTTTGCTGGTCGCTTACCTGATCTCCTTTCAATTCACCGGTGATCTGGATCGGAAATGGCTGGCTGAGTTGCTCGATCCATTTGCATTTACCAGCGTGAATGAAGTCACGAGATATTGGTCTATTCATCAGCAAAACACCAACCTTCTGCCGGTTTCCGGAAATCTGCTCTACAATCGATTGCTTTGGAGTTCTGTGAGTCTGATCTTGTTGATTGTTGCTTTTAACAGGTTCAGCTTTTCAGGCTTTAAAGAGGTATCAAAAAAGGCCAAGGTTGTTTTGGATGAAGAGACATCTTCTACGGGATCAATTCCGAAAGTCTCTGTGTCCGCCATCGGATGGAAAACGCACCTTGCACAGATGTTCAGCCTATCCTGGATGGAATTAAAAAATGCCATCAGCAATCCATACTTTGTTTCCATCCTTTTTGCCGGGTCAATATTCCTGTTTTTCGATTGCTTTTTCACCGATGAGATCTATGGTACTCCGGCATTACCGGTAACCTATTATATGCTTGAAAGCAAGAACAACAACTTTGTGCTTTTCGTCCTGATCATCTTGATCTATTACAGCGGTGAGATGATCTATAAGGAAAGATCGCTCAAGTTTGATCAGATCCTTGATTCTCTTCCCATACCTAACTGGATGTTTCTCGGTTCAAAGCTGTTGGCCATGTTTTACATCTGCTTTCTGTTGGCATCTGTGGTCATCGTGATGGGTCTTTTTGTTCAGACAATAAAGGGGTATTTCAATTATGAATTCGGAGTGTATTTTACGGACATTTATGTTTTGACGCTGCCTTTTTACATGGTCATGGCAACTTTTGTATTCTTCATCATGATCATGGTCAACAACAAGTTTATCGGGTTTGGAGTCGTCCTTCTTTATTGGTTGACCAGAATTGGTTTGACCCTGATGGATTACAATCATAATATGCTTTATGTGGGGAACAGACCTGATTATATATACTCAGATATGAATGGCTTCGGCCATTATTTTTCTCCGCTCATGTTCTTTTCATCCTATTGGGTTTCCTTTTGCATTCTACTCGTAGTATTGGGAAATCTTTTTTGGCCTCGAGGTGTGTTGCCAGGTTTTAAGGACCGACTTGAGCTCGCGCGCCAAAGATGGGTACTGCCCTCGAAACTTGCATTATCCTTTGGATTTTTGATGTTCGTGGGATTTGGGGCATGGATTTTATACAACACCAATTTTATTAACGAATACAAGATCAGCGATACCATTGAAGATGAAAGGGCTGATTTTGAAAGGAAGTACAAAAAGTATGAACGCCTTCAGAATCCAAAGATCTACTCTGTAAAGCTGGATGTGGACATTTATCCGAGTGCCAGGAGAACGGAAATCAAGGGCTCCTTTTTGCTCACCAATGCTGGAAATAACCCCATCGACTCTGTTATGGTCAATTTCAGGGATGTTGAAAAGCTGAATTCATTTACCCTGGAAGGAGTGGATCTTCAACCTGCCTGGTCCGATCCCTTATACGATATTGCCGTGTATCGATTCCCGAATGCCATCAGGCCTGGTGACAGCCTGAACCTTGACTTTTCCTTGTTTGAACAGGAGATGGGTTTTTCAAATGAAATTCCTTCAAGTCAACTCAATTATAACGGAACGTTTTTTAATACAGGTTGGCTTCCGGGCTTCGGGTACAATGAATCCCTGGAGTTGACCTCGGATGAGCAAAGGAAGGATCATGGTATGGAGCCAAAGGTGAGTAGTGTTCCAATTGAAGATCCGAAAAAGAAATATGAATCCTTTATCAACCCTAATGCCGATTATGTTCAATTCGAAGTTGTTGTAAGCACTGAAAATGACCAAATTGCCATAGTGCCCGGCTACCTTCAAAAGACCTGGCAGGAGGGGGACAGGAGTTTCTACCATTATAAGACCGAATCCCCTGGGTTTTATTTCTTTTCCATATTATCAGCGCGATATGAAGTCTACAGAGATGTATGGACAACTCCTGAGGGAGATGAGATCTCACTGGAGATTTATCATCATCCGGGCCACGATCTGAATCTGGACCGTCTGATGAATGGAATGAAAAAGTCCTTGGAGTATTTCTCAAGGAATTTCAGTCCATATCAGCATAGTCAGCTGAGGATCCTTGAATTCCCACGCTACAGTCGGTTCGCACAATCCTTTGCGAATACGGTTCCATTCTCTGAGGCCTTTGGTTTTGTAAGTGATTTTTCCGATACCGAGGACATCGACTATGCCTTTTATGTTACGGCGCATGAGGTGGGGCACCAATGGTGGGGACATCAGGTGATGCCAAGGGCAACCAATGGAGCCAGTACCGTTTCAGAATCCATGGCGCAATATTCGGCCCTGATGGTGATGGAAGATGAATATGGTCCTGATAAGATATCGAAGTTCCTGAACTATGAGCTCCGAAGTTATTTAAGAGGGCGGGCTTCGGAGAACAAATACGAGCCTACACTCCTGAACAATGAAGGGCAAGCCTATGTACACTATCGCAAGGGAAGCCTGGCTATGTATTCGATCAAGGATTATATCGGAGAGGAAAACCTCAACAGTGCCTTGAAGAAGTATGTTGATTCGGTTGCCTTCCAGCCTCCGCCCTTTACATCTTCAAAAGAACTATACGAGCATATTTTGAGTGCGACGCCGGATTCCCTTCGGTATTTTGTTACGGACCTGTTCGAAAGGAGGGTTTTATTTGAAAATCGTTCCACAAAGGCGGAATACGAGGATCTTGGCAATGGAACCTATAGGGTGATACTTGATGTGAAAGCGCAAAAGTTTTATGAGGATAGTCTTGGAAAGGAAATCGATGGAGCAGCTATGGAGGACTGGATCGACATTGGCGTTTTCGGAACAGAGAAGGTGAATGGAGAAGAAATTGAAAAAACCCTATTTCTTAAGAAATACAAGATCACGGCCGGAGAGCATCAATTTGAACTAATTGTTCACGGCAAACCCGAGAAGGCCGGGATCGATCCATATATTAAGCTTATCGATCGCAATCCTGATGACAACAAAACCGTTGTAACTGAAAAAGGTAGCATAATATGAGAAAATTGATCTTCATTTTTTCACTCGGCATTTTCTTCAATGCGTCCGGGCAGAGTGCTTTTCCGGAAATTTCGGGAGAGACACTTACCGGAGAATCCGTCAAAATTCCTGAGACCACCAATGGGAAAAAGACCATCCTTGGGATTGCATTTTCGAAAAAAGCGGAAGAAGACCTAAGGTCATGGTTTGAGCCTGCCTATACCAAGTTTATTTCCCCGCCGAAAGTCAGTTTTATTCCCGAAGACCCCTGGGAGGGAAATCTGTATTTTATACCTATGTTGCAGGGATTGGCTAAAACCGTGAGCGGAAAGGTTGAAAAAGAGTTGAAGGAAGGCATTGACCCTAAACTCCATGAGTACATCATGATGTATAAAGGTTCGGTCAAGGAATACAAGGATGAGTTGGATATGAAGTCTTCTTCTACGCCCTATTTCTTCGTTCTCGATGAGGAGGGAAGTATTCTTTATCGAACCGAAGGTTCATATGCCGATTCCAAAATGGAAGAGCTAGAATCCTATCTGGAATGAGGTCGGGATTTTTGTTTCTTGGTCTATGGTTGATCCTGGCGTGCAGCCCGGAAACCGAAAAGAGTCTTGACATACGTAAAAAGAGCCATGGAGCCTATGGTGAGATTGTTTTGGTTATGGATACGGCTCTCTGGGAAGGTGAATTGGGAAATGCTTTAAAAGAATGCTTCCGTCAGCCCTTTCCCGGACTACCCCAAGCCGAAGCAGAATTTACGCTTAGGGTTGTCCCCCCGGAAAGCTTCTCCGGGCTTCTAAGGTTGGCGTCCAACATCGTGGTGGTGGCAACATTTGATTCGGAAAGCAAATCATCGCAATTGATGAAGACCTGGTTTACGGATGAGTCCATCTCCAAAGTCGGTGAAGAATCCGATCTGTATAAGTATGTGAGAAGGGATGAATTTGCTAAAGACCAGTACTCACTTTACCTCTTTGGAGAGAACAGTTCAGACCTGATCCAAAATTTGAATTCGAATTGTGATGAGCTAAAGGATTTTTTCAATCAGCGAGAAAGGAAAAGAATAGCCAGGGAAGTTTTCTCTGCCAAAGAGCAAAAGGGGATAAGCAAGGCCATAAAGGAAAAGTACGGTTTTGGGTTTCGGGTTCCCTTTGGGTATGATGTGGCCGTGCAGGAGAAAGATTTCTTGTGGATGAGCCAGCTTGGTACCGATCTGTTCAGGAACCTTTTCATCGCCTGGAAGCCATATCGCTCCGAAGAACAATTTGAGATTGATTCCATCGTCAAATGGAGAGATAGAATTGGTCGAAAGTACATTTTTGGATCGGGAGAAGAAGATACCAGTTCCTACCTGATCACCGATCAAAGGTACCTTGAGGTGGAGAGCAGGGTGATCTCTTTCAATCAGAATTATGCCATCGAAACAAGGGGATTGTGGCGATTAAAGAATTTCCTGAGGGGAGGCCCTTTTCTCTCATTCGTGTTGACTGATCCGGAACGTGAGAGGATCTACTATATCGAAGGATTCCTATATGCTCCGAACCAGATCAAAAAGGGAATGATGCGCGAATTGGAAGCCAATCTTTATACCTTCCAACCTTAAGTCTGATGCGAAAAAGGCAGTAGATTTGCCTTAGAAATTTAATACCCAATGCCGATCAATTTCAGAAAAGAGGATGCCCTGAATTATCATACCCAGGGACAGCCCGGGAAGATTGAGGTGACCCCGACAAAACCTCTTGTCACCCAATTGGATTTGGCTCTTGCATACTCTCCTGGCGTTGCCGAACCCTGCAAGGAAATTCATAAGTCTGACGAAAAGGTTTATGACTATACCTCTAAAGGAAATCTTGTAGGGGTGATTTCCAATGGTACTGCGGTTTTGGGTCTGGGAAACATTGGTGCTTCAGCCTCAAAGCCTGTAATGGAAGGAAAAGGAGTCCTTTTTAAAAGGTTCGCCGGGATCGATGTTTTTGATATTGAGATCAACGAAACCGATCCCAAGAAGTTTGTAGAGATTGTAAAATCCCTTGAGCCAACCTTTGGCGGAATAAACCTGGAGGATATTAAGGCCCCCGAAGCCTTTTATATTGAGGAAGAGCTCAGAAAGCAGATGAGCATTCCGGTCATGCATGATGATCAGCACGGCACAGCGATCATCGCCTCCGCTGCCCTGGTCAATGCTCTCACCCTTGCCGATAAGAAATTGTCTGAAGTCAGGATAGTCATTAACGGGGCCGGAGCAGCTGCAATTTCCTGTGCTAACCTGATCCTGGAGATGGGCGCAAGGAATAAGAACTTGATCCTTTTGGACAGCAAGGGTTGCATTAGGGATGATCGAACTGACCTGAACGAAACAAAAAGAAGATTTGCGACATCCCTGGACATACATACCCTCAAGGACTCCCTGGTTGGAGCAGATGTGTTTATTGGGTTGTCAGTGGGAAATGTTCTTAAGCCCGCTATGGTAAAATCCATGGCCGATTCCCCCATCATCTTTGCCCTGGCGAACCCCACACCGGAAATAGACTACAACAAGGCAATTGCAACCAGACCGGATGCCATGGTTGCGACGGGAAGATCCGACCATCCCAATCAGGTCAATAATGTACTTGGGTTTCCATTTATCTTCAGGGGAGCTCTTGATGTAAGATCAACCCAGATCAATCAGGAAATGAAATTGGCAGCTGTGAAGGCGATCGCAGAACTTGCCAAGGAGCCGGTTCCTGAAATTGTGAAAAAGGCATATGGAGAAAAGATCCTTGAATTTGGACCCAAATACCTGATCCCGAAGCCCTTGGATCCAAGGCTGATCACCAGAATACCGCCTGCTGTTGCAAAAGCGGCGATCAAAAGCAAGGTTGCCAAAAAGAAGATTTCAGACTGGGATGCCTACGAAGAGCAGTTGCTAAAAAGGCTCGGGCTTGACCAAAGGTTCATTTCGAGGATCATAAATCAGGCCAAGGAAGCTCCGAAGGTGGTGGTCTTTGCTGAGGCCGACAACCCAAGGATACTGAAGGCAGCGCGGCTGGTGCATGAGGAGGGTATCGGGATTCCTATTCTTCTTGGAAACGAAAAGCTGGTCAGGGAAAAAATGAAAGAGCATGGGGTCAGCCTCAAGTGCAAGATCATCAACCCTTCCCAAAATCCTCAGGATATGGAGCGCTATGGAAAAATGCTCTATGAAAAGAGAAAGCGAAAGGGGATGACCTACTACGCGGCAATACGTTTGATGAGGGAGAGAAACTACTTTGCTTCAGCCATGGTAGAAATGGGTCATGCCGATCTGATGATCTCCGGAATGAACCGTGAGTACCCGAAATGTATACTTCCGCCCCTTCAGACCATCGGTCCAGATCCTCATATCGGTACGGTGGCAGGAATGTATGCCCTCATGGGACAGAAGGGATTGTTTTTTCTGGCGGATACCACGATAAATCAGGAGCCAAGCTCCGAAGAACTGGTTCAGATCATTGGTTTGGTTGCTGAAACGGTTAGGTCTTTTGGTATTGAGCCGAGGATCGCATTGCTGTCTTTTTCAAATTTGGGTTCTGCCAAAGGTGAGGTGCCGGAAAAAATGCAGACCGCTTTGAAGAAAGCCTGGGAGATCCACCCGGACATACTAATCGATGGGGAGTTTCAAGCCCATATAGCGGTTTCCGCTGAATTGCAGCAAAAATTCCATCCTTTTTCGAAGATTGCCGAAAAAGGCGCCAATACCCTCATCTTTCCGGATCTGGGTTCCGGAAATATAGCTTACAATCTTTTGGCTGAGATAGGAGGAATGGAAGGAATTGGACCAATTCTTATGGGGATGAACAAACCCGTGCAGATCCTTCAAAGAAGTTCCTCGGTAAGGGAAATAGTCAATATGGTGGCCGTTGGAGTCGTTGATGCCCAACATAAGGAGAATAGGGAATGATAGGATATCTTAAAGGAGAGCTTGCCCGCAAAACAGGTGGGTATATCTGGGTTGAGGTGAACGGTGTTGGATATGAAGTCCGAATAAGCCTGCAAACCTTTTCTGCGCTCCCCGATGAGGGTGAGGTGACCATTTACATTTACCAACATATCCGTGAGGATGCCAACCTCTTGTTTGGGTTCTTTTCCGAACAGGAAAAGGAAACCTTTGTGCACCTGATCTCTATTTCGGGAGTTGGGCCAAATACCGCACTTGTGATCCTCTCTTCACTCTCCCCCCAGGAGTTGAACAATGCCATTTCTCAGGGCGATGTATCCAGAATAAAATCTGTAAAAGGCATAGGCGCAAAAACCGCCGAAAGGATCATTTTGGAATTGCGAGACAAGCTCGGTTCCATAGGCGATTCTCCTAACGAAAATATTCCTTCAATTCTTAACAATACCCTACGTGATGAAGCGTTATCTGCCTTAATTACCCTTGGTTTTGCGAAATCTACCGCGCAGAAGGGTATTCACCAGGCCTTATTGGAGATGGGGCCGGAAGCCTCCCTTGAGGAGGTCATAAAATGGGTATTAAAGTCTTCTTGACGGGTATTTGAGTTTTTTGAAGAAAAGAAAACTGCTGCTACTGTTGTTTGTGGCGGGAATTGGGCTGTGTGCCGTATTCCCGGCTGGAGCGGTTTACCCCGGCCATTCTCCCGACTTTTTCCTCGAAGATTCGCTTTCCGGCGATTCCACCGTTCCGGGTGATTCTCTGAATGCACCACCTCCACCTCCACCAGAACCGGAACCCACCGGTCCCACTTCCTACGAAAAAAGCCGTGAACCGGTTTACGGCATGCAAGACATCCATGGAAGTCCTTTAATTGATCGTCTGTCTAGATCTCCGCTTTACTTAGGATTACCCAGTAACATCTCCAGGAGTGTCGAAATGGACGATAGCCTTAAGTATTACACGATCTATGAACAAATCGGGGAGGATGATTTTCGTCCTCCCACGATTTTAACCTATGAGGAGTTCAGCAGGATCAGAAATGCTCAGCTTGAGCAGGACTACTTCAGGCAGATTTCCGGTAACGCCGATGAAACAGATCCATTGGGAGGCGAAAGAGGATTGATCCCCATAATTCACCTGCACCCGGCATTCGACAGGATCTTTGGTGGAAACTTTGTTGACATCAGGCCCAACGGCTTTGTAACTCTCAATTTCGGGGCGAGGTGGCAAAGGGTACAGAATCCAGCAATTCCAATTACCCAACAGCGAAATGGAGGCTTTGAATTTGATCAGCAGATCTCGATGAACGTCATTGGAAAAGTTGGGGAAAAACTAAAACTGACCGCCAATTGGGATACCAAATCCAGTTTTGATTTTGAGAACAGGGTGAAGCTTGATTACCAGGGTTTTGAGGAAGACATCATACAGGATATCGAGGCGGGGAATATTGCCTTTAATCCACCGAGTACCCTGATCCAGGGTTCTCAAAACCTCATGGGGGTAAAAACCAAGCTCAAGTTTGGAAAGCTGGACGTGACTGCCGTATTCAGCCAGCAGAGGGGAAAAACGGAATCCGTTACGGTTTCTTCCGGTGGTTCTCAAAACACCAATTTTGATGTTCCTATATCTGATTATGAGGAGGATCGACACTTTTTTCTCGCTCAGTACTTCAGAGATAATTATGAGCAATGGCTGCAACAGATCCCCAACATTAACTCAGGAGTCCAGATCACAAGAGTCGATGTTTATATCACCAACCGTCAGCAGCAGACCCAGAACCAGAGAAACATTATTTCCTTCACTGACCTCGGTGAAGCCGATCCTGACAAAACCCTGATCCAGGATAATCCTGCCTGGGGTCAGGCGGCATTTCAGCGCCCGCCCTCCAGTCCTGCCGACAATGGTGCCAATACACTCTACAACACCATGAACAATGATCCCCTGGCAAGGGATGTTTCAACGGCCACGGTGGAATACATGGAGGGAACCTACAATCTTGAGGTTGGTGTAGATTATGAATTCCTGAAAGGGGCCAGGAGACTTTCTCCTTCAGAGTATAGCTTTCATCCCAAGCTGGGCTATGTGTCGATCAACCAAAGTTTTCAGCAGGATGTGGTCATTGCGGTAGCCTATGAATATGTGGTAAACGGGGTGGCCTACCGCGTAGGGGAGCTACAGGATCCCAACATCCAGAACTCGGAAAACATGTATCTGAAGTTGCTGCGACCCGCTTCGAGTCCCTTGCTTGATAACCCTACCTGGGATCTGATGATGAAGAACATCTATGCCATGGGAGCAAGCCAGATCTCAAGAACCAACTTCCAACTGCAGATCATCTACCGGGATGATCAGACCGGTATTGATAACCCCAGTCTTCATGAAGGACAGAGAACCAAGGATGTTCCGTTGGTGCAATTGATGGGCGCTGATAACTTGAATCCCAACGGTGATCCCGGCTCCGATGGTAATTGGGATTTTGTTGACCAATCTACCAACGAGACTTTTGAGCCTATTTTGATCGATGCACGTCGAGGAAGGATCATCTTCCCTGTTCTGGAACCATTCGGTTCCCACCTGGAAAGCTTCTTTGACCCGAATAATGAAGGAGCGCTTATCAATAAGTATGTTTTTGATACACTTTATACAGGGCCTCGGGCCATAGCAAGACTCGATGCAGATAAAAATAAATTCCGTCTGGTAGGGGCCTACCAGGGAGAAGCCGGTTCGGAGATCAACCTTCCGGGGTTCAATATATCTCCCGGGTCGGTAAGGGTCTTTGCAGGGTCCTCGGCTTTGGTTGAAGGTCAGGATTACACGGTTGACTACAATCTAGGACGTGTCCTGATCACCAATGATGGGGTCTTGAATTCCGGTAGTGATCTACGTATCCAGTATGAGAAGGCCGATCTTTTCAATTTCCAGTCCAGATCGCTGTTTGGTGGCCGGTTCGACTATAAGCTTAATCGGGATATGAACCTCGGTGCAACCGTGATGCAGTTGAATGAACGGCCGATCATTACCCGTGTAAGTGTTGGGGATGAGCCGACCAAGAATACCATGGTCGGTGTTGATTACAGCGTAAGTAAGGAGTCTCAGCTGATCACCAAGATCATAGATAAGGTTCCTCTGCTTTCTACAAAGGTTCCCTCCACTGTGGATTTGAACGCCGAAGCAGCCGCTTTGTTTCCGGGTTCTCACCAGAGACTTGGCGATGGGGGAAACAGTTTCATTGACGACTTTGAAGGGGCCGAGATCCCTTACGATTTCACTGCTGTCCCGGTGTCCTGGAGGATTGCCTCAACGCCTCTTGAGATCCCCGGATACAATCAACCGGATCGGGAAGCTGGGTTCAGACGCGCACGAATGGCATGGTATACGATCGACAATGTATTCTATCGAAGCGATGGAGGTGGTAAGCCGGATAACATTTCCGATGAGCAGCTCGAGAATCACTATGTGCGGGCTGTAGCTTTTAATGAGGTGTTTCCGGGTCGTCAGGGCCAAGCGGTAAACTTCAACGAACAAACCCTGGATGTCGCCTTTTATCCTGATGAAAGGGGGCCCTACAATTACAATCCAAATACGGATGAGTTGGATCCCGCTACCGGAAAATTCCTCCCCGATGAAGCCAAAGAGAACTGGGGAGGTATGACAAGAGCGATTACTTTCAACAATAACTTCGACGCAGCAAACATTCAATACCTTGAGTTCTGGTTGATGGATCCATTTATTCCCGGTGAGAACGGAAGGGTTGCGACGGGTACAAATGGACAAGAAGGAACCAATAACACCACCGGGGGAAAACTTTTCTTTAACCTTGGGGATATCTCAGAAGACGTGCTTAACGACGGGTTATACTCTTTTGAAAATGGACTCCCCCCGGTTGGCACCACGCAAACATCCGATTGGGGGGAAATTCCGACGATATCAAATATTACGCGTGCTTTCGACAATGATCCCGGAGCCAGAAATCAGCAAGACATTGGTATGGACGGCCTGAACAATGCCTCCGAGGTATCCTTTCCCGATTATCAGCAATATCTTGTCAATCTTGAAAACGCCCTCACACCTGATGCCTTCAATTATTACGTGCAGGATCCGAGTGGCGATGATTTTATCTATTATCTAGAAGATGAATACCGGGTTCCCGATCCTTCGATTCTTGAACGTTACAAGCAGTTTAATGGATTGGAGGGAAATTCTCCGGCTCAAACCAACTCTACTCAGTTTACGCCTTCAAACTCCCCTCTTCCTGATGAGGAGGACCTGAATAAGAACTTCAATGTTGATCTTCAGGACAGGTACTTCCAATATGAGATGGACCTCAGACCGGACCAACTCAATGTGGGTTCCGGGTACATCGTAGATCAGGTCACCAACAATATAAATGGAGACAATGTCAGCTGGTACCTGTTCAGAATTCCACTTCGGGAATTGAATGGAATAACTTCAAAACAGGTAGGGGCCAGTGGTCTTACTTTCAATTCAATACGTTGGATGCGGATGTTCATGACAGGTTGGGAGCAACCGGTGGTTTTGAGAATGGTGGATCTTCAGCTTGTCTCGGCGCTTTGGAGGATAGATGAGAACGAATACTATGCAAATGACAACGGGATTGAACTTTCCAATGACGTGCAGTCAAGGATGGTGGTATCAACGGTGAACATAGAGGAAAACGGAACAGTAACGCCTGAGGATAAGGCCGAAAAGGTACCCTATATGTTACCACCAGGTGTAAACAGGGATTTTGATAATACATCCCAGGTGAGTCGGCAGTTAAATGAACAATCATTACAGGTCTTTGTCACGGACCTTGAACAAGGTGTGGGGAGGCCCGTATTTAAAAATGTGGTATACGACCTTCTTAACTATAAGAAGTTAAGAATGTACGTCCACGCCCATGATCCCACCGGTCTTACCGAAGATGGGGATATCTCCGCATTTATTCGTATTGGCACGGACTTCGATCAGAATTATTATGAGGTTGAGATTCCGTTGAAAATGACGCCAATGGGTCTTGATGTCCAGTATACTCCGGAAAATGTATGGCCCGAACAGAACAACTTTGATGTTGACCTTCGTGAGCTGGCTAATGCAAAAACGCGTAGGGCGGAGTTCTATGCCCAATTTGACGGTGACCCTTATCGAGATTCCAACAGCTTTGAATACCAAAGCGGAAAGTATAAGATACGCGTGGTAGGAAGGCCCGATATGAGTGATGTCCTGGTGGTCATGATGGGTGTAAGGAACCTCTTTAATGAGGGGGAAGCAAGGCAGGAGACCAAGTCAGCCTATGTGTGGTTCAATGAATTGAGGGTGGCTGAGTTTATCAAAAACGCGGGTTGGGCAGCTACGGCAAGGTTGAATTCCAAGCTTGCAGATTTTGCTACTCTATCTGCTTCGGGGAAATATGTCACCGAAGGTTTTGGACAAATATCCGATAAGATATCGGATCGCTCCAGGCAGATTGAAAGGCAATATGACATTCAGTCAAACATGAATCTGGAGAAATTCGTCGGGGAGAAAGCCGGGGTGAAAATCCCATTCTTTGTCAGGTATGAGAATACTAAGATCCAGCCCAAATTTGACCCACTGGATCCTGATGTAAGATTAAAGGACAAGCTCGAGGTGATAGAAGCGACCTCCGGAAAAGAAGCGGCTGAAGAGTACGATAAAAAGGTCTCCACCCGCAGTGAGGTGAAGAGTTTCCGATTTTCCAATGTGTCTAAAACAAAAACAAACCCCAAGGCGAAATCGCGTATCTATGATGTGGAGAACTTTTCATTGTCTGCAGGATTTTCGGAGACAAAACGATCCAGTTCAACAGTAGCCACCTATCTCAAAACCAACCACAATTTTGGTGTGGGGTACAATTTCTCTGCAAAGCCTCTGAGCATTGAGCCTTTCAAGAATTCAGGGGCCCTCAAGAACAATTGGCTCAAGCTGATCAAGGACGTCAATCTTACACCTGTTCCCAGCTCTTACACCGTGAGATGGGATCTGAACAGGGATTACACCAAGACTCAGAACAGAAATGAAAACCTCGAGACCACGAATATGCCCATCCTTTATCAGAAGTTTTTCAATTTCAACAGAACATATGCGGTACGATGGAATCTGACAAAAAGCATTTCCCTGAATTACAATGCCAATGTGCGTGCGATGATCGATGAACCGGAAGGAGAGCCCAATCCGGGGGCCTACAGGGATGTTGTGCTGTCTGAAATTAGAAATCTGGGCAGAACCGTCAATTTTGATCAGACAGTAGCCGCTAATTACGCGCTGCCATTGGATAAGATCCCTCTTCTGGATTGGACCAGTGCGGACCTGAATTACAATGTCACATACTCTTGGCGTGCAGCTTCAAGGGAAGTGGCCAATCTTGGAAATAGCATCCAGAACAATCAGAACGTCTCTCTGAATGGCAAGGTTGATTTCCGAAAACTTTACCACAAAAGCGGATTTCTGAAGAAGGTTGAAAGTCCAAGGCGAACCAGACGAAAACCTACCGATAACAACAGGAGAAACAAGAACGATACCACCCAAAAGAAACCTCCGCCCGAATTCAAAGGACTGAAAGCCGTGTTGAAGTTGCTCATGATGGTTAAATCTGCCAATGTGAATTATTCTATTAGACGGGGTACATTCCTGCCGGGTTATATGCCATCCGTCGATATACTCGGATTTCAACGCGAGTATACCGACGACATAAGTGGAATTACTTCCTTTTATGCTCCGGGAATGGATTTTATTCTGGGAAGTCAGGATCCGGGAATTCGACAGAGGGCGGCGGAAAATGGATGGCTGACCCGTGATCAAAACTTCTTCAACCAATTCTCGAGATCACAGACAGAAGCATTTTCGTTCAGGCTGACTGCGGAGCCGGTCAGAAGTTTCAGGATCCAGTTTGATGCGGATCGATCCAGAACCGATAATTATACAGAATTATATCGGTACAATCTGGGAGGTTTAGATACCGCCACCGGAGGCTATGTGCAGCCGGGATTTAGCGACGGAGTAGGCTTGCAGCCCAACAGAACCGGTTCATACTCCATCACGGTGATCGCGATCGGCACCTCGTTTAGCAGTCTTGTTCCGGGCCGTACCAATGTGACAGAGGTCTTTCAGACCTTTGAAAACAACCGGGAACCCATGCTTGACCGCTTAAATCAATTGAATCCGAACGGGGCAGGATATCAACTCAATTCGCAGGATGTGCTCTTGCCCGCATTTATGAATGCCTACCTAGACAGAGATATTAATTCAGTGGAACCATTGCCATTTCCTACCATCCCATTGCCAAACTGGCGGATCGATTTCTCCGGATTGTCCAATATACCGGCGATCAGAAAGAAGTTTACCTCTGTGAATATCAAGCATGCCTATAGCGCGAAATACCAGATCGCCAACATGGTAACCTCCATTGATTACATCAATTCGGACATCAATTGGCTGGATTTTCAGGATAATTATCCTTGGCCTTCCATTAAAAGGAGTGTAGACGATACCTCTTACTATATTCCGGTCTATAATATATCGGCAGCCTCGCTTGCCGAGCAGTTCAGTCCTCTGATCGGTGTGGATTTCCGGACCAAATCAAAGATGTCCGGGGGTATAGAATATCGAACGAGCAGAAATGCCACATTGAATATTGACAATGCCCAGGTAACGGAGATCAAGAACCAGGATATTGTGATCAATTTTGGATATACCAGGGCAGGAATGAAACTCCCGTTTCGTGTTCAGGGAAGACCCGTTGTTTTGCAGAACGATGTGACCATGAGGGTTCAACTGACATTCAGGGATACAGAGACATTGCAAAGAGCTTTGGAAGAAAATGGAGTTGTTACAGGAGGAAGCAATACGATACAGCTTAGGCCTACCATAGAGTATGTGGTCAACCAGAGATTATCCCTTCAGGCCTATTTTGAAAGAAATGTCAATACTCCCAAAATCTCCACCTCTTTTAAAAATTCAAATACCTCTTTTGGTGTGCAGGTAAGATTTAGTTTAGCGGGTTAAATTCTGGTCAATACCTAAGAAAACGTTTATTTTAACTCAAAAAAAACTAGAAATGGATTTTCCTGAGAACCTAAGGTACACTCAAAACCATGAGTGGGTAAAATTAGAAGGCGATACTGCTACCGTGGGCGTGACTTCCTATGCTCAAGGGGAGCTTGGAGATGTTGTTTTTGTTGACATTCCAAGTGAAGGCGATGATCTGGATGAGGAGGAAATATTTGGTACAATAGAAGCGGTGAAAACGGTTGCTGATCTTTTCATGCCGGTTGCGGGCGAAGTTATTGAGATCAACCCTGAGCTTGAAGGAAACCCTGAAAAAGTCAATGAAGATCCCTACGGCGATGGCTGGATGATCAAGATCAGGGTAAGAGACGTTTCCAGCGTGGAATCACTTCTAAACCAAGAAGAATACCACGCCTTGGTATCCTAGATTTGATCAAATACCATATTTTTTCCATCATCTGGGCCTTGTTCATTTTTTTCACGGCCTTGTTGCCCGGGTCTACCCTGCCGGATTTTTTGTTCTTCGGGTTTCTTCCAATCGACAAGCTTGTCCATTTTGTTGAATATGCCGCTCTGACTTTTTTGCTGATAATAGGTTTTAAGAAACAATTTGGGAACAGGAGACCCCGTTTTAACCTTTACAGGCTATCTGTTTTGTTGGTCTTCGGGTTTAGCTTTTTACTGGAATCTGGTCAGTTGATGGTTCCTGGCAGGAATTTTGAGATTTGGGATATAGTGGCCAACATGGCCGGGATTTTTTTTGGTAGGATCTTTTTTTACTTCGTCTATTCATTTAATCCACGGTAGTGTTGTAAATCATTGTTTTTGAGATAATTTTACAAAACATTAAGGATTGTCATGGGACTTCTAGTAACATTTACCTTTGTCGCCGTTTTAGTCGGTTTAATCTTCTTCTTCAAATTCCTCATTGACAGAAGGACACAGAAGTTTGTCAGCTCTGGTGAAGCGGATAAACTGGACATGAACCTCTACAAAAAGTTTGAGGTCACGAACATCCACAAATACACATTTCTATTGACCAACATAGGGTTGGTTTTTAGCCTCGTCGTCGTGATCACGGCGTTTGAATGGAAAGACTACGATGAGACCCAGGTGATTGATCTGGGAAGGGTGGATGATACTTTTGATGAGGTTCTGGAAATTCCGCCAACAGAGCAGCCCCCACCGCCACCACCGAAAGTTCAGCAGCCGGAGATCATTGAGGTGCCGGATGAAGAAGAACTCGAAGAAGAAATTGAGGTAAATCTTGATGTCGAGGTCACCGAGGAAACCGTAATTGAAGAGGTCATTGAAGAAGAGCCTGAGGAAGAAGAGGTTGATCAGGTCTTTTTGATCGTTGAAGAACAACCTACTCCTGAAGGTGGAATGCAAGCTTTTTATGATTACCTCGGCAAGAAGATCAGGTATCCTGAGCAGGCGAGAAGAATGGGTGTCGAAGGACGGGTATTCGTGGAATTCGTTGTAGGAAAGGATGGCGGTCTTACCGATGTTAAGGTTGTAAAAGGAATTGGAGCCGGATGTGACGAGGAAGCGGTTCGCGTGGTAAAAGGTGCCCCTAAATGGAAGCCCGGAAAACAACGGGGACGTTCCGTAAGGGTAAAAATGACCGTTCCGGTCTACTTTAGACTGGGCTAGAGCCTCGGAAATCCAGGACATAAAGAATGACACCCCGATCATATTTCGGGGTGTTTTTTTTTGATTTTAATCAATCCCAACTACCCCTTTCTGTCATAATTCAGCGTCATCTGCGGATATACCTTGGGTTTCAGGAAAATCAAAGATGACAGCTCTTATCATATTATTAGTAGGGTTTTTCGCCCTCATAGCCATTCTTTCTTTTGGGTTTAGTCGATTGTTGGTAGCTCTTTCCAAACGGGAAGCTGAGCACCTGCAAAACCTGGATCCAAGGGATTGGCCAAAAAAGATACTATACGCCGACACCCATACCTATAAGCCCTTGTTCATGACCATTGGCCTGGTTTTGTCCCTGGGTTTGACCCTTATCTTGTTTGAGTGGAAGTCCTATGACGAGACAGAGCTACTCGAACTGGCTGATGCCAAGGATACCTTCGAGGAGGTATATGAGATCCCACCAACCCAGCAGCCTCCTCCGCCAAAGCCGAAAATACAGCATCCGGAAATTGTGGCTGTACCCGATGAAGAAGAAATTGAGCAGGAAATAGAACTGGTTCTGGATGTGGAGGTAACAGAAGAGACAAGGGTCGAGGAAATACAGGAATTGGATATTGAAGAACCCGCCGAAGAAGTCGATGAGATCTTTCTTGTAGTTGAGGAGCAGCCTGCGCCTATAGGAGGGATGACGGCCTTTTACAAGTTTTTGGGAGATCACATCCAATACCCTGAAACCGCCAGGCGGGTTGGTATCTCGGGAAGGGTCTTTGTTGAGTTTGTTGTGGATAAAACAGGGCATATCACCATGGCCCGTGTTGTAAAGGGAATTGGCGGAGGCTGTGATGAAGAAGCCGTGCGTGTGGTCAAGTTGGCTCCGCCCTGGAAGCCCGGTATGCAAAGAGGTCGTCCGGTTAGGGTGAAAATGACTGTTCCGGTATACTTCAAGCTCGAATGAGCCTAACGATACTTATTAAATAGAAACCCCGACCCGGGATGAACCAGGCCGGGGAGTATTTGATCTCCAATTTGTAATACCTAATTGACCACGATTTTTTTAACGACTCCCTCACCATTTTGACTTAGTCGCACGAGATACATTCCGGTCGATTTTTCCCGGATATCAATTTTGTAATCAATACTGCCGCCATGACCCGCGATTCTTTCAGATAGAACCTCTCTGCCATCCATATCGGTGATCAGCACCTCTACCGGTAAGTCCTTATTAACTTCTCCTCTTAGATTGAATTCACCGTTGTTTGGATTTGGGTAGAAGGAGATATCGCTCAGCAGACCTTTTTCCTGAATTGAAAACCCCTGTTTCATTGATTTTGGCAGCTCGCTTTCTTCGACTTCTTTCAATTCGAATTTCTTGATCACGACGACGACGGTTTCGGATCCTGCCTTGACTCCGTTTTCCACCTCAACCTCAATGGTTTTGTCGATTGAGAGAAAAACATTGTCCCCATCTTCATCCATCCCAAGCTCATTCATGATCTCTTCCTTGCTTGCCCCTTCGTCTATCATAGATCTTAGTTTGTCAACCTTTTCCTGATCGATTTCCCCATCTTCACCGGTCATGACCACTATCGAGGGGTCCGAGTCACCATCATGGACCCAAACGTTTCCACTGCCTCCCCCGACCATATCAATGTGGGTTACATCGCCATCATCGTTGACAAAGATCATATTATGCTTTCCCTCTTCTTCATCGACAATGACCTCAATATTGATGTCATGCTCTCCACCCGTGCCGGTATGGACTTGCCTGTTGATGATCTTGGTTTGGCCCTCTTCTCCGGCTTCATAGTAGATTCCATGGTCATCACCCCGAGATACCATTTCCTTCTTGATCTTTTCGATCATTTCCGCATCACCTTCGTACTTCCATTCGCCATTTTCATAGGTGGCTGTAACCCGTTTTTCAACGCCATTAACTTCGCTTACCAATTCAATGACCTGCTTTTTTGACTCTTGATTTTCCTGAGCAAACGATCCGATCGTCAATCCCGTGGTCAGGACCATTGCCAACAGGAGACTAAGATTGAAGTGTTTTTGATTTTCCATCGTCTTCTTTTTTTTCTTCAAATGTAGATTTCGGTATTGCTGCTCATAGTTAAAGGCTCCCCAAAAAATGTTAAAAAATGTTAAAAATAGACCGCTAAGTCCTTATAGAGGTATTTTTGTATAATGCGAAACCGCAAACTTCTCCTTGTAACACTCTTTATGGGAATTTCCATAACAGGATTGTTATCCCTTCAAACCTATTGGGCACTCGGGATCATCGAGGAGAACGAAAGAAAGTTCAACGCCACAGTCAACCAATCCTTGGCCAATGTGGTGCGATACCTGGAGAAGAAGGATATTGAAGGGAGGACTTACGATTTTTTTATTTCCCTGGACACAGGTGAGGCTAGTGGAATGAACGCAAGGCACTGGATCTCGAGCGGTGATACCACTGTCAATACGGTGGTTACGGTATCGAGTGGCTCAAGTTTGATGGTGATTCCAGAAAATGGAGATAATGATGTAGTTGTAGACATCGGGGTGGATGGTGAGAACCAGACCTACACATATTATGAAAGCAATTCCGGAACAGTTGATAACATCATCTCCGAAAGGGAAGAAAAAACCATCATTATTAAAAAGCATATCGAGCGGGTTCAGGAGCGTGAAGAGTTGGTCAGCGAAGTATGGGAAGAACTTGTGGTTGAAGAAATAAACCTTTCCGAAAGGTTGGATTCCTTAGCGGTTGATTCATTTTTGAATCAGGAGCTTCGGGAAAATGGAATTTCCATTCCCTTTTTCTTTGGAATTACCCTTGATGAAGATTCACTTTTGTTTTCAAATTTTGACCCTATTAAGTTTTCTGCAGGTTATTTCCCTTACGAGGCCAGGCTTTTTCCAACGGATGTATACCTCTCCGATTCTTATCTGGGCGTCCTTTTCCCGGACAAGAACAAATTCCTGTTCCGTGAATCGGTTTCAGCCCTCTTAACCTCCGTTGTTCTCATTATTGCAATGGGAATATGTTTTTGGTATGTAGCAAGGCTATTCCTTTCCCAAAAGAAGTTGAATGAGATCAAGAATGATTTCATCGATAATATGACGCATGAGCTCAAAACGCCCTTGACAAATATTTCCCTGGCGTCACAATCATTAAAGGATGACAAGCTGAGTCGTAACGATGAGATGAAAAGCAAATACCTGGATATAATCGATCATGAAAGCGGATTGCTTCTGAGCCAGGTCGAAGGAGTTCTGGAATTGAAGAATGAATCATGGAAGGGCAGTAAACTGCATTTGGAGGACATCGATCTATCGGAGTTGATCGATGCATGCTTTTCAGAGCTGGAGTTGAAGGCTTTGGAGAAAAATGCATCGATGGAAAACCTTGTTGCTTCAGGGGTTATTTTTCGTTGGGACAGAGATACAATGAAAAGGATCTGCGGAAACCTGATCGATAATGCTATTAAGTTTGGCCAGGAAGGATTGAAATTCGCTGTGAGTCATGATATGGACGATACATCGATCAGACTCATTTTTTCCGATGATGGTCCTGGAATTCCCAGGGATTACCAAGCCATGGTGTTCGAAAAGTTTTTTAGGGTACCCACGGGCAACGTGCAGAATACCAGGGGATCGGGACTGGGTTTGAGTTATGTGAGGAATGCCATAGATCAAATGGAAGGCCGGTTAGTACTTCATTCGGAAGAAGGTAAGGGTACGAGGATCGTATTGACATTGCCAAAAAAGGCTTCGGTATCATGAAAAGGATCCTGCTGGTCGAGGATGACCCGAACCTGGGCTTTATGCTCAAGGAATTCCTCGAGATGAAAGGATATGACACTACTCTTGCTAAGAATGGGGAAGAAGGAAAAGAGAAATTTCAACACTCCAAATATGATCTGGGCATCTTTGATGTCATGATGCCCAAGAAGGATGGCTTCTGGCTTGGTGAGTTAGTGAGATCAGCCGATCCGCATTTCCCGATCATTTACCTGACCGCCAAGGATAAAAAGCAGGACGCCATCAAGGGTTTTGAGATCGGTGCGGATGATTATGTCACCAAACCATTCAGTGTTGAGGAGCTTCATCTGAGAATTACAGCTGTTCTGAGAAGAACCGGCAATTCTTCGGAAAAAAGGGAACCCTCCAAAACCCAGGTCTTGGAGCTCGGTAAATATGCCTTTCATCTCAATGAAAGAACCCTTCAAGTGAACGGAGAGCAAATCAAGCTGACTTCAAAAGAAAGCCAGCTCTTGAATCTGTTGATCCGGAAAAAGAATGAGGTACTGGAAAGATCAATTGTACTGAATACGATCTGGGAGGACGATAGCTACTTTTCATCGCGTAGCATGGATGTGTACATTTCCAAGCTCAGAAAGAAGCTGAAAAAGGATGACTCGCTTGAGATCCTCAATATTCATGGGCTGGGATTCAGTCTGATCGAAAAAAAACCCGGGGCGTAAACCCCGGGTTTTCATGCTAATGCAAAAAACCTTTATCCGTTCATTGAGATCAGGAACTCCTCATTGCTCTTAGTACCCTTGATCCTCTCAAGAAGGAATTCCATTGCCTCGATAGAATTCATATCCGCCATGAACTTCCTCAGTATCCAAACCCTGTTCAGTTCATCCTTGTCCATGAGCAGATCTTCTCTCCTCGTTCCGGAGGAAGGAATATCAATGGCAGGATAAACCCTCTTGTTGGAAAGTTTCCTGTCAAGTTGAAGTTCCATGTTACCAGTGCCCTTGAACTCCTCGAAGATCACCTCATCCATTTTGGAGCCGGTTTCGATCAGGGCCGTCGATATGATCGTCAGGGAACCCCCATTTTCAACATTCCTTGCCGCACCGAAGAACCTCTTCGGTTTATGAAGGGCGTTGGCATCCACACCTCCTGAAAGGATCTTTCCGGAAGAAGGAATGACGGTGTTGTGAGCTCTGGCAAGTCTGGTGATGGAATCCAGCAGGATCACTACATCATGCCCGCATTCCACCATTCTTTTGGCTTTCTCATGAACGATATTTGCAACCTTCACGTGCCTTTCGGCCTGCTCATCAAAGGTCGATGCGATCACTTCTGCATCAACACTTCTGGCCATATCGGTGACCTCCTCAGGTCTCTCATCGATCAAAAGAATGATCAGATAGATCTCAGGATGATTTTTTGTGATGGCATTTGCTACCTGCTTCAGCAGAACCGTTTTGCCGGTTTTTGGCTGTGCAACGATCATTCCCCTTTGTCCCTTGCCTATAGGAGCAAAAAGGTCCAGTATCCTCGTTGAATACTCTCCAGGATCGTTGGATAGACTGATCTTTTCGTCCGGGAAAAGTGGAGTAAGGTGTTCAAAGGATACCCTGTCACGAATCTCTTCGGTAGTTTTGTTGTTAACGGTAGCGATCCTTAAGAGGGCGAAATATTTTTCTCCATCCTTAGGCGGCCTGATAAAACCCTGAATGGTATCTCCGGTCTTCAGACCGAATAGCTTTATTTGTGAGGGAGAAACATATACATCATCGGGACTGGCCAGGTAGTTGTAATCCGTAGATCTCAAAAACCCATAACCATCCTGCATGATCTCAAGTACTCCTTCGCTTTCGATCACGCCTTCAAATTCCTTGTAATTGGGTTTGTTGCTTTTTCCTCGATTATCCCTGTCTCTGCGGTCACCTCTTTGACCTTCCCGATCAGGCTTATTGGATTTCTTTTCCGAGTCCCGGTTTTTTTGGTCTGGTGATTCTTCCAGATCGGGGAGCTTGAAGTCAAATTCATCTTCAAGATTAACGGGATCCTCTTTTTTGGTTTTTTCTTTAGACGCGGGGGCGGCTTCTTTTTCCTTGACAAGCACTTCTTCGCCTTGACCGTTTTTTACTTTTTTCAGCGCATCGGGGTTTGAAGCCTGAAAGTCCAGGATCTTGTAAACCAGATCCTTTTTGGGAAGTTTCTTGTAATTGCCAAGCTTCAATTGTTCAGCAATCTCTTTGAGTTCAGAGAGGAGCTTAACATTTAATTCCTCAATAGTGTACATACAATGGGAAAGGTTATGGTTATGAGTTAAAAATTAATTTTGATATGGATAAGGGGAAGACCAAACGACTTTGGTCTGTGAAGACTTTGCAATAATACTGCTTTATCAATTGGATATGCAAATTTTGGTCAAGTAAAATGATTCTTTGAGAGAAAATGTCAATTTTGAATTTCAATCTGAATCGCAGGAAATGCTGGAACTAAAAAGACTAAGAGAGCAAGGAAAAGAAGTAAGTGAAGCCCTCAATAAAAGGGGGGTAAAGAATGCAAGCGAAGAGATCTCCAAGATCCTTGAAGTGGACAATGAGCGTCGGAGAATTCAACAGGAACATGATGAGCTTCTTTCAAGATCCAACCAGCTGGCCAAGCAGATCGGAGGCTTGATGAAAGAGGGTAAAAAGGAGGAGGCGGAAATGATCAAGGTTGAGACCGGAAAGTTGAAAGGGGATTCGAAAAGGGCAGGAGAAGAGCTGAGAAAGGTGGAGTCAATGCTCAATGACCTCTTGAGCAAAATTCCAAACGCACCTTCTGAAAAGGTCCCTGCTGGGACAAATGAAAATGATAATGACATCCTCGAGACCAATGAGGGACGAAAACCTTCCGTCTCTGAGCCGCTTCCGCATTGGGAAATAACGTCGAAGCTCGGGATCATTGATTTTGAATTGGGTAACAAAATTACCGGTGCCGGATTTCCGGTTTATATGGGCCAGGGCGCAAGGCTGCAAAGGGCACTGGTCCAGTTCTTTCTGGACAAGGGAATCGAATCAGGGTATAAGGAGATTCTTCCGCCAATACTTGTATCTCGTGACTCGGCCTTTGGAACCGGTCAGCTTCCGGATAAGGATGGACAGATGTACACCATTCATGATGATGAACTGTTTGTGATACCCACGGCTGAGGTACCGATCACCAATATATTGAGGGGGGATATTCTTGATGAAAGCGATCTTCCAACAAAGTTTATAGGCTATACACCTTGTTTCCGAAGAGAGGCTGGCTCCTGGGGTTCGCATGTCAGAGGGTTGAACCGACTCCATCAATTTGACAAAGTAGAGATCGTTCAGGCCATTCAACCTGAACATTCTGCCAAAGCACTTGATGAGATGTGTGATCATGTGAGTGGACTGTTGGGTGCTCTGGAACTTCCATACCGTTTGCTGAGACTTTGCGGTGGTGACCTGGGTTTCGCTGCATCCGAAACGATCGATTTTGAGGTCTTTTCTTCCGCCCAGGATCGTTGGCTTGAGGTCAGCTCTGTCAGCAATTTTGGATCCTTTCAGTCCAACCGGATGAAAACGAGATACCGGGATTCAAACAAAAAGGTGCACCTTATCCATACCTTAAACGGTAGCGCACTGGCGCTTCCCAGAGTCCTGGCGGGGATACTGGAGAATTTCCAGGATGCGAGAGGAGTGGAGATCCCATCTGCCCTGAGGTCATATTTGCCTTTTGAGCGGATGGATTATCCTAGCTGATATCTTGAAGAACTGTCCTAAAGGCTGCAAATTTTCCCTCAAATACTTCCTTATGCTCTTTTTGTAGAGCTTCTGCATATTTTGTCCTGTACAACTCCAGGTCCTTTTCGGTATTACAGAAATATTGAATAGCAAAAGTTGGTTCTGTGCCATGATTCCCGTCAATCAGTTTCAACAATTTGAAACCAGAGAAACAACCGGTGCGCATGACGTCAGGAATATGTTTTTCCTTCATCCAATGAACCCATTTTTCCTCAATATCCGAAGAAACGGAAACCGTTACATTATAGATCAGCCCTGCCAAATTATTTTAAGACTTCGATGTAGCCAACGTAGCTTTCGTCGGTATCTTCAGTGGAAATAACGTAGTAGTACACCCCTGCCGCAACATTTTCCGCTCCCCAGTCATTTTGATAATCAGTGGATTCAAAGATCAAGGTGCCATGACGATTATAAATGCGAATTAACCAGGTTTGTGAGCTGGGAGCTTCGATCTCAAATACATCATTTTTCCCATCGCCATTTGGGGTTATGGTATTTGGTCTGACCACATCTTCAAATTGAAAATCTTCGGTGTAAAAGGCCACACAGTTCAGCACCGTATCATGTGCTTCCAGAGTAATTTCAAAAGGATCCGGATCCAAGAACCGGTAATCTAAATTCTCGGCAAATATCGAATCCACAGAGCTGGTTGTCATATTTTCAATGCGCCAGAGGAATTCATACTTAAAGGGGGTGAAGGTTGTATTTTCAAAGCTGATGCTTTGTGGAATTTTGAGGAATTCATCCAGGGAATCATACCTGTATTCAACTTCGATCTCTTCCTCCATTTCCATGGTCACCTCATCTGCTGATTCGCAAATCCCATTGCTCACGGTCAACAGGTATTTGGACCTGCCTTCACTTGAAGGGGATATAACTGGATTTGAGATCCTGGGATCGCTGATATCGCCTGCCTGTCCGTTTGATGCGGGCTCCCATAAATAGCTATATCCGACATTTGGAAAAAAGGTCAGATCCGGAACTACCTGAGTTGAAGCATCGAAGCAAAGATTGTAATCTTCGGGAAAGTCAACTTCGGGCCATGGGATCACTGTGATCAGGATCGAATCCCTTATGGAGCAACCGATCTCATTGGTCACGGTCAATGGAAAATAATGATCATCGTTTGGCCTTGCCCAGACAACGGAAGTATCAGTGGCATTTAAATATGATGTCGAAGAATCCCACTTAAATGTCATGAGGTCATAAAGAGGGTCATTTTCCAATCCGCTAAAGAGTACCAGAGTGGTTCCTTCACATATCCATCCGCTGCTGTCCGAAACGGAAATGATATTCGGATCGGGATATTCAAAAACATTTACAGTGAGGGAGTCGCTTGCCGGGCAACCTGTGACCGAATCAAATACCCTCAAAATGTATGTCGTGGTTGTGGTGGGATTTGCCAATGGATTTGGGCATGTTGCACAACTCAATCCCGTTGATGGAGTCCATAATACACTGTCACCATCATAGAACTGGCTGTTCAGCTCAATAATATCTCCAGTGCAGATGCTGTCATCTTCACCAGCGCTGTAGATGAATTCTTCTCTGATGAACAAAACAACTGCATCACCTGTAGGAAGCGAAGTTGTATCATCGCATGGGTCGAAGAGCGTCAATTCGATGGTCTCAATCGGATCGCTGACCGTGTCAAAAACCGGATAAACAACGATTTCAAGGGAGTCAACGAACGCAGGAATGGTATCCGCATTGCCCAAAGGATCACCGTTCTCATCTACGTAGTCGACACCATTGGTGGCGGTTCCGCCTAATTCCCACCTCAAAGGAACTTCAAATGTATCCGCTATGGTTCGAATAAAAATGAATTTTCCGGCATTACAACCCTCAACACCATATTCGAATCTCGCGTAAGCTGAGGAAGGGGAAATTTCGGCTCCAAAACTTCCCAGGCTTCCTTTTTCAATAAACACACCTGAGTCCAAGATCCCGTCCGAAACATCTGCGACGGCCAGTTTAAGCGTATAGGTTTCACAAGGGGTCACTGGCGTCATTGCCTGAAGAACCACTGTTCTTCCATCATATTGTAATTCCGGAGCTCCGGTAGGGTTGGTAACAAAATAAGATGGATTAGTAGCCGGACATGGTGGAATGGCTGCGGGATTGCCCTGGTTAACATTATTGATCGAAACAGGAGTATTGGTACCCGGAATGAGTGCAATGTTTTGCTTCCCTGTGATGCCGGGTCCGGAAATGAAGAATGCAAAAACATCATTGAAATTGCTGCAGACATACTCATCATATTCTTCGGAACCAAAAACATAGTTGAATACCAGGGTATCGGCAGAAGGAGTAACATCAAACTGTACATAACAGGCGTCCTGAGTTGTACCGACACCCAAAGCGTTTAAATCAACATCTCCCGGAGCGAGAAGATTTTGGCCTGCGCCAGGGTCGTTATTGGGTCCCGGGATATCCCATATCGAACCTGATGCCAGGCATAAGCCTTCTTCTATTCCCAATACTCCCGTTGTGTCTTCAAAAGTTCCCCAGGCGGTGGATGCACAATTGGAACTGATATTTGAGATTTGAACTCCCTCCGATACCAATGCCTCGATAGCCTGGGTTAGAGTAGCCGTATCGGAAACCTGTATTTGCGTGAACGCCTTGGATGAAAGAAAAAGGAGGCCTAAAAGCGCCAGTGATATGTTCCTCATTGCCGTAATCAGTAGTACCTATGCAAAATTAACTCTTTAGGAACGCAATTTCGCTCACCCAATTGATGGGAATCGTAAAAAGCAAGGCTTGTCATCAGGCCAGGCCTCGGGTGTAGGGTTTCAAAAAAAAAGTTTCATTGGCCTGGGCCCTTCAGGAATCGATATTCAAATATTTATCTTTGGCCCGAATTTTTGAGAAATGGGCAAGGAGAGAACGATAATTGACGCAAAAAAGCCTTCCTCTACTTATAATTTAAAAGAGATCATCAGGTACAAGGACCTCTTCCTCGTACTGGCCTGGAGGGACCTCAGAGTGCGCTATGCGCAGACCTTCCTGGGCTTGTTTTGGGCCGTTCTGCAACCCTTGTTGACGCTGCTGATCTTCACATTGATCTTTGGACAGGCCCTGAATGTGGACACCAATGGAATGCCCTACCCGGTCTTTGCCCTGTCCGGCATGGCTGCATGGGCCTATTTTGCCTTTGTGTTAAACCAAAGTGGAACATCGATCATCGGATCACAGGAGATGGTGAAAAAGATCTATTTCCCCAGACTGGTTATTCCCTTATCCAAAGCGGTGGCCGGTTTTGTGGATTTTTTTGTGTCGATCTCATTTTTGATCATTCTGATGGTCTTTTTTGGTGTTCCGCTCACCAAATCATTTTTGTTGTTCCCATTGTATTTCCTCATGAATATCCTGACCGCCCTTGGGGTGGGGATCTGGACCAGCGCCCTGACCATTCGGTTCAGGGATATGACGCATGTGATCCCATTTGTGGTCCAGTTGGGCCTCTATGCTTCGCCGATCGCATATCCTACTTCCCTGATCCCTGAAAAATATCAGCTTCTCTACTATCTCAATCCAATGGTGGGCGTTGTCGAAGGCTTTCGATATTCGCTGCTTGGAATTCTTCCTTCAAATGATCTTGGCTTCCTGTCATTGGCGATCGGAGCCTTACTGTTTTTTACCAGCATTATGTATTTCAGACGCGTTGAACGTGTAATGGCGGATATTGTATGAGTGAGATTGGGGTAAAGGTTCAGGGCCTTGGAAAAAAGTATCATGTCGGGCTCGCCAAAAGCGGGGACTTCAGGGAGAACTTCAGAAGAAAATGGAAGCACCTTCTGGGCGACTATGTGCCAGCTGAAGATTTCTGGGCTTTGAGAGATGTATCCTTCGAACTTGAAGAAGGAAAGGCTGTGGGTATCATTGGAAAAAATGGTGCAGGCAAGAGTACCCTGTTGAAAATCCTCTCCAAGATCACCGAGCCCACGGAGGGCAGAGTGGAGATTATCGGAAGGGTGTCCTCTTTGCTTGAAGTGGGTACGGGCTTTCACCCTGAGTTGACAGGGAGAGAAAACATTTATCTCAACGGGACTATCCTGGGGATGTCTCGGAATGAAGTTCGCTCCAAATTCGATGAAATTGTTGATTTCAGTGGAATAGAGGACTTTCTTGATACTCCGGTAAAGAGGTATTCATCGGGGATGTCTGTGAGACTTGCATTTAGCGTAGCAGCCCACCTCGAGCCTGAGGTGATGATCATAGATGAGGTCCTTGCAGTAGGTGATGCGGATTTTCAAAAAAAATGCATCGGCAAGATGGGAGAGGTAACGAGCTCCGGACGTACAATTATTTTTGTCAGTCATAACATGGGAGCCGTGCAATCCCTATGTGATAGTGGGATCTTACTGGCAGATGGAAAGATCCAGGAAATGGGTTCGGTGCAGGATTGTGTGAATAAATATTTCGAGAACAATTTCCTGCATTCCAATGAAGTCCCGCTTCTTGAAAGAAAGGATAGAGAAGGGAACGGTCAGGTCAAGGTGAAAAACGTGGAGGTCTATGTCAACGGAAAGAAGAATAACGCGATCAAAACCGGTGCCGAGGTCACTTTCCGCTTTGGCCTGCACCATGAATCCGGATTCAGATTTAAGAATCTCAAATTCCACGTGGGTTTCAATGGTGGGTTCAATGAAAGACTGTCCTGGTGTTCCACCGATCTCATGGACGAGAACTACTCCTTTGAACAGGGTGTAGACTTTGTTGATCTTACCATTAAGAAATTCCCCATGAACCAGGGGAGATATTCATTGACGCTTTACCTGAAAACCAATGGAGCGATTTCCGACTGGATCAAAGAAGCATTCCTTTTTGATGTAGAAGCGGGGGATTTTTACAACATGGCCAGGGTGGTTGACCCAAGGCAGGCCAAGGTGCTATTTGATTATCAAATGAAACTCGGAAAGGCTGAAGATTAGGTTTTGCTAAGCATCTTCTGCTTCCACAGTCTGAACTTCCGGTACCATTCTTTTCATCAGATTCTCAATCCCTGATTTGAGGGTCAGCGTGGAAGATGGGCACCCGGAGCAGGAACCTTTTAGTTGAACCTTGAGCGTCCCTTCATCGAAAGACTTGAAAACAATTGCTCCACCATCCATTTCCACCGCGGGTTTCACGTACTCCTCAAGTACCGACTGGATCTTTTTTTCAAGTTCGTCCTCCATGGGAACGATCTCCGAATTCATGGCTTCGGAAATGCTGACCACATTCTTGCCGGACTCAAGATAAGATTTGATATGATTCCGGATCTGGGGAGCAAGTTCCTGCCATTCGGCCTCAGGATGCTTGTTGAGTGTAATGAAATTCGAAGTGATAAAAACCCTTTCGACAGGCTCGAAGCCAAATAATTCGGTAGAAAGCGGTGACTCACCGGCTTCTTCCTTATTGGCATATTCGACGCTTGAGCTTGGCGGAAGAAGCTCATAATTCACCACGAACTTCATGGAATTTGGATTGGGATTTGATTCTGTATAGACCTCTGTGGGGCGTTTGTTTTCCATGATCTCTTAACGCTTATTGTTCTGTGTTGGTTCTTTGGCTGATCTCGTTTTCGGTGCTTGCAATGATCGATGCTACAGTGGCATCACCCGTTACATTGGCGACGGTCCTGCACATATCCAATAGCCTGTCGACCGGAAAAATGATCGCGATCCAGGCGGGATTAAGTCCTACCGATTGAAGCACGATGATCAGCATGATCAATCCTGCGCTTGGGACCGCAGCTGAGCCTATGGAGGCAAGCGTTGCTGTCAAAACGATCATCAATTGTTGGCCGATACTCAGGTCGACCATATGGATCTGAGCAAGAAATACTACGGCTATTGCCTGGTAAAGTGATGTCCCATCCATGTTCACGGTGGCCCCAATCGGTAAAACGAAACTTGTTACCTCCTTGGAAACGCCAAGGTTTTGGTTAACGCAATCCATGGTCACGGGAAGCGTGGCTGCACTGCTGCTGGAGGAAAAAGCCAGGAACTGTGCCGGAGCCATACCTCTGACAAATTTTTTGAAATTGATGCCTTTGATCAGAGCATGAACCACCGAAGGGTAGATTACGAAGATCAGTACTCCTAATCCCAAAACGACCGTCACAATATACCATGCAAGGGTTTGAAAGATCTCAAACACTTTGGCCGGGTTATCTCCTGCCATTTTGTTGATCTGCCCTGCCAGCAGGCAAAAGACAAAGATCGGAGCCGCCTTCATGATGATGTGGACCATTTGCAGAAAAACCTCCGCCAAACCATTGATCATATTATTCAAGGGTTTCACTTTCTCCTGAGGCAGACTGACCATAGTGACGCCGAAGAAGATCGCAAAAAAGATCACCTGCAGCATCAGCTTATTGTCGCTGAAGGAAACGAAAATGTTGAAAGGCACAATATCCACCAAGAATTGCAGAGGACTCGAATCCCTTTGTTCTTCGACCTGTTTGATCTTTTCGTCGATCTCCGCCTCGGTATTGTCACCAAACTCCGGGGCAGCATTTCCATCGACATGGAATCTTTGACCATCAAGGATCTCCACCCCATCAGTTCTGGCCACCCATTTCTCATACTCAACCCTATTGTCAATCCTTTGCTGCTCATCCATTTGACTCCCTGGCTTAATGGTATTCACGAGCAGCAAACCAAGCGTTACCGCTAATACCGTTGTTGCCAGATAAGCGAGAAGGGTTTTTGCTCCAATCCTTCCAAGCTTTTTAATATCTGTTAACCCGGAGATGCCCTGAATGATCGAAAACAAGACCAACGGTACCGCAATGAGTTTTAGGAGGCGGATAAAAATGATACCAAAGGGTGCTATCCAATCAGATGTGAATTCAGAAAAATCCAGATAGGCGGAAAGAATGGCCCAGGCAACTCCCAAAACCAATCCGATAACAATTTGTACGTGTAAAGGGATCTTTCTCATTCGGAAAATCTTGAAAGCTTATCGATCATTATGAAATCCGATATCACCAATGAAACCAAGGCTTTAACAATGGGCACCGCCCGGGGAACTACACAGGGATCATGACGGCCACGGGCCTCGAGTTCTGTAGCGTTTCCCTTTTTGTCGATTGTCCTTTGCTTTTTGCCTATGGTCGCTGTTGGCTTAAATGCAATTCGAAGGCAAATATCTGCTCCAGAACTTAATCCACCTAGGGTTCCTCCTGAATTATTGCTTTTGAACACCACCTTGTCAGCATCCATTCCGATCTCATCGTTCGACTCAGACCCACGAAGAGTTGTGCCCTGAAATCCTGCTCCGAATTCAACTCCTTTCACAGCATTCAGACTCAGCAATGAAGCTCCCAGACGGGAGGTGATCTTATCGAAAACCGGCTCTCCCAATCCTGGAGGGACATTCTTGATGACGCAGGTTATGCGGCCTCCTAAGGAATCATTGTTCTCTTTGGCTTTCTTAACC
>JANQHS010000321.1 GCA_028282565.1 Cytophagales bacterium | reverse complement strand
TGATCTTTGTGTATCGCTGAAAGCTCCGAAGCGTAGATCAGAGCATCTTCCAATTCTGCCTCTATATTTTTTACTCGGATTTTCCCGTCATTCTCCAGTCTAACTCTTAAGGATCGGGATAGCTCAATCCCATTCGTTCTGAGCAGTAGGGAGTTCAATCGAAAGTCAAGCTCTTTTGAGTTGAAGGCTGTATTTTCAACATCAAGGAATAGTCCGGATGCTGTTTCCTCCAAATGAAGCAGCCCAATTTCTACCGATGCGGAGTCATTTTTTTGATAGAAATCCCGCAATTGCAGGTTAACGTCTTTAAAATCCTTCAGTACGATGGCCGGAGAATTCTCTGACGAGAACACCATGGGTTCTGAAAACCTTAGGGATCCGCCTTCAACGATTATAGTACTCAGATCCCAGTAAGCTTTATTCTTCTTGTCATTCTTTGGAAACAATCGAAGAATAAGATCATGGATCTCAAGTTTTTCTTCAGCGTTTTTTCGAAGGATCAGGTTTGGGTTTTCCAGTTTAATCGATTGGACGGGTATCTTGGTTTTGCTGTAAAGCTGATAGAGGTTCAACTGGACCTGACCCTTTTTCAGGTCGATCAGAGAGTCGCCTTCAGGGTTCCTTACGTGGAAACCGTTTAGCTGCAGGACATCGAAGCTGGTCAGATAGGCCTTTTCGATTTCTACTTCATAACCGGTTTTTTCAATGATCAGGTCTGCAAGCAGATTTGCCGTCAAGGTTTGAACTCTGGGGATCTGGAATAGAAATAAGGCGGCTGTCAGCAAGAAAAAAATGCTTGCCAGCACCCAAACGAGAAATTTTAATGATTTTTTTAAAAACCTTTGCAAATCGATCAAAATTATGGGTTTTGGCTACAATAGTTGGAATTGAATCTTCATGCGATGAAACCTCCGTTGCTCTGCTGAAAGAGGGACGAATCAGTTCAAATATTATTGCAAGCCAGGAGGTTCATGCAAAGTACGGAGGTGTAGTTCCGGAAATGGCCTCGAGGGAGCATATGAAGAATATGGTTCCCGTTTTTTCCGTGGCTATGGACAAGGCGAAAATTGATCTTTCCGAAATCGATGCCATCGCCTATACCAACGGACCGGGCCTGCTGGGCCCACTGTTGGTTGGTGCAAACTTTGCCAAGGGATTGAGTATTGCTTCGGGAATCCCCTTGATCCAGGTGAATCATATGGAAGCGCATGTGTTAGCCCATTTCATCGAGGATCCAATACCCGGAGATCCATTCTTGTGCCTGACGGTATCCGGGGGGCATACTCAGATGGTTCTATTCAAAGGTGGGAAATTGACTTTGTTGGGGGAGACCATCGATGACGCCGCCGGCGAGGCTTTCGATAAGATCGGCAAAATGCTTGGCCTTGAATATCCCGCCGGGCCTGAGATCGACAGGTTTGCGGCCAAGGGAAATTCTGCGAAATATGACTTTCCGATCATTAATATGAAGGGATACGATTTCTCGTTCAGTGGTTTGAAAACCAGTGTTTTATACTTTCTGCAAAAGGAAATTCGGAAAGCCCCCACCTTTATAGAAACCAACCTCAATGATCTTGCTGCCTCGGTCCAGAAAACCATCATAGAGACCCTTTTGAGAAAACTAAAGCAAGCAGCTATGGATCTAAAAGTTGAGGAGATTGGAATTGCGGGTGGA
>JANQHS010000147.1 GCA_028282565.1 Cytophagales bacterium | reverse complement strand
TCTTTGCTTTATGGCATCAATGAACCATTTGGCCGAATCCAACTTCTGCTTGACGAAGGAAACCGTCTTTTTCAGATCCTTGTTTTTCCCCTTATCCTTATCGTAAGCTTCCAGCATGTCGGCATAGGAACGGCTGACCTTAAGCTCGGGCGCATTCTTGGAATTCAACTGGATCTCCAATTGCCCGTTGTCACTGTTCACGAGAAAATCCGGAAGCAGATATGGAGTCACTTCCTTGTTGGCTGAGGTGCTGCCACCAGGCTTAGGGTTCAGTTTAGTGATCAACGACATCACCTCCTTTAGTTCTTCAGCATCGATATTAAGCTTCTTCTCGATCTTTTCGTAATGCTTTTTGGTGAATTCGTTGAAGCAGTACTCAAGTAGATCAATAGCTTTCCTGACAACGGGATTTTGTTCCAAACGATACAGTTGGATCAGCAGGCATTCCTTTAATGTCCGGGCTCCTACACCAGGTGGATCCAGTTCCTGAATTTTTAGCAGAACCTCTTCGATATCTTCGATCCCCGCTTCGATTCCCTGGGCAAAGGCCATATCGTTGGATATGGCCTCAAGCTCCCTTCTCAGGTAGCCATCAGAGTCAAGGCTCCCGATGATCTGTTTTGCTATGATCTGTTCCCTTTCTGTTAATTCCTGAAAACCGATCTGGTTTTCCATTCGCTCCAGAAGGGTCGATGCCGCCTCGATCGGAATGACCTTATCATCCTCGTCGGGGTTGGGGCCGTCTCCCCGCATTTTGTATCCCGAATAATCATCCTGGAAATAATCGCCAATGTCGATCTCATCCTGAGAATCCTTTGTATTCTCCTGGAATTCCCCGTCATCATCAAAATCCTGAGATGCATCCTCCTCATTGTTTTCATTGCTGGCAAACTCATCGGTTTCCGCACCTTCCTCAAGAGCGGGGTTTTCTTCCAATTCCTTTTCGATCCGGGACTCCAGTTCCGCTGTGGGTACCTGCAATAGCTTGATAAACTGAATCTGTTGTGGAGACAGCTTTTGCGTCAGGGCCTGCTTTAATGAAAGCTTTTGCATCCGGGTTTCTTAATTCAATCTTTTGGTTTAAAACCGGATTTTCTTCCGGGTTTGAAAACGCTCACAAAATAAGTTCTTTTGCCTCTTAAATAAGGGGTCTCAATGTCTTTCGCGCCAAAAAATAACATTTTTTCAATCCTCAAAAATTCAAAACCCGGACAAACGGTAAGAGCCCTTGGATGGGTCAGGACCAAGAGGGAAATCAAGAACGTTCAGTTCATCGCTTTAAACGATGGGTCAACGCTCAGCAATTTGCAGGTGGTACTTGATCCGGCCGGTTTCGACATGGAATTATTGAAAAAAATCAATACGGGTGCGGCGATCGAGGTTGAGGGGGTCATTGAGGAATCCCAGGGGCAAGGTCAGCAAATGGACCTCAAAGCGGAAAAGATCAAGCTTTTGGGTGAAGCCGACCCGGAAGAATACCCGATACAGCCCAAAAGACATTCCATGGAATTCCTTCGGGAGCTTGGCCACCTTCGCCCCAGAACAAATACCTTTTCTGCCATTTTCCGTCTGAGACATCAGCTCGCAATGGCCATCCACAGGTATTTCGATCAAAAGGGGTTCTACTATTTGCACAGCCCGGTAATCACAGGTTCGGATGCTGAAGGCGCCGGGGAAATGTTCAGGGTTACCACACTTAACCCGATCAATCCTCCAAAAAATGAGGATGGAGATGTGGATTTCAAGGAGGATTTCTTTGGAAAAGAGACAAATCTCACCGTTTCAGGCCAATTGGAAGCAGAAATTGCCGCTCTGGCCCTTTCCAAGGTTTACACCTTTGGACCGACCTTTCGAGCCGAGAACTCCAATACCACCCGTCACCTGGCGGAATTCTGGATGATCGAACCTGAGATGGCCTTCTTTGACCTGGAGGACGATATGGACCTCGCTGAGGAAATGCTCCAATTTGTACTGAAAGAGGTTCTTCATCATTCATCTGAAGATCTGGCATTCCTAGCCAAAAGATTTGATGATGAACAAAAGCAAAAGCCGCAAAACGAAAGAAGTCCCTGGACCCTGATCGAGAGGATCAAATTTGTCATTGAGAACAAATTCATCCGGGTTCCTTATGATGAAGCCTTCCAGATCCTGCGAAACTCGAAACCGAACAAGAAAAAGAGATTCGAATATCCCGTAGAAAATTGGGGAATGGACTTTCAATCAGAGCATGAAAAGTACCTCGTTGAAAAGCATTTCAAATCCCCGGTGATCATCTATAACTACCCCAAGGACATCAAGGCTTTCTACATGAGAGAAAATGAAGATGGAAAGACCGTGGCAGCCATGGATATACTTTTCCCTTCCATCGGTGAGATCGTTGGTGGTTCACAAAGGGAGGAAAGGCATGATGTCCTATTGGAGAAAATCAGGAAGAACAACATCCCGGAGAAAGATGTCTGGTGGTATCTTGAAACAAGGAAATTCGGAACCGTTCCCCACTCGGGATTTGGATTGGGATTTGAAAGATTAATGGTGTTCCTCACCGGGATGGGGAACATCAGGGATGTCATTCCTTTTCCCAGAGCGCCAAAACTGGCCGAATACTAGAAATATCCCATTCTGCGGAGAAAGTCTTCAACAAATGGGATCACTCCCGTCTCATGGCTTTTTCCTGATAATGTCACGAAGGAAACAGAGTTTCCTGCGCCGAGTGAATTGAATTTTGCCATGGCATCAACCGAGCTTTGATAGGGCACCGTAGAGTCCTGGTCCCCATGATACAACACCAAAAAGGTGGTGGGATTAAAGTCCACAATACTATTCGCCTCCATGGCGTCAACGACATGCTGATATTCGGGCATGTCATCTATTCCGTTTAAAAAATCCGGATTTAGCAAGTCGGCCATCACCGTTGTCAAAGAGCTGTTGATATCGCCTCCTGAATTGGTACCATCAAACAGATCGGGGAGCATACTCGCATAGGGTTCCTGAAAATAAAGCGTTAATGGCTGATCCCAATCATAAAAATCCCTGTAAGCCATGGTGACATAGGGTAGATAGAAAGGCTGATGATAGTTTGTCTTACTGAAGAAATATTCTTGCACATTCTTGATCAGGTAACCCCCGGATGCCGCATAGGAAGCGGTATGATTAAAACCGAAGGGTGCTCCCTGGAATTGCATTTCACGATGAGCTGACAGGGTCAGGTATCCACCCTGAGAATACCCGGCAAGGTAAAGTTTACCCGAAAGCAATCTTTCTTTCTCGAGGACAAGCTCCCGCGCCGCTGCAATCATATCGATAATCGCTGAAGCCGATGGTTCATCGACATAGTAGGGATGGAAAAATTGCGTGCTACTCCCAAACCCGATTTGGTCGGGAAAAATGAGGACCATTCCCAAACAGGAGAAATATTGGAATTCGGCAATGCTCGTATCCCCCACGGTTACTGCTACCGAAGGAGCATCCTCATGTGCCACAATAGTTCCGTGTTGGAAACTTAAAAGATCCATGGCCTCCTCTCTTCGCGGTATGCAAACGATCCCTGAAGCCGTTACCACATTTCCTTTGTAGAGCGTTTTGTAGGTAATCCTATAAACGTCAGAATTGAACCTTAATGAATCCACCAAAGAATCAAGTCCAAGCCTTTGGGCAAGTATTTGAGCTTCAAGCGGAAATCTTGTACCTACCTGCTCCGATGTCAGGAGTTTGCCATCCGTAGTTATGACAGTTTCCTCGGGTGTTTCGCAGGCAGCAAAAATGATGATCAGAGAAAAGACCAGGGCCAATGGTCTTAAGCTCAATTCAAATCTTTTCATAGTGGACAAAATTGGGGATACAATTTACAAGTTAATGTCATTATTCCGGCAATCGACTAATCATCGGATTTCTCGGCAATCTTGTGAAGTTTTCTTTCATTCTGAGCTCCAATACTTGTTTTGATCCCTGTATATATGGATTTCCACCAATAATTGATGATCGACTTATTGGGCAGTCTTTTGAAGAATATACTCCCCTCGCGGAAGAATCCAAGGTGAGGATTTTTCGTATTCACGACGAATGTATTGGCCAGAAAGGAAACAAAACCTTTGTCGATCCCTTCGACCTGACCGGTATTCTTGTTGATCAGAGCGATTTTGAAATCGTTATACCGGAACTTCATGGTGCCTGTAGAAAAATGATCATCAGCCTGGGCCTCAAAAAGTATGGATTTTATATAACCACTCTTGATGGTGGTAAACGCCACATTCTCCACCATAGGGTTTATCTTTCTCATATCCATTTGACCAACGCTCCCCCACATTTCAAATTTATTCCCGGGATCACGGACATTCAGATCACAGTTGAAATTGATCAATCCTTCTCCCATCAATTCCGCCTTTCCGAATGTTTTGAGGTAGGGGTCCTGCCTGTAGATATCCGGATCGGAGGTGACATTTGAGGCGACGGCACTGAAATCCGAAAAGGTGATCATCCCGGCCACCTTTCCGTCTGGAACGAACTCCTCATAGTTGATCTCTCCATTTTGAACCTCAACGGTATCCAGGTTAAATCTGAATTCCATCTTTTTGAGAATTTCCTGAGGCATGGGGGGATAGAAATCCTTCCTCTCGGGAACCCTTTTGTCCCTGTAATCGCTTACCCAGAGTCCATCAACCAATAGCTTTCTGCTTTGCAGATATTGATCATGGTAGAGTTTGATCAGGTCAAAATCCTTCAGAAATATTTTCTTGATCTTGACCTCTGTTCGGTCTGCCTGATAGCCAAGTTTTCTGGAATGAAGATATTTTCCATACCAGGGTTTGACATGAAAATCATAGACAAAGGCTTCCTTCCTTCCGGTAGAGATCCCAACTTCCTTGGCATTGATATCCATCAACGCCCCGGGGATCTTCCGGTTAAAGTTCCGAACCAGCAGTGTAATGTCATCGGCAAAACCTATACGATTGTCGTTCCACCTATCTCCATCGCGGATCCTGATCCCGGAGGCCTTTCCATAGATCCTCCCCTGGTCCAAAACCAGATCCAAGGAGTCTTCCTGAACATTATATCTCAAGAAGTGAAAATTCTTGATCGCCACTGTGCGAATATCAATCCCGGTTATTCCCTTGGGTAACTTGATCCTGATCGCTGAGAGATTCAGAGTTGATTTTTTCCTTAGTTGGGGGAAAACAAATTCGATCAGTCCCATATCATTGAGGGTTACCCTGTCAATTTCCACCAGACCCGTTCTATAAAACTCATCGATGTCAAAACCACTGATGGTCAATTTTTTGATGCTTCCGGACCTATAAGCACTCTTTTGGGTCCTTGAAAGAGTCCTATAAGGATCAGCTCCTGGCAGTGCAACCAGTTTTCCTTCGTACAAGTTGATCTCTGCATTGCCTTGATCAATGCTGAGTTTGTCCCAAACGGCCTTATGAAGTCCATCCGGAAAAAGGAAGAAGCCATTGGTAAATTTTAACCCGATCTGCCTGGTCAGGAATCTTGTTGGCGATGGTCCGGTGGAATAATCGTCGGCAGCAAAGTATTTGATGGGCCCTTCAAAATCAGAGCCCATGAATTTCCTTCCGTTCTCATCGTAGAGTGAGATCTTTCCGTTCCTCGTAAGAAAGCGTTCGATCGAAACACCTTTCAAGCCTTTCTTTCCTTTTCCGGCCTGCGGAGGTGACTGATTAAAGAATCCCTTAGTCTGATGGTATTCCAATTCCGGTCGATCTGCGATCAGGTCCTTAATGACAAGCTTCCTTTCCATGATCAGCACCTTAAGGTCGAGGCCCGTAGCTTCGATCTTTGGAAAATCAGCCTTGAACTTCATTTTGAATGGAAAAAGCCCACCGCGGTATTTTTTGGGCACAATTTTGATACCCTCCCCAATGAGCCTTTTTTCCCTTGAGGAAAGGAAGACTTTCTTGGCAAACATGGTATGACCAGGTGTTCCGAAATCCATGTCATAATCGGTAAGAGTTAGTTGAAGATCGCTTGCGAAGAAAAATCTGGATTGGTCTACCGGGGTATACTTATCCAAACGGTAATCGATCAACTTGAAATCCAAAGGAGCTCTGGTCCAAAACTGATCATCCCGGTGAGGCTCAATGGAAACATGAACAATGGCATTCTCAGCAAATAACTCTCCCACCTGAACTCTATTGACAAACTGGGTGATAATATCCTTGAGATCCTTCTCAAGGATTGGCCTGATCTCGGTCTGTTTCCTTCTTTGGGGGTAAACCGAAAAATTGTAGACCGGATCGATCATATGAATTCTCCGAGCGATCAGCGCATCTTGAAAGATCAACTTAAAAAGGTCGACTCCTTCCCAACGAAGTCGGGGAATGTGAAGGTCAAAAATCGTCGTTTGTCCAAGTTCCTTAAGCTTGTCAAGCACATTGGTAGTGTCTCGCGGAGCAAAAACGATGTCCTGAAAATCGATAAGACTCTTTCTTGTAGAAACAGTCATTTTTTTCACTTTGACCTCATGCAATTGATCCAGAAGGAAATCATAATCATGGATCTCTAAATCCAACTGCTTGGAGAAAAAGATGCGATTCCGGCGATGTGCTGCCATAGAGTCGATCTCGAAGCCGGTGAGGACAATATTGATCTGATCACCAAAAACGGATTCTCTTCTTCCGTTTTGCAGAAAAGAAAAATCCACAAGGCCGTTATCCAGCTGAATTCTACTGACCGCAACAGTGTCGAAATACTTCGAGACCAAGTGGACAAAATCGGGTTTGGCTTCGTCTGCCCTCTTGATTTTCCTCTTTTTTGCTCTTCCAATATTTGCCTTGATCACGGGATCTTCAAGGTCAAAGAGGCTAGCGGTCAAAACGTTCTTATGGTATGCTTTGATCAAATCAATTCCTTCTATGACGATCGCAGGGATTTTCAAGTCGACATAATTCATTGAATAATTGACCTCATTCCTCGGATTTAAGGTCAACCCTTCGGCCCTGATCGCCTGAAGCTTTGAAGAAACGAACAATGAATCGGCCTTGATCTCATGGATGCTATCCTTGAGGTCCATTCTAAACGATTCGAAATCCAACCAGAATTCTTTTGCATAGAGAAGGTTATCTTCTTCCAGATAGGCTGTGGAGTCTAGTTTGAACTGCTCAAGAGCGACGTGGATACCCTCGATCTCGATGTTCTCCGGATATTCCTCAAAAGGCTCATAGAAATCAAAGGTTCCATCCCCGATCAAAACCGAATCGATCAGTACCTCCTTGAAGTAACCCTGTACAAGCGGATAAATATTTTGCGCAAAACCCGAGAATTCTTTCTTGGTCGCAGGGTCCTTTTCCTTCCGAATATTGAAGATCTGAAAATTGGGTCTCTGCAAATGGACCAAACGAATACCTACGGTATCGGTCAGGTAAGCAGCTTGAATATCAGCACCCTTCACGCTCAACTCGGGAAAAAAGAAATGATAATAGGGTTTCTCCAACTCAAAAAGGCTGTCGGGATGCTTTTGGCCCGGAGAAAGATTGAAGCCCCTGGCAAAAATGGAAGAATCCTGACTGGAGAATTCGATCTCGTTTGCTTCAAGTGTATGCACTCCATCGGACAGATTCAGCTTGTAGTCCTGAAGATGGATATAGTAGTCTTTGGAGTACAGAAAGTTCTTTGAACCAAAACCTTCGGCATTGTCAACCTTGAATCCCTGTAGATCAAGGCTGATCTTCGATGCGGTAAAACTCTCAATCCGCTCTTCTTTGTCGACGAAGAGATCAAAAATGCCTTCATCGATCCGCACATGATCGATGAGCAGGTATTGCATCAGGTTCCTGACTATAGGTCCAATATCATCATATTCTTTGCTGCCTTCATTGGAACTTGAATCGATGTGGGCGAGTATCCTGACCTCAGGATTGCTGATAACCAATTCCTGCAATTCGATGCCCGGGCTCAAGAAAACCTCGAAGAAATTCAGGCCCCTGAGCTCACACTTTGGAATGGTAATCTCGTAGAGGGAGGTCTTGACCTCTCCGCTTTTGAGTTTTTTCTGATAAAGCTCTATATCGGGAATCAGCTTGAAGCCTGTCAGTCGAAAACCCATTTCGAGCCCGAGAAGCTCAAAATTGCTGAATTCAACGGTATAGATCCCCTGACTCCTTTCATAAACCTCTTTGGAAATATTGGTCCTCAGATAATAACCCGTAAAGGCGTAGGCTCCCCAGAGCAATGCCACCAGAAATAGCAGGGCAAGAGCCCATCTCAGGAAGGATCTCCTTCCCTTTTTTGCTTTTTCCTTTTTTGCTTGCTCTTCCATCTGATTTCCGGCTGCAAAAATACTGAAATGGAATCTGGGAACTTACTTTTTTCCACCCCACCTTTCATCCTGCTTTTTGCGGATCTCCTTTTCTCTCAGGTTATCTCCCGCCTCATAAAAAACAGATCCCTCAAGGTCCTTGGGGAGGTATTGTTGCTTCACAAAATTCTTATCGTAGGAATGGCTGTACTGATAACCCTTTCCATGACCTATATTCTTCATCAGTTTGGTTGGAGCATTTCTCAGGTGTTGCGGAACTGGTAGATTGCCTGTCTCCTTGGCTGTCCTCAATGCGTTCTCTATAGCCACATAAGAAGAATTGCTTTTTTCAGAGGTAGCAAGATAGATCACACATTCCGACAGTATGATCCTGGCTTCCGGCATGCCCACCTTATGGATAGCCTCAAATGTCGAATTGGCCAAAACCAATGCCGTAGGATTGGCCAGGCCTATGTCTTCAGCGGCAAGGATCACCATTCTCCTGGCAATAAATTTTGGATCCTCTCCGCCTTCAAGCATTCGAGCCAAATAATACACTGCGGCATCCGGATCTGATCCCCTCATGGACTTGATGAAGGCCGATGCAATATCATAGTGTTCATCTCCCTTCTTGTCGAAATACATTCTCCTTTCCAGACTGACCTTCTCAAGGATCTTACGATCGATCTTCACAGACTTAGCAGTGCTATGTTCTACACATAGCTCGATCAGATTCAATAATTTCCTTGCATCACCGCCTGAAAAAGAGTGCATGACCTTCCAGTCATCAACCTCGATCTTCTTTTTTGAAAGGATCTCATCCTCCTTTATAGCCCTGTTTCCAATCGCTTTCAAATCCTTCTCTCCCAACTCTTTGAGGATATACACCTGGCATCTGGAGAGCAAGGCAGAATTCACTTCGAACGAAGGATTTTCGGTTGTAGCCCCGATCAAAATGACACTTCCGTCTTCCACCGCTCCCAATAGGGCATCCTGTTGTGATTTATTAAACCTGTGGATCTCATCGATAAACAAAACGACTCCCTCGGAATACTTCGCCTTTGAAATAACCTCCCTGAGATCCTTGACCCCTGAAGAAATGGCACTCAGACTTTCAAAGGGTTTCCTGATCCTCAGGGAGATGATCCTGGCGAGTGTGGTCTTACCGACTCCCGGCGGTCCCCAAAAGATCATGGATGGAATGATCCCGGATTCAATGGACGAGCGCAGGATCGCAGATTTGCCAAGAAGGTGCTCCTGACCTGCAAAATCCTCGAGGTCTTTTGGGCGCATACGATCAGCTAAAGGGTGGTTTTGCATTGACCGATTCAATTTATCCATAACCATGCATTCATTCAAATACATGCAACGCTAAGCCATCAAATTGATTTCTTTGCGCCGTGAAAAGGGGAATTTTTGTTCACGGAGCCTTATTCCTTGTCGCTCTGCTCTACGGAGGAAATTATGTGATCGCCAAGGCAATCATGCCTGAATATTTTCCAGCGATCCTGATTGTCCTCTTCAGGGTGCTATTCGGGGTTTTGTTCTTCTGGATCTTTTCGTTCTTTTTTCCCAATGAACGGATACGAAGCACATCGGATTATCTCCAGATCGCCTTATGCGCTTTGCTCGGCATCGCCACAAACCAAATGTTGTTCTTCAAAGGTCTAAGCCTGACCTCCCCGATCAACGCCAGTCTCGTGATGACCGTAACCCCAATTTTGGTATTGATAGCCTCAAGAATAGTCCTGAAGGAAAAGATCAAAGGCACAAAAGTCCTTGGCGTTCTTTTGGGATTTTCCGGAGCCATCCTGTTGATCTATTCTTCCTTTGGAAATCTGGATGTAAGTCAGGGGGATTGGCGAGGGGACCTGATGGTATTCGCCAATGCGAGTTCATACGGTCTATACCTGGTCATGGTAAAACCGCTCATTGAAAAATACAGAACCACGACCGTAGTAAAGTGGCTATTCACCTTCGGACTTTTTATGGTGGCACCCTTCGGACTCATGGAATGGCCCAACTTCACCGTTTCTCAGGTTCCCGACTGGTCCTGGTTGAATCTGGCCTATATCCTCATCGGGGTAACGATCCTTGCTTATTTTTTAAATGCATGGGCGCTGAACTACGCAAACCCTAGCCTTGTAGGGATCTATATCTATTTACAACCAATACTGGCCACGACCATCAGTATCCTTCTTTTCCAGGATATACTCACCCCCGAAAAGATTGCTTCCGGACTTCTGATTTTTCTGGGGGTATACTTTGTTTCGATCAGAAAGTAGTGGACTATCTCCTTCTTCTGCGCCGGTTTCTTCCCGACTCGACCGGTTTTTCAACCGTATTCCATCCAAAGGGCAAATAGATCGGGCAGGTACCTACGAAGCTTGTGAGCAACAGGTACAGGGCAATGACACCAAAAACAATTGCCATGGTGTCGGAGAAGATTCCTACAAAATAGAGGGCGGCGATCATGAGTATAAAAAAGAAGCGTACCACCCTGTCCATAGCTCCCATATTCTTTTTCATGATTGAAATTTGATAAAAATTTGCCGAAGCAAAAAGACCAGCGAGTATTACCCAAGCCCGATTTCTATCATTTTATTTGCATAAAAATCTCCAACAATGAAAAATATCAAACCATTACTAATTATTCTCTTCTTATTCCCCCTGAGCATTTTTGCCCAAACTCCTGATTCGTTGAAGACCTGGAAACATGAGGCAAGGTTTTCCTTGGGGATCAATCAGGCAGCATTTTCAGAAAACTGGTCTGGTGGGGGTACAAATTCCATTGGCATCACCGCTGCCGTGGTCTACACCGGAAAATGGAAAAAGAACAAGTGGGGATTAAATGACGTAGTTGATCTTCAATACGGGTTTGTCGACATCGACGGCACGGGTTACAGAAAAACCATTGATAAGATCTACATCGACGCAGCCCTGGGCTATGATATCGGAAAAAAGTGGTCCGCCACACTATCGGGTAACTTTCTGACCCAATTTGCCCCTGGTTATAAGTATGAAAAAGATTCTCTTGATCGGGAGCAGGCCATACGAATATCGGATTTCATGGCACCCGGATACCTCACATTCGGTATTGGATTTGAGTATAAGCCAGCTGATTTCTTCTCCTTAAGGATTAGCCCTTATGCACCAAGAATCACCTTCGTCACCGATACGACTCTTTATCTCACAGTCCCGGACAACTACGGTGTTGAAATCGGTGAAACCACAAGGTTTGAAAATGGCTTGCAGATCTTCGCAGATTTTGACAAAGAGATCATGAAAAATCTGACCCTACAGGCCAAGTACCTGGGCTATCTGAATTACGAAAAAGACATCGCCGACATGGACCATCGGATAGATCTACTACTGGGTGCCAAGGTGAATGAATTGATCAAGGTAGGATTTACAGGGATCATGGTCTATGATACTGACCAGGATAAGGATATCCAATGGAACCAGGCTCTCGTGTTCAATTTCACCTATACTCTTAGAAACTTCACTCCCGCAGAGTAGGTATGGATTAAAAAATTCTCCAATTCCGTAACTTTTTTACCCGTCATGGGTCTTCCCAGTAGAATGACCGCAAAGGAGTTTTCAAAGATGGTCGATGCTATGCAGGGAAAATTATTCCGATTTGCTTTTCACTTTCTGAACGACATTCAGGAAGCTGAGGATGCTGTTCAGGAATCTCTTGCCAAGTTTTGGCAAAAAAGAGAGCACAGCAATGAGATCGCAAAGCCCGAAGCCTTCATGATGACCATCGTCAGAAATGAAAGCCTGGACCGGATCAAAAGTCGGAAAAAAGAATCCCGGGTTTCGCTTGAGCAAGATCATGCTGAGATTCTGGAGGATGATTCCATGGAGGAGAGAGTTCTTGCATTAAGAAAAGCGATCAGAGAGCTTCCCGATGGCTATCGTTCGGTCATTCACCTGAGAGATGTCGAAGGACTAAGGTATGAGGAGATCCAGAAAGTGCTGGACCTGAGCCTGTCTGATGTGAAGATCAGAATACACAGGGGACGCAAGCTATTGAAAGAAAAATTAATTCCGAGCAATGGAAGCAAGTGAACTTAAAAAGCTGATCGATAAGTACTTTGAAGGCGAAACCAGCCTTGATGAAGAAAGGAAGATCAAGGAGACTTTTGAAAACAATCCGGAATTGCAGCATCGGTTTCCGGAGTCGGCACTGTTCCTGGCATTGGTAGCCGAAAAGGAAGTTCATCCAAGTAAGGATCTGGCTGCTCAATTCGTACAGCCAGAAGCAAAAGTCAGACATATGAACTTTGGGACGACTCTCAAGTGGGCCGCCTCCATTGTGATTGTTCTTTCGACCATATTCTTGCTTTTCCCTTTCAACCCTTCAGGAGACCAAGCCTATTCGGATTCTTTCGAGAATCCCGAAGAAGCATATGAAGAAGCACGTAAAGCCCTGGCCATGGTAGGAGGTAAAATGAACCATGGCAGATCAGGGGCAGCCAACAAGATTCAAAAATTCAACACGGTGATACCGTTAAAAAATTAAACTATGAAAACGTTTGTATTCGCAATATTCCTTTCTGCTTATGGAGTCTGCATGGCGCAGTCTCCACCTTTGAATCCGTTTTTTGAAAAGTACCGGGACGATGACCGGTTTACACAGGTCTACATTTCAGGGAAGATGCTCGATCTGATCTCTCAAATGGATGATGATGACTCCGATTATGACGAGGATGACGAAAACGTGAAAGAAACCCTTCAAAAACTCGATGGGATCTGGGTCCTGAGTATGAACAACTATGAGGATGAAGAAAGTGGTTTGAAGCTTGGAAAAGGGAAGAATACGGCCCCGGAGGATGCCCTCATTGCCAAAGATCTATACTTCGAAGCCAGAGGCATGATCAACAAGGATGATTATGAGGAACTGATGACAGTGCGCGAAAGGGAGGAAGAGTTCCTGATCCTCATAAAGGAAAAGGATGCGATCATCAGTGAACTGATCCTCCTTGGATACGAGACAGAGGAGTGCTGCGATGAGGATAGCTTTTTTATCCTTTCCCTGAACGGAAGTATTGACCTGAAAGGCATATCAAGCATCGGCGATGCCCTGGACATAGAAGAATTGGAACAACTTGAAAAATTGGAGGAATAATGAAAAAGCTAGTGTTAATCATGCTCATGGTGCTGGGCTTGGCCCTGACCATCGACCTGTTCGCTTCCGGCAACGTGGTGGACGAATTTGTCGATCAACATAAACAGGAAAGCGGGGTTTTTCACCTCGACATCGGAACATCCTTTCTGCACGATGACGATGGAGAAAGCGATATCCTCGACAAAGTGGACAATGTGAGAATTTTTTCTCTCGCTAAGGAAGATGGAAATCTTGAATCAAGGGAAATCCAAAAGTTTGAAAACAGACTCAAGAAAAAAGGATTTGAGACCTATGCAAAATTCAAAGATGGGGATAGCGATGTTGAATTGCTGGCCCTCGTCAAAAGGAAGAAAATTGTTGATTGGGTCATGTTTGTAGATGGGGAGGAATCCTTTTTCATACTGGAGATCCGTGGCAGGTTCGGTTACGAGGACCTTGATGAAATCGGGGTCAAGCTTGAAATAGACGAAGCAAAATATATGAAGGGCAGTTAATATTGGAGGTCAAACTGTTTTTCGCCCGAAGGTGATGATCCATGCTCGAATTGGCAATCGGATAATCCTTCGGGCTTTTTTTGTTTGTGCCGAAAGTGGATAGATTTGCAGGAAATCCACAATCACTATGTCATCAAAATTCAGCCCGGGTGTAGTTTGGGGCCAGGAGGCCGCTGATCTGCTTCAAAATGCCAATGAAAATAACTTTGCACTTCCTGCAGTCAATGTGGTTGGCACCAATTCGGTTAACGCAGTTCTCGAGACTGCCGCAAAGGTCAATTCCCCGGTCATGATACAATTCTCCAATGGCGGAGCACAGTTCTTCGCCGGAAAAGGGCTGGATAATTCAGATCAGGGTGCAACCATACTCGGGGGTGTTTCAGGAGCTCTTCATGTCCATACCATGGCTGAGGCTTATGGCGTTCCGGTCATCTTGCATACCGATCATGCGGCAAAAAAATTGCTCCCATGGATTGACGGACTTCTTGACCATGGCGAACAATATTTCGAAGCAAATAAACGACCCCTCTATTCCTCTCATATGCTGGACCTCTCGGAGGAACCTTTGGAAGAAAATGTATCGATTTCCAAAGCATACCTTGAAAGGATGTCCAGGCTGGGAATGATCCTGGAAATCGAACTTGGAGTCACTGGTGGTGAGGAAGATGGCGTTGACAACACCGATGTCGATAGCTCCAGGCTTTACACCCAGCCCGAAGAGGTCTGTTATGCCTGTGAAGAGTTGCTGGAAGTCAGCAAGAACTTCACGGTTGCAGCCGCCTTTGGAAATGTCCATGGTGTTTATAAACCTGGCAATGTCGAGTTAAAACCCATTATTCTTAAAAACTCTCAGGAGTACATTATGAACAAATTAGGGACCGGACCCAATCCGATCAATTTTGTGTTCCATGGTGGTTCCGGTTCATCACAGGAGGAGATCAGGGAGGCTATTGGCTATGGAGTGATCAAGATGAATATCGATACAGACATGCAATGGGCTTTTTGGGAAGGAGTAAACAACTATTATGATGAGAAGTCGGCATACCTGCAATCCCAAATTGGAAATCCCGATGGCGATGACAAGCCCAATAAGAAATATTATGACCCCAGGGTTTGGCTGAGAAAAGGAGAAGAGAACTTTGTGAAAAGGCTTACGCAAGCCTTTGAGGATCTGAATTGCATCAACAGGAACGCATAATTCCGGTATGCCTGCCAATAAGGATGCGCTGATCAGATACCGGGTGATCAACCGGAGTTTAAGGAACAGGCAAAAACAGTATCCCAGCCTGGAAGAGCTGATTCAAAACTGCGAAGATGCTCTTGAAAAACCGGTTTCAAAAAGAACGATCCAGGGGGACATGGAAGCGATGAGGTATGATGAACAGCTCGGGTTCAATGCTCCCATCGTTTATATATCAGAAGAAAAAGGATATGCATACGCGGATCCTGAATTCTCAATAGACAAAATCCCATTAAACTCTGAGGACATTGAGGCCCTGGAATTTGCGACAAAGCTGCTCAGCCAATTTCAGGGTATCGATCTTTTCAAACCACTGAACGGAGCAATTGAGAAGATCTCTCAATCCGTAAAACTCAACAGGCATCTCTTCCAGGAAGATGGGGATTATGTTGAGGTGGAAAATGCTCCCGAATATGGTGGACAGGAATACCTTTTACCCCTAGCCAAGGCGATCAGAGAGAAGAGGATCTTATTCCTTGATTATAAAAGCTTCAAAAGGAAGGAGCCCAAGGAGTATGAATTTGCACCATATATACTCAAGGAATACAAGAACCGATGGTATACACTTGGGTTTCATTATGGAAAAGACAAGATCACAACCTTTGCTCTGGACAGGATCGACAACCTGACCGAGTCCAAGAGATTCTATAAGAAGAGTAAGGGCTTTGACTCGAAAAAATATTTCAAATATTCTTTTGGGATCACTTCTACTTTAAACCAGGAGCCAGAAGAGATCCAACTGCTTTTCAGTTCAGGACAGGCTCCTTACATAAAATCCCAGCCCATTCATTTTTCCCAAAAAATTCTCAAGGAAAATGACAAGGGTCTGTTGATCTCTTTAAAGGTATACGCATCCTATGAATTGATCTCCCAGATACTTTCCTACGGAAGCAGTGTGGTGGTGAAAAAACCCAAATCACTCAGCAATACGCTTCAGTCCGAGATCAAAAAGATCGCGAAGATCTACAAATAATTTAGGGACGCAGATATACTGCGCTGAGCCCATTGAATTTGGTCAAAAAAGGATGATGACCATTTCAATCAAAAAACAATTCAAGGCCGTTCCCAATCTCAACAGAGAATTATTGCTCAACAGATATATCTCTTATTTGAACCTTGTGAGGTCAGGGTTTACACCGGTTCAAGCCAGATTACAGGTTTTTAAGCAGGATGAAAATATGTTCAGACTGGCTAGGAAAAGCTATCTGGACATTTGATCATCTTGAAAGGTTTCGAGATTTGAACAGGGTATTTGGCAAAAAATACTCATTGTAGTAAGGTCTTTTTTGCATCTCAAAAAGGACTTCGTTGTAATGCAGATAATAATCATTTGCCCAATTCGCCTCGGGGGTTTTAGCGGCCAGCGATCTCGCGAACTTATAATAAGTATACAGCCCCCAGCCTAAACCATGGTTTATGGTGATCAGGTCGGTCTTTTTCTCCATCCAGGCATGATAACTTGGATTAAGGGCGTAATTCATCGCGACCGCGATCAACTCAAACCAGCTGAGATGCAGGTAATCCACAATATGGGAAAGCTCATGGCCCAGAACACCTAGTTGCGCATTGAAAGGAAGGTTTTTCAATAGTATGGGATCCATGTACTGTGTGGATTTATCACTAATGGTCACCTGAAACTTCCTTTTATCCCCGCCGAGAAACAGCGTGCCTATTTTTGGAAGTGCTGACAGAGGAGCAAAGCTCTCCTTGATCACAAATTCTATATGGGTGTTTTTCAACTCAGGAAAATGCGAGAGAACGATGAGGCACTGAAGCTCGAAATCCTTTGGGATCAATTTGTTCTTTCCATAGACCTGACTCAGGCTATCTACAATTACTTGATCCGAAATCAGGCAATAGCTTCCGGGATCTCTTGAGATCGCATTTTCAAAAGGAACAACACAGAATGTGATCATCCAAAGGATGAAGAGCCTAATTTGAAGCTTCATAAATTAAAGCAGGAAAAAAAGCGTTATACTATTTCTCAGTTAAACTAATTTCGCCAAAAAAGGATTCAGGAAATAAATTGCTCCAGTTTGAATCAAACCTGCTTTGGATATTCCTTATCATTCCTATCTCCGTAGGATTGGTTTGGGTTCATTACCAATGGCCTCATCCCTGGAGTAAAACGGCCAATCTGGTTTTACGTGGCGTTAGGTTCTTAGGGATATTTTTCATTGCCCTTATTCTGCTTTCTCCTTTCCTGAAAACAGATAACCTGTTCACACAAAAGACCTCATTTATTTTGGCGGTTGATGATTCTGAGTCGATGATCTCCGGATTAGATCCGATAGACCTTGAATCATTGGAAAATGATTTCAGAAACTATAGTTCAAAAATTGAAGCATCGAACCGAATTGCTGCTACTGAATATTTGTCAGGCTTTGAAGAAAATGAATCTCTGAAGAATTCGTTTTCATACTCCCAAACGGATATTGATGGATTCCTGCATGAATTGGAAAAGGCCTATGATCCGAATAAAATATCAGGTGTACTCCTGGTCTCCGATGGAATTTTCAACTCGGGCTTATCTCCTGACTTCGATCAATATCCCTTTCCTGTCCATGTACTCGGAACAGGAGATACCACCAAACCTTCCGACTTGAAGATATCCTTTCTGGATTATAACAGGATCGCATATACGGGTTCAAAGTACCCGATGAAAATCGAGTACTCTTCAAAAGGATTCGCCTCTGAGGAGTTTCAACTCATCGTCCGGGATGAAAACAGCAAGCTGCTTCATAGCCAGAGGCTTAAGATCGAATCTGAGAATGACTATGGTGAAACTGTCTTTTATCTGCTTGCTGACTCTGCGGGGCGGAAAAAAATAACGGTAAGCCTTTACTCCGAAAAGGAAGAGTTTAACAAGCAAAACAATTCCAGAACCATCTATGTCGATGTGATAGACGACAAGAAAAAGGTTTTGATCGCGGGGCTATCCCCCCACCCTGATATGGGTGCTATTCGAAATGCTCTTGGGGAAAAGGAAGGTATAGAACTCAGTATTTGGTTCAAGGGTTCTGATCTAAACCTCCAGGAGGAATGGGATCTGATTATTTTTCACCAGATCCCCAACTTTCAAGGTGTAGGAAAAGAGCTATACGAAAAGGCCATCCGTGAGAAAATACCCAAGTTTTTCATTTGGGGTAAAGCCATGGACCTCCGGCAACTCGGAATTGATTTCAAGCAACCGGTCAGAGGAAAATACCAACCCCAGGTAGATGACGTAATGGCTTTTTTTGATGAGGATTGGAGTTCTTTTAATATCCCCGATGAGCTGAAGCCACGTATAAACCAATTCCCTCCGCAAGTGGTCCCTTTTGGAGATTACTACACATCATCAAATGCCCAAAAAGTTCTAAATCAAAAAATAGGAAGTGTCAATACCGACAGACCCTTACTGTTCTTTCATCCTGATGAAGACCACAGGATCGGAGTTTTCATGGGCACCTCACTATGGAAATGGAGGCTCGCAGAAAACCAGCTCTTCGGATCATCAGAGCTTAGCGACCTGATCATCAATGGAACAATACAATATCTGGTTCTTCAGGAGGAAAAGGATAGGTTCAAATTCTATGCTCCGGAAAAGACCGTCTATGAGGGGCAAGCCGTCAAATTCAAAAGCGAATACTACAACGAGATATTTGAGCGCACATTTGGAAATCAGATCAGTCTAAGGGTGAAGGAAAAAACAGGTGAAGAGTATAATTATCAGTTCACGAATTCAGGTGCGGATTCAAAATTTCAGATCACAGGCCTGGACGAAGGCGATTATTGGTTTGAGGCAAAAACCAATTACGGAGGCAAAGAATTTATCGAGCATGGCAACTTCTCCATTATCAAATCAGAGTTGGAACAGCTGGATCTGGCTGCAAATCACAAAATGCTGAAGAGCCTTGCAAGCAGGAATGGGGGGAGCTTTTTTAACGATCCCAACGATCCTAAGCTTGATTCGCTGCTTTCGGAGAATACACCGGAGGTGATCACGGTACGCGAATCAAAAGCCCCTGCAATAGATTTGGAGTGGATACTATTTATCCTCTCCTTCTGGCTTATTGTTGAATGGTTTTTTAGAAAAAGACTCGGAGGATATTAGTTCTGCTCCTTTTTGGGCTCTTCCTTCTTTGATTTTTTCTTCTTGATCTTGAAAACAATCTCCTCCTTGTTCGCCGGGAAATCCGCCACAATGATATCACCTTCCTTCAAATCTCCCTGCAGGATTTCCTCTGCCAATGGATCTTCCAGATGTTTCTGAATTGCCCTGTTCAAAGGCCTTGCACCGAACTGGGGGTCAAATCCTTTCTCAGAAATATGATCCTTAGCCTTTTGGGTCACCTGTAATTCATATCCCATGGCCTCAACTCTGGTGAACAGTTTTGCAAGAGCGTTATCAATGATCTTGAAAATGTGCTCTTTCTCCAGAGAGTTGAACACGATAACGTCATCAAGACGGTTCAGGAATTCAGGAGAAAAGGTATTTTTCAGTGCCTTTTGAATGGTACCCTTAATAATATCGTCCTGATTATCTTGCCTGGATTGAGTGTTGAACCCGATCCCCATTCCAAAATCCTTCAGATCCCTGACCCCGATATTGGAGGTCATAATGATCACACAATTCCTAAAATCCACCCTCCGACCAAGTCCATCGGTGAGAACACCATCATCAAGGACCTGAAGCAGAATATTAAACACATCGGGGTGAGCTTTTTCTATCTCGTCCAAAAGAACAACGCTGTAAGGCTTCCTTCTGACTTTTTCGGTCAATTGTCCACCCTCTTCGTATCCCACATATCCCGGAGGTGCACCGACAAGTCTGCTGACCGAGAATTTCTCCATGTACTCACTCATATCAACACGGACGAGAGAGTCCTCTTTGTCAAAAAGATAAGTCGCCAAAACCTTAGCCATCTCGGTTTTACCCACACCCGTAGGCCCGAGGAAAACAAATGATCCAATCGGCTTTCTGGGATCCTTCAATCCTACCCTGGTCCTTTGAATTGCCTTGGTCAGTTTGGTAATGGCTTCATCCTGACCAATAACACTTTTTGACAGCTCCTTGGCCATATTCCTGAGCTTCTCAGTCTCATTCTCAGCGACTCTTTTGGTTGGAATGCCTGTCATCATGGCCACTACTTCAGAGACATTTTCTTCATCAACTGTGTACCTCTTCTTCTTGGTCTCCTCTTCCCACAACCCTTTTTCATGATCAAGCTGCTCAAGAAGCTTTTTCTCCTTGTCCCGCAGTTTTGCTGCCTCTTCGTATTTCTGGCTTTTTACAACGTTGTTTTTGTCCTTTTTCACGTTCTCAATCGCCTCCTCCAATTTGATCACGTTATCCGGCACATGAATATTTCTCAGGTGTACTCTGGAACCCGCTTCATCAAGGACATCAATGGCCTTGTCCGGAAGATACCGATCACTGATATAGCGATCAGAAAGGGTCACACAAGCCTCAAGTGCTTCATCGGTGAAGGTCACGTTGTGATGATCCTCGTATTTCCCTTTGATATTATTTAGGATCTCAATGGTTTCTTCCGGGGTAGTAGAATCAACCATTACGATTTGAAACCTCCTGGCTAAGGCACCATCCTTTTCAATGTATTGACGATACTCATCCAGGGTTGTTGCGCCTATACATTGAATTTCACCGCGGGCGAGAGCAGGTTTGAACATATTGGAAGCGTCAAGCGATCCGCTTGCACCCCCTGCTCCGACAATGGTATGCAACTCATCTATAAAAAGAATGACATTGGTGGCTTTTTCAAGCTCATTCATCACAGCCTTCATCCTTTCTTCAAACTGTCCGCGGTATTTTGTACCCGCAACAAGTGAGGCGAGATCAAGGGTCACAACCCTTTTGCCAAAAAGCACTCTAGATACTTTCTTCTGAACTATCTTCAGAGCCAATCCCTCGGCGATTGCGGTCTTACCCACTCCGGGCTCCCCGATCAACACAGGGTTGTTCTTTTTCCTGCGACTCAAAATTTGGGCGACCCTTTCAATCTCTTTTTCCCGGCCGACTATCGGATCAAGCTTATCTTGCTCTGCAAGCTTGGTCAGGTCTCTGCCAAAATTGTCCAGAACCGGGGTTTTTGATTTTTCCGCGGTAGGTGATTTACCCCCGCTCTCTTTTCCACCTCCGGAGCCAAAGAGTTTCCCCGAATCCTCATCGCTGTCCTCGGTGTCAGAAGAGCTCTCTGCTACAGGATTTTGGAGATGGTATTCCAATAATTCTTTGACAACGTCATAATTGACATCAAATTTTGACAGGATTTGCGTTGAGATATTATCATCGTCCCTGAGGATCGACAACAGAAGATGCTCCGTACCGATGACTTCTGATTTAAAGATCTTCGCTTCAAGATAAGTGATCTTCAATACTTTTTCGGATTGCCTTGTCAATGGGATATTAGACAGGTTCTTCACATTGTGGGTAGCAGTACCCATGGTGGCTTGTTCAATGCTCAGTCTAAGCTCCTCAAGAGATACACCCAGTTTTTTTAAGAGAGATATTGCCATGCCTTCACCTTCCCTGATCATCCCCAGCAGAAGATGTTCGGTGCCGATGTAATCATGTCCTAATCTCAGAGCCTCTTCCCTGCTCAAAGAGATGACTTCCTTTACTCTATCTGAAAATTTTGCTTCCAAATCTTATCAATGGTCCTTTGTAAAACTAATCCTTTTTCCAGGCCTTTAGTTACCAAACTTTAAAAGATTTTTCCACAAAAACCCTCAAAATCGCCTATTTGTTCGGATAAATCCTCTAAATAAGTTTTACCGTCAGGCCCAAGACACATCACCATGTCAAGGATACCCACACCTCCTGCAAAACCTCTGCCAAAAAGTTGGGCATAGGCAGGCCAGGTCTTCGGTCGCAGCTCCTCATCCAATTTTATCAGCTTTTCCAGTGCTGGTTCATCATAAATTGCGATATGCTGAGTTTCGGATATACCTGACATAAGGACAGGCTTTTCCCGTAACCTGAGGACATCCAGTGCCAGGCTTATGATTGACAGATTGAAATCAACAAGCTTCAATTTCCTCTTCAGGTAGATCTCTTCAAGTCGGTCCTGAAGAAACACAAAGTAAGGCGCCTTTCCATAGTTCGATTTGAGAAATCTCAAATGATCACGCATCCAATTCCCTTGCTCATCTAACCATATTGACCGGTAGAGTGCATTTTGGTCAAAGGACTGAACAGGAACCTTTAACCCAAAGACCCCATGTGAAGAGACCAACTTTGAGTTGGTTCTAGGGGTATTCCTGCTAAAAGTTTCAACATCCTGATAGTACACTTGATATCCTTGAACAAAAGGCACAAACAAAAGAGGGCTTGGATTGAAGTACAAGGGTAGCGAGAGCTTCTTCACCTGGATCGGTTTGAATGAAAATTGGCCTATTTTTGTTGTATTATTGTTTTCTCCAAAAATAATCGATGAAAATTCCTCGTACCCAATGGTATTTGGCCTTTCTACTGCTCATTTCTGTTTCCGGATTCGGCAAACAGCTTTCAGCGACATTTGATTATTGCAATTTCAAAGCAAACGATACCTCAGGAATATTTGAGTACTATATCAGTTTTGAGGGAACCTCAATGAATTATGTATATGTCGCGGATGGATATTATCAAAGCAATATTGAGGTAGAGGTGAAGGTTTTGGACGGAGATGATATCATCCTCTATGACAAATTCGACATTGCCTCTCCCCCGATTTATGATTCCTCAGAGTTTTCAAAGGAATTCCTGGTCCAGAATCGGATCATGTTGCCGAATGGTGACTACAAATTTTCACTTGAGGCCGAGGACATCAGAAAGGACGCCGATGATGACCCCTTAAGTTTGCTTATTCCGATCAAGGTCGGATATGAAAGCAAAACCCTTCAGATCAGTGATGTCCAGACACTCAAGACCTATGAAAAGTCTACCGATAATGGGGCTGATTACAAATCAGGCTTTAAGCTGATCAGCAGAAATTCAAATTTCTTCGGTGAGGTAGATGACAGTTATAAATTCTACGGTGAGGTTTATAATTCGAATGAGGTTCTGGGACAGAACGAAACCTACCTTGTGGCATTCACCGTAAAAAATGCCCATGACCTTTCCGTGATAGAAGGCGCGGGGAGCTTTGCCAAATACGATGCCAGGGATGTCAATCCTTTCCTTGGAGAAATTGATCTGAGTAAAGTTCCATCAGGGTATTATTATTTCGAGGCTGAGGTGAAAAACAAGGAGAATAAATCACTGGCCAGTAAGAGGAAATTCTTCCGCAGGGTAAACCCGGACCTTGAGGAACCCGAGCAATCATTTGATCCACAATCTGTCGAGGCAAATTGCGAAATCGCGGATGTTGTTGATCGCAGGAATCTTGATTTTCTACTAAATGGTTTGCAGCCCTTGGCCGTGGGAAGAGAAAACGATTTTATCAATGCAGTTGTAGCTTCGGGTGATGAAGACCAGAAGGTGAATTACCTCTGTTATTTCTTTAACAAAAGGGCAACCGTGAATCAACCTGCCTTTGCTCAGTTTCTCGAGTATAAGGATAGGCTGGAACTGGCCGAAAAGAAATATGCCACTCAGACAATGCCCGGATACCAGACAGAAAGAGGGCGTGTGGTCATTCTATATGGAAAACCCAACAGGATAGATGATGAATGGTCAGATCCCAGAAGGCAGGCAACCGACAATTCCTATATGCCCTACGAGATCTGGGTTTATTACAAGGTCGAAAAACCTGTTCCCCAGACCAATATCCAATTTGTTTTTGCCCAAGTCGATCGTGCGAACTACAACTACATGCTTGTACATTCAAATGCGATCGGAGAAAGAAGCAATCCGAATTGGAAGAACGATATCCGGGCCAAATACATCATCGACGAGGACCCATCTCGTTTTGCCGAACCCGATATCCTGAACGATGGAACCAACTAGAGATTGATCTCTCCCAAGCCTTGCCTTACGATTTCCGGACTGTTCCCTGTGCAATCAATGATTGTCGAAGGCACATTATGGCCATAGCCCCCATCGATGATCAGGTCAGCCATGTGTTGATAACGCTCCCGGATCTCTTCAGGGTCGGTAGGATAAGTGAGGATCTCATCATCCGATTTGAGGGTAGTGGTGATCACCGGATTTCCTAGCTCCCTCACGATTTGTCTGGCGATCTCATTATTGGGTATTCTGATCCCAACAGTTTTCTTCTTGGCGTCAAGTATCTTGGGAACATTGTTTGAGGCTTCCAGAATAAAAGTGAACGGCCCCGGCAGGTAATGCTTCATCATCTTGAAAACATCGTTATTGATCCTTCTGACATAGTTCGAAATATGGCTGAGATCATTACAGATAAAAGAAAGATTGAGATTCTTTGACTTCAATCCTAGGGCCTGGATCAACCTCGTCACAGCCTTTTTATTGTAGATGTCACAGCCGATTCCATAGATCGTATCCGTTGGGTAAATCACAATCCCTCCCTTACTAAGAGTAGTTACTGCCCTGTCAATCTTTCTTGGTTCCGGGTTTTGCGGGTGTATCTTAAGGAATTCTGCTGCCATAGCTAATCGACAGCCAAAATGTCAAATTGCCGGAATAAAAAAAACCCCGAACTCAAATGATTTGAATCCGGGGCATTTAAGAGGAACAAGTTCCCTATTTCACAATCGTAATTTTCCTGGTCTCCACCCTTGTATCTCCTGATGCTTTGATCAGGTAATTCCCTGAAGGTAGTGAGCCGAGATTCAGAACATTATGACCTTTGCTGATCTCCCTGGTGAACATAACATTTCCGATCATGTCCATGACCTGAACTTCTTCAAATCCGTCTTCTGAAATGTCGATATTCATTATTCCGGATGATGGAACAGGATAAATATTGAATGAAGAAGAATTCAAAGCATCTTCAAAACCACTAATCAGTGTTAGATCAGAGGACCTTCTCGGAAGTAACCTATAACCTGAATTCCAGGGACTTGATAAATCTCTTTGGCCACCAATGCCGATAATTCTATAATCTTCACCATCAATTGGTTCCGCCCCAGCAGAGTTTAGGTCACATTCCGCATGAATAGTAACAGTAAAAGAACCGGTGAGAGGAGCAAGCTCATCAAAGGTTACATCAAAGGTACCTCCCGGACTCCAACTGCCTCCAACATAAGTTCCCTCCCTTTCAACCAGATTTGACTCAGAGAATTCATCAAAAATCGAAACCGGTGTTGGGTTCTTAAGCGTATTTCCACTGGAGATTTCAACAATAGAATCAGGCAGAATTCTTGTCATTCCATCCAGGAATCCGATCTCTCCAATAACCCTGATCTCATCGCCTTCTTGGAGAGAGACACCAAAAGGATTTCCTCCACTAAATATTTGGATTCCGTCATCATTGTTTAGAGGATCGATCAAAGTCAATTCAATTCCAGATGGCCTGAAATTTTCTCCATACACCACACCAACCAATTTGCACTCTACTCCCAGTGAGTCCGGTAAAAAGTCAGAATCCACTCCTATTACATCACCAATTGAATATGTTGGGATTGAGGGGCCCGGATTAATCACAGGTATGATCTGCGTAGAATCCATCGGGAGTATTTGGTAACCAGTAGTGTAGGGAGGACCGTTTAAGTCAAATTGCCCGCCAATGCCAATAACATCAAAAACGCCAACAGGGGGGAGCATATCTGAAACACTGATATCCGAATCAGCTCGCAGGTCAAAGGTATCCGTCCCATTTGTGATTTGAGCTGTAAAACTATTCCCCGTGTTCCATTGGCTTGGATCAACCAAGGTCACGTCGTTAATCCGTATATAACGGCTTTCGGTACTTTCATCCAAATCCGTCACAACAAACGGGGCCGGAACATTTGCTCCGCTACTAATAACAACCATGGAATCAGGATTGAATTGGGACAGGCCGTTAAACTGCGACACCACACCTATGACCCTCACCGAATCACCTTCAGTTACGGTATAAGGGGGTGTAAAGCCACCAAATTTGAACAGAGAGATTCCTCCGGTTCCATCATCAAAACTGAAAGCGTTATTTGCAGATGTTCCTTGAACGTCCACACCCAAGACCACACCTGTGGCAGAGCAATAAACCCCAATTGAATCAGCAATCCCATCGGTGTCATTACCTCGAATTGTAGCAATGGAATATGCAGGAATGTCATCGTTAGTTATCGTCAAGGTGTAAACGGTATCAATTCCATAGACCGCACTTCCGGTAAGGTTCTCAAGACTCAAAATGACCGTTTTATCAGGGTTGGCAACAGCATTGTCTATGATCGTTACTTCCAACCAAAAACTATCCATTTCCCCGGCGGAGAAGTTCAGCGTAGTATCATTAAACGTAAAATCTACACCAGAAACGGCTGTTCCACCCGTGTGATTAACCTCCACCGTTGAAGGTGAATTCAAAGTATCGGCAACCGTTACAAGAACCAGATGGCTACCACCGTTTTCCGGTACCGACCCCGAAGAACCTGCAAATGAAATAGCCTCTCCTGCTACGGACAGTATTTCAAAATCCGAATAGCGGCTTGGGAATATTTGATAATTATCGAAGTGAGGCGAAGATCCATCAAACTGACTCCCAATCCCGACCATATTAAAAAGACCGGTGGGGAGAGGATTGCCATTCCAATCATCTTCGTAAGCACGATCCACCCTGATTTGGAAGGTATCCGTTTGAATCGTCACAAAAGTATAGTTTACGCCACCTCCACCGATTGCGAATGTATCACCTGGGTTTACGTTCAACATCCTTGCACTGTCGATCCTGATATAGCGGCCCTCGGTGTACTCGTTAATGGTATCCATTTTCTCAGGAACAAACAGGGGATTGCCGGCTGAGATCAGCACCATGGAATCCGGATCGAATTCGGTAACACCTGAACTGAAATTAATCCTACCCCAGACCCTGATCAGGTCGCCTTCGGCAATGGGTGAATAATCAGGTGATGGATTTCCCTCCAGCCAAATACCCGCACTTCCGTCCTGAAAGGCAAATTCTACATCAAAAAACCCCTGATCCGGATTATGAATGACCCCTGTCAACTGGCATTCAACACCATTGGAATCAGCCACACCATTGGCATCAAATCCTTTGACCTCACTGATCATATATGCGGGAATCGAGCTTCCGCAGGCCGCGCCATTATGGTGCCCGAAATAACCAAACTCATTTTGAGGAAAAACATACCATTCATGGCGAACCACGCTCCATGAAGAATCTCCACCCGTAACAAACCCAGCTCTGACAAGCGTATGTTCACCGGTTGATCCTGAAACACCGTTTACTCCAGGAACGGTCCAAATTGAATCTTCACCTAATCTGCCAATGCCATCGATCAGATCTCCGGAAGGAATGTGGAATAAATGGAGCACATCATTTCCATTAAAAAAAGTGATCCCATCGGTAGTATCGGCTATACCCAACAATGCGGAATCGGCGGAAGGATTAGCAATAAGGTAAGTCTCGTAAGGGCCAAGCGAACCGGACATCCCTAGAGTCGAGCCATAGGATGTACTTCCATTGTTGGCTCTTTTCATCTCATAGTCCGAAAGGTTTATGGTTGAAGAAGTAGGGTTATACAATTCGATGGCTTTGTTGTTGCTCGAACCTTCAATGTATTCGGAGATAAAAAGATCACAACCTCCGCTCGCCGCGGCAGGTGCTACTGTAATTGTTCCCTGCATAGCTCCGGAATGTGGATCACATTGATAGTTGTATGAACCCGGGATTGCAAAGACGAATTCGAATGGTGGCCATGAAGAACTCGCGGGAAAACCACCAAAAGAGGCAGGATTTGAAGGAAAGGTCGCCTGTGTACCGTTCACATTGTGACTACCGCTCATGAGAGTCCAAATCACCGTATCTCCCTGGGTGATATTCAGAGCAGAGGGAGAAAAGCCAAAATTCATAACGGTAACGTTATGAGTAGTGGCATGTAATTGTGAAAATGATAAAAATGAAAGGAGAAATAAACCTAGGTTTAAGGCTGAAGTAAACTTTTTCATATCTAATGTGCTTTTTCCAAAATGAGCGGCAAACCTACAAATGCAAAAGGGTTGGTTGACCGATGTAATATTAAGGAATTGTAAATCTTTTTTCGAATAGAGCCTAATTTTGCAATCGTAATTTCAAATGGACGATTTCCTCACAAAAAGAAGAAAAATACAGTTTGGCCTGATGCTGTTCAGCGCCGTCATGATCATTTCATTCAGTTTCTATTTCTACCAGGTATTTTTTTCACCAAATATCCTTGTTGGAAGACAGGAGGCCGAGATTACCATTCCTTCGGGAACAAACTTCAATGAGCTGATCTCCATACTGGATCATCAAAGAATCCTAAAGGACCCTGTCTCTTTTGGATTTGTATCGAAACTGATGAAATACCAGAAAAACATCCGTTCGGGACATTATCTGCTAAGGCCGAATATGACCAATATAGAGGTCGTACGAATGCTCAGGGGAGGCATGCAAAAACCTGTTTCAGTGGTACTGAACAATGTGCGGATACCGGCAGATATCGCTGAACGTGCCAGCGAAAACCTTGAAATGGATCAGGCTTCCTTCTTAGATACATACAGTAATCCCAAGACCCCTGAACAATTCGGGTTCGATTCTTCGAATTTCCTGGCGATGTTTCTGCCCAATACCTATGAGGTTTACTGGAATATTTCTCCGTCGCATTTTTTCAAAAGGATGAACGAGGAATATGAAAAATTCTGGACAAACGAGAGAAAGTCCAAGGCGAAAGAGATCGGACTCAGCCCCATCGAGGTATCCGTGCTGGCTTCCATAGTTCAGGCCGAAACCAATCTTTCTGAAGAAAAACCCATTATTGCCGGGGTGTATATCAATAGACTGAATAAAGGGATGAAGCTTCAGGCCGACCCCACTGTTGTCTATGCCATCGGAGACTTCAGCATCAACCGGGTTCTAACCATTCATAAGCAGGTCGATTCTCCATACAATACCTATATGTACGCAGGCCTTCCACCAGGCCCGATCAACCTTCCGGAAATCGGAACCCTGGATGCCGTACTGAATTATCAGAAGAGTGATTACATCTATTTCTGCGCTAAAGAGGACTTCTCTGGCCGACATAACTTTGCCACAAATCTTCGTGATCATAACAACAATGCCAGAAGATATCAGAATGCCCTGAATCAAAGAAGAATCTATCGCTAATGTTCAGTTACTCCACTAAGGTCAGAGTTCGTTATTCGGAAACAGATCGTATGGGTTATGCCTACAACGGAAATTATATTTCCTATTATGAGGTTGCCAGGACAGAAGCACTGAGATCGATCGGTCTGACCTATTCAAGACTTGAGGATGAGGGTATACTACTACCAATTCTTGAAAACTGGTCGAAATACCTGGCTCCGGCATATTATGATGACCTTATAGAGATCAGGGTTTTCGTAAAAAAGATTCCCGGTGTTAAATTTGAATTTGAATACGAATTCTACAACGATCAGAAGGAATTGATCCATGTTGGTAAAACCATTCTGGTTTTCGTAGATAAAGAGACCAGGAAGCCCACAAAACCTCCCAAATACCTCATCGATAAACTGAAGGAATTCTTTGACTAAGATCAACGACTATATCAAAGCAGCTAAGGAGCACCCATTATTTCATAGGTCGGTTTCTTATTTGAGCACAAAACAGGTATTGCAAAGGCAAATCTCGCTTCTGACGCTCATCGAAGTATTCTATCATCAACTGAGGAAAGACGATATCTCTACAATTGCCTACGCCATCGCTTTCAACTTCACTTTCGCTCTTTTTCCATCGATGATCTTCTTATTTACCTTGATCCCGTACATACCGATCGAAAACCTTGATATGATGATCCTCAATTTCCTTGCGGATATCATACCTTCCCAAATGTATATCAATATGGAGGGCACCATAAGTGATATAGTAAGCAAACCCCGCGGAGGGCTGCTGTCTTTTGGATTCCTACTTGCTACGTACCTGGCGACCAACGGAATGGATTTTTTGATCAGTGCATTCAACAAGGTGTATAAGACCAAGGAGACAAGGAATTACTTCATTCAGAGGTTGACATCGCTCGGCTTGACCTATCTATTAATATCAATCCTTTTTGTGGCGATCGTATTGATCATTGTCGGAAAGTTTGTGATCAATTATTTGCATGACGAAGGCTTCCTTATGGATAAGATCACGGTTTATGCATTGTTCTTCTTTAAGTATCTGGTGATCATTCTGGTATTCCTGATCGGACTGGCGATCGTATATTACTTCGGACCTTCCGTACATAAGAGATCCGGATTCTTTTCTCCCGGAGCATTGCTTGCCACAGCACTGACCATCCTGGTTTCTCTCATCTATGGGATCTATTTCAATAATTTTTCTACCTATAACAAGCTGTATGGCTCTATCGGAGCCTTTATCGGTTTGATGCTTTGGTTGTACTTCATCTCTTTCATCATAATGCTGGGCTTTGAATTGAACGCCAGCATAGAAAAAGCCCACCGCCTTGAGAGGTTTGCCAAAGGAAAGAATGGTCCTTCAGAATAATATTTATTTGCTTGAGAATTAGCCATACGTGGTTTAATTTTGCAGGCCGATAATTGATCCCGGTTTTGGTGGGTGAGATTTTCATCATTATTCGCCATCGACAGAGTTTGGCGAATTAAAGAGGGTTGGCGGAGTGGTCGAACGCGGCGGTCTTGAAAACCGTTGTACCGCGAGGTACCGGGGGTTCGAATCCCTCACCCTCTGCATAATGTAGGACCCCGGCAAAAACGTCGGGGTTTTTCTTTTCCTTAATACCAAAGCTCCGATCGGGTTCACTGGGTTGGTCAAAGCAATACTGTCTTTTCTCGAATCCGAATTGTCGACCAAAAGGGAATCCCATATAAGACCAATTCCCTTTCACCGGAGTATTTGAGTTCATTTCGTTTTAAAAGTCCAAAAAGTGTTCCTTGCAAACCCGACACCAAACAATTGATCGTAAATTTGGATTTAGACATTGTAGTACGGGTCATGGCAGGACATAGAATTACTCCGGAAAGACCTCACAATCCAAATAGGTCTGAGCACTATGATTTGGAGTGAAGTTTTTCATTTTGGCGATCAGATACAATTTTGAGGGTATAAGCAAATACTTAACTGTAATATCAAGTGGTAATCATAGCGGATAGCGGCTCGACGAAATGCGATTGGGCTCTGATACAACCAGACGGTGAGATCATTAGCATCTTCAGCACCATGGGTTTCAATCCATTTTTTCACACCAGGGAGACCATCTCGGCAGAACTCTTTAAAAACCGTGGGCATTTTCCTCCATTAAAGAGGATTGAAAAAGTCTTTTTCTACGGCGCCGGTTGTTCATCACCGGAAAAAAACAAGATCATTGAACAAGGGCTCAAACTCTTTTTTACCTCAAGCGAGATCCACATTGATCATGACCTTGTCGGAGCTGCCTATGCTACCTACTCGGGAGAGCCCGGCATAGCCTGCATCCTGGGCACAGGTTCCAACAGTTGTTATTTCGACGGTGAATCGATCAGAGAAGAAGTTCCTTCCCTTGCCTTTATCCTCGGTGATGAAGGAAGCGGGAGCTATTTCGGCAAGGCACTTCTCAGAGCATATTTTTATAGGACTCTACCCGATGTCTTAAAAACGGAATTTGAAAAGGAATTTTCCGTTGACAAGGATACGCTCTTTTCTGAAGTCTATAATAACCCAAAGGCAAATGTATACCTGGCTAGTTATATGAGGTTCGTTTCAGAGCATCAACAGCATGGCTTCATCAAGGAACTCATAATGAAAGGCCTGAAGGAATTCTTGAATATACATGTCAGTTGTTTCAAGGAGTCATCAGAGGTACCTATAAATTTTGTTGGATCTGTGGCCTATTTTAACCAGGAAATCCTGGAAGTAGCGCTAAAGGATGAGGGAATGAAGTTGGGGGTCATCGAAAAAAAGCCCATTCAGGGACTGATACAATATCACATGGATCATGTGCTTCAAGGGTATTGATCGCTTGATTTCCCTGCTCATAAACAGAAAGTAAAAACCAGAACAAACCTTCAAATGGGTGCTACTAACATCAAATGCAAAACGGAGCCTTGATGAACATCTTTTTGTCAGCCCCGGGAACAAGATCAAACGATTTGCGTAAATGAAAATCAGAAACCTCATTTTATCGCTTTTTACCTGCCTGACCTTATCGATTCTTTTGCTTTCCTGCCAACCGGAAACGCAACAACTCCCGATTCAGGATGCCAATGTTTTACCGGGACTTGCCAGCCCGATACAATTGGAGTTTGAATACACTGACCTGATCTGGAAGGATTATTTTCCACTGATCGAGACCATTGATTCTTTCGACCTTCCCAAGGGGCTAAGATCAAATCCACTAGTAGGGAATGCAGGAATAAAATTGATTGGTGTCATGGATGAGGGCGCCGGTAATCTGCGGGCTTATGTTGGTGGAGCTCCTTATGATATTCCTGTTTTGAGATCGAAAACCCAGCAATACCTTTTTCAATTTTCCGACCCCAAAAAAGCATACGGATCTGTCACCATATCAGGATCAATGAACGACTGGAACCCAACCAAGGACTCCCTGGGCTACTCAAATGGATTTTGGATAAAACCTATGGCACTGGACCCCGGAAACTATGAGTATCAGCTCTTATTAGATGGTCGGGAAAGCCTTGATCCCAACAATACCGATTCCGTCATGGGAATGTCAGGAAACTATAACTCTGTATTCAAAGTGGCTTCAGCCATGAAAGCAATGGGTATCCAATTGGATTCCATTGAGCAGGAGGGCTTCGCGTTTGAAGATCAAAATGGTGCAGATCGATACCTGATCTACTGGAATAATCTTTTGCTGGATAAGGACTATTATCAGGTTCTCGGAAGCCGCGTCACGGTAAAGATCCCTGCAGAGGCAAAAGCCATAGACAGTTCACACATGAGGGTTTGGTCGGTCAAAGGCCCCTCCAGGTCAAATAACCTTCTTATTCCACTGTCTGAGGGAAAGGTGATGGACTGAGCAACGCCTATCGCCGCCTGGATCAAGGTCTATTTTTCTTAGTTCGGAACGAATTATTCCCTCTTGAAATAGAAGATCCTCGTACCCCAGGGTTCGAGGGGAAAATCTTTTCCAAAACTGTTGTTGGTATCAGTCAATATCTCCTGGTACTCGACGAAGCCTCGGAAACGCTCCTTGTATAGATCGATCCGCACAGTTGTAGTATCGCTGCCCGCATTACACATCACCAGAATTTCTTCTTTCTCAGAGTACCTTGAAAACACATAGACACCCTCCTGAGGAACAAACTGGATCATTTTTCCCTCAAAGATTTTCGGATGCTCTTTTCTAAATGATGTGAGCTTCTTTACAAGATCAATGGCACTTTTTTCGCTCCCCAGAAGATTTTCAGAATTAAACTTATTCTCCTTATCCTCGCTCCAGCCACCGGAAAAGTCTTCATAAAGCGATTTATCCGGGCTGCCCAAATAGATCTCCGTACCGTATAGGATCATCGGGATTCCCCGCAACATATTTTGAAGCACCACCCCCATTCGAAATCTATCAAAATTGCCCTTACACTGCCTCCTCCATCTTTCCATTTTGGCATCGTCCAAAAAATTGATCAGAAGCTCAGGTTGTTGATATAGAAAGTCCTGGCTCAGGGTAAGGTAGACGCTATTTACACCCTGCTGGCCTGAAACCAAATCGTTTAGAGCATAAGCGAGCTGATAGTCCTGAACGGAGTGAACGTAATTCTCAAAGTTCTTATGTGTCCCCTGGTGCCCCATATAATAAGCCTGGATCGCCTGGCTCGAATTATCAACTCCTGCAATGATGAAAATCTCAGGAAATTCCGTCCGGATCGCCCTTCCCCAATATTTTAGAAAAAACTGATCCATTGTCGCATAATCAGGTACTCGAATGGCATTGAGCCCAAGTCTTTCGATCCACCAGATCGTATGCTGATTGAGGTAAGTCATCAGGAAAGGATCCTTGACATTTAGTGAAATGCTGAGGCTATCATCCCAGATCTGGGTAGCGTTCCTTTTATCTGCCGTTGAGGCATAAGGATCCAGGAATACCGTAGATGCAATTTCATCACCCAACATTGGGGCGCTTTTTTCTACCCAGGTGTTAAAAGGTGGGCGGGTTACAAATAAATGGTTCTTCCCAAAGCGATTCAGGTTGAAATCCAGTCCAAGTTTCAATCCCGTATTTTGGATATTCTCAGCCAACTGACCCAACTCCTCCAGGCTCCCGAGCCGCGGATCGACTTCATAAAAATCGGTTACAGCATTTGAAAGGTAAGAACTCATGGGGAGATCATTAGAAAAGGGTGATCCAATCAAGACCGTCGTGACCCCCAATGATTTGATGTAGGGTAATTTTTGAGTGATACCCGCAAGATCGCCACCATGGCGGGCCTCATTGTCCGAACGGTCTAACTTGGATTCCGACAGACCCGGCACAATATCGTTTTCCGGATTTCCATTGGCAAACCTGTCCGGCAGAATTCGATAAATGACATCTTTCTGATCAAGACCAACCGGTGCCGGATCCCTTCTTTGATGAAGCAGATAGGTAACCTCTTCAATCATATTTCCCTTTTTGAACTCAATTTCAAATTGTTGTTCACCACGAATATGATGGGCTACTTCCAGATTTAATATCAAATAGTCAGACGATTCGCCTCTGGCGATATCCTTTAAGTGGACTCCATGATGATGGTGCAGGTGGACTTCTACATCTCGCAGTTCTTTCCCATATACGAGGAGCTGAAGATGTTTATCCTTCATTCCGGTCCACCAAAAGGGTGGATCAATTCTTGAAACCAGTTCCTGAGCCCAGCCAATGTCCGTAACGAAGAAAATTATAAGAAGTGATAGGAGTTTTCTCAACGGGTATACGGTTTAATTCTGTCCAAAATATAGTTACTAACCCACCATAATCCTCGCGGCCGGGTATTTATATGAGGCTGCGCTGTTTCTTCCTGCAAGGGCCAAGGCAAGGGTCAAAGTCCCGATTCTTCCAAAAAACATCGATGAGGTGATCAACAGTTTTCCCGTAGATGACAGGTTCGGAGTTATTCCGGTGCTGAGACCTACTGTCGCAAACGCAGAAACCTGTTCGAAGGTTATCTGAAAAACATCAAAGTTCTTTTCCGAAATGGTTAAGAGAAAAATCAGGATGAGGTTATATGTGGCGGCAAAGGTAAAAACGGTCAAGGCCTTATAAAAAAGTGCCTGGGGTATTGATCTCCGTCCGATCTCAATGGTGTCCTTTCCCCGTATGGTGGCCAAAACGCTGATCATGATCAAGAGGAAAGTAGAGGTCTTTATTCCTCCTCCCGTAGATCCGGGACTTGCACCGATAAACATCAAGAAGATGATCAGCACAAGCGTTGGAGTCCTTAACGCTCCGATATCAACTGTATTAAATCCTGCAGTACGAGTAGTGATCGATTGGAAAATAGAAGTAATGATGGAAGAACTAGTCGATAGATCCTTGATCGCATTATGCCTTTCAAGCAGAAAGAAACAAACCCCTCCGAACAATATCAGGATTCCCGACATGTAAACAGCTATTTTGGTTGAAAGCTTCCAATCAACCCACGGGTTGTTCAGTCTTTCCCTGAGTTTGGAAATTGAAAACAGGTCCTGCAATGGAGCAAAACCGATGCCTCCCAAAACGATCAACAATCCGATAACCATATGCTGGACATAGAAATGACGGTAAGGATTGGAATAAAAACCATCCGTATATAGGGTGAATCCGGCATTGCAGAAAGCAGAGACAGAGTGAAAGAGCGAATGAAATGCCTTATGCCAAACCGAATCGAAATGCAGGCTTGGGTGATAAGAAATATATATCAGAAAGGCGCCTATGATCTCTATGAATATGGTAATCACCACTACCCTTCTGATCAGGCCCCGGGCAGAAAAAAGTGATTCCTCGGAAAAAACATCCAGGACAATGGATTGCTGACGAATTCCAAAACCCTTTCCGACCAAGGCGGCAAATATGGTTGCAAAGGACACGATACCAATCCCTCCGAGCTGCATCAACATGAGGATCACCAGCTTTCCTCTCAATGTAAAAAAGGTGGCTGTATCCTCAACGATCAATCCGGTGACACAAGTGGCGCTCACCGATGTAAAAAGCGAATCGATCCAATTCATCTGACCGGGAACATTCGTCATTTTGGGCATCATCAGTAGCACCATGCCGACAAGGGACAGGCCCAAAAAGGAAAAAATCAGAAGAAAGGCAGGCTTGATGCGATAGAGCCTATCATGCGCCATTCCTTTCAGGAAATCCATGATGATGATCATCAGAATGAAGAAGGTAACTCCGGTGCTGTAGATCACCTCGGATTCCTGTACCCCAAAAAACCTCAATGCCTCCTGTCCCGGTATATAGGAGATCAGATACTTGCTGATCCCATTGAAAAGGATAATTATCGTCACTATGGCCTCCCCGAGATTTTCCCGGATGAATGCGATCCGCTGAAAAGAATAGGTCAGCTTAGTGAAGAAATTCAGGATGTATAAAAGAAAAATGATATCAAGGATCCTGAAAATCAACTTTGTCTCGAGATAGGTAACCTCAAAACCATAGATATACAGAACCAGGCCCAATGCGACGACTGCGCCCAGCTTTACAACTACTCTCCTGAGGATCTGAGCGGGTACCCTGGAGTTATAAAGAAAATTGTTTAGTCTATCCTTCCAGGCCATAGTCTTTCACAGCCATGGACTTGCGGGCTTCTTCAAACAGGTGGATCTTATTGATAGGTACAACTCCGGGATGCTCGCAAACAAGGCCGCCTCCCAGATTGGAAAGATCGGCGCAAAAATCCATTGGTAGCTTCAAAGCCATAGCTGCGGTGGCAATGCTGATCACGGTATCACCGGCTCCGGACACATCGGCGATCTCCCTTTTATGAGCCTTTAACTTCTTGCTTTCCCCACCCCAGTCAATGAAAACGCCATGCTCGCTTAGAGTCAACAAGGTAGCTCCATGGTCCATCCGCTCCCTGAGCTTATGAACCGAACTCATCAATTGACTCGAGTCTCCCCCATCAATGCTGAGGCCCAGCGCGTCGCCAAGCTCTTTCAAGTTAGGCTTGAACAGATCAACATTTTCATAAGTGAAGAAATTCTTCCTTTTTGGGTCCACAGCAGTGAAGATCCCTTTTTCTTCAGCGATGGAAATGATAGACTGTACCAAGTATTTTGACAATACGCCTTTGTCATAATCCTCGAAAATGATCGCATCCAATCCATCCATGAGACCTCGCAATTGCTCAAGGAACTTCTCCCGCTCATTCTTATCGAGATTCTTTTCGGTTTCCTGATCAACCCTGAGAAGTTGTTGATTTCCGGCGATGATACGATGCTTTATGGTGGTTATCCTGAATGGGCTTTTCATGATACCCTCGCTGCGTATTCCTGATTTTTCAAGAAGTGTGAGGAAGGAACTGGCCTCCAGATCATCACCGATCACAGAACAAAGAATGGGGTCTACACCCAACTCCTTCAGGTTGAGTGCAACATTTGCGGCTCCACCCAGCCTTGCTTCACGGGATTTGGCACCAACAACCGGAACAGGAGCTTCGGGAGATATCCTGGTGACCCTACCCCAAACGTAGGAGTCGACCATCACGTCTCCGATCACCATGACCTTCAGGCCGTTGAAACGCTCAAATATCTCTTCGAGGGTTTTCATTTTAGTTCTCTCACAGCTGCGGAAATCCTTTGAATCGCGTCGTTCAGTTCTTCATTTGAAGCAGCAAAGGAAATCCTAAAGGTATCCGGTGCTCCAAAGGCCAATCCGGTGACCGTCGAAACATTGGCATTTTTCAGAAGATACATGCAGAAATCCGTGGCATCCTTGATCTCCTCACCTTCCGGAGTAGCCCTACCGATCAATTTTGAGATCCCCGGTAACATATAAAAGGCTCCTTTTGGAAGATAGGTGTCAAATCCTTCAATTTTGGAAAGCCCCTCATAAACAAGATCTCTCCTCTTTCTAAAGGTCTCGCGCATCATGGATACCTCCTCCCTTGGACCTTTAAGGGCTGTTAGAGAAGCTCTCTGTGAGATAGAGGCGGCCCCGGAGGTCAATTGACCCTGCATTTTGGTGCAGGCTTTAGCGAGCCATTCCGGACCCGCCATATAACCGATCCTCCACCCTGTCATCGCGAATCCTTTGGACATCCCATTAATGATCACCACATTATTTCTCACTTCAGGAAATTGTGAAATGCTTTGATGCTCACCCTCGAAAACGATGTATTCGTAGATCTCATCGGAAAGGATCAGTGTATCAGGATATTTGGCAAAGACCTTGGAGAACTCCCGGAGTTCATCGGTGGTATAAAGTGACCCGGTAGGATTTGAGGGAGATGAGAAAATAACAGCCTTGACATCAGGGCTCATGGCCTCGTCCAGTTTTTGAGGATCAACCTTGTACTCGTCTTCCAGCTTGCCTTCCACGATGACCTGCTGTCCACCTGCCATTTGAACAATATCGTAATATGAGACCCAATAAGGGGAAAGGATGACTACTTTATCTCCGGGATCGAGCAGGCAAAGCATAATATTGGCGATGGTTTGCTTGGCCCCGGTTGAGACAACGATCTGTTCAGGGCCATAGCTTACACCGTTTTCGCTACTCAGCTTATCGCTGATCGCCTCTCTCAGATCCATGTAGCCAGGGATCGGAGGATAATGGGTATAGCCCTCTTCCATTCCGACTCGGGCGCCATCCATAATAAATTGTGGGGTATCGAAATCCGGTTCCCCAAGGCTCAAACTGATGATGGGGGCCCCCTGTGCTTTGAGTTCCCGAGCCATTCTGGACATCCCAATAGTAGCGGATTCCTTCATGGATCTGACCCGAGAAGATAATATTTGGCTCATGCTTTTATCTAAAACGCCAAATTAAAACAATCTGTAATTCAATTACAGAAGCTCCTGGCTTGGATTCCAAAACAGGGATTCAAAATCCTCAACCTGATTGTTCTTTACTATTATATTCTCGTCGCTGAGCAGCTCTTCCATGGATTTGCCTCGAAAATGAAACTTGCCGGTCAGCAGTCCATTCCGGTTAACCACCCTATGGGCAGGGATATCGCCCATTCCGACTTCATTACACTTGTTCAGGGCCCAACCGACCATTCGTGAACTTCCTTTGGTACCCAGGTATTCGGCTATGGCTCCATAGGAGGTTACCCTTCCTTTTGGAATAAGGCGAACAACCTCGTACACATCTTCAAAAAATGAATTTTTGGACATAAAAAAACCCCGATCCAAAGAACCGGGGTTCAAATTAGTTATTCAGGATTATTTATTTCCATCGACTTCCTCATAATCCACGTCCGTCACATCGGATCCATCCTGAGTTCCTTCTCCTTCAGGCGGAGTTGATCCTTCTGCTCCCTCGGGATTGGCTTGTCCTGCTTCCTGCTGAGCCTGATAGATCTCAGAGGAGGCATCCTGCCATGCCTTGTTGATCTCTTCCATGGCTGTATCGATCTCTGCAAGATTCTTATCAGCATGAGCCTTCTTCAGTTTTTCAAGGGCAGCATTGATAGCGGTCTTGTTGTCTTCCGAAAGTTTGTCTCCGTATTCGGAAAGCTGTTTCTCGGTACTGAAGATCATGCCGTCAGCAGCATTCAACTTGTCGACCTCTTCCCTTGCCTTTTTGTCGGTTTCGGCATTGTCCTCTGCTTCCTTCTTCATTTTTTCGATCTCTTCCTCGGTCAATCCCGATGAAGCTTCGATCCTGATCTTCTGCTCTTTTCCTGTTCCCTTATCAAGCGCATGAACATTCAAAATGCCATTGGCATCTATGTCAAAAGAAACCTCGATCTGGGGAACTCCCCTTGGTGCAGGTGGTATTCCGTCGAGGTGAAATCTTCCGATCGTTCTGTTGTCGTTGGCCATGGGTCTCTCACCCTGAAGAACATGGATCTCTACCGATGGTTGATTATCGGCAGCAGTTGAAAAAACCTCTGATTTCTTCGTTGGGATAGTGGTATTTGCCTCGATCAACTTTGTTGCGACACCACCTACGGTTTCAATTCCCAATGAAAGAGGAGTAACATCAAGAAGCAGCACATCCTTCACTTCACCTGTCAACACTCCGCCCTGGATGGCAGCTCCTACAGCTACTACTTCATCCGGGTTTACACCCTTTGAAGGCTTCTTTCCGAAGAACTTCTCTACTTCCTCCTGAATCCTTGGGATCCTGGTAGAGCCGCCAACAAGAATAATATCATCGATTTCCGAAGCGCTAAACCCGGAATTCTTAAGAGCTCTTTTGCAAGGCTCAAGAGTATCCTGGATCAACTTGTCAGCCAATTTTTCAAATTGTGATCTTGTCAAGGTTTTAACCAGGTGCTTCGGAATACCATCAACCGGCATGATGTACGGCAGGTTGATCTCGGTTTGAGCAGAGCTGGATAACTCGATCTTGGCTTTTTCAGCAGCTTCCTTAAGTCTCTGAAGGGCCATGGGATCTTTTCTCAGATCAATTCCTTCATCCTTGTTGAACTCATCGGCCAACCAATCAATGATAACCTGATCAAAATCATCTCCTCCAAGATGAGTGTCACCATCCGTCGATTTAACCTCAAAAACACCATCTCCCAATTCAAGGATCGAGATATCAAATGTTCCACCACCAAGGTCAAACACGGCGATCTTCATGTCCTTGTTCTTCTTATCAAGGCCATATGCCAATGCAGCGGCAGTCGGCTCGTTGATGATCCTTTTGACCTCAAGGCCGGCAATTTGTCCGGCTTCCTTGGTTGCCTGTCTTTGCGAATCGTTGAAATAAGCAGGTACAGTGATTACCGCTTCGGACACCGATGTTCCCAGGTAATCCTCTGCAGTAGACTTCATTTTCTGAAGGATCATTGCAGAAAGCTCCTGCGGTGTATATTTTCTGTCACCAATAAGCACCCTGGGTGTGTCATTATTTCCCTTTTCAACCTTATATGAAACCCTTTTGACCTCCTTGCTCAGGTCGCTGAACTTGTCTCCCATGAATCTCTTGATCGAAGAGACCGTATTTTCCGGATTGGTGATCGCCTGACGTTTAGCAGGATCACCGACTTTTCTTTCACCTTTTCCTCCATCCAAAAAGGCGATAACAGAAGGAGTCGTCCTCTTTCCTTCACTATTAGGAATGACGACGGGCTCGTTTCCTTCCATCACAGATACCACCGAGTTGGTGGTTCCTAGATCTATTCCTATTATTTTTCCCATTTCTATATTTTCAAATTATTGTCCTATAATCTCGGGGAGGGATCAACAATATATATGCCATCAAGAAATCAGGAGATTTCCATGCCATAATGACATACTCGGAAGCAGGACAGAACTATCTAACCTTCAGATTAGGCCAGTTATCGTAGTAATTGAGTCTTGCTGTTTGAACAAGAACATCTGGAACGATCCGCAGTGTTCGGCCACCCAGTAGTCCCAATCCGTTGTTAATATTGGTATAGGTCGGACTCGTCTGCGTTATGGGGTTATAGTTGTTGTTGATCAGTTGATAGTCGTAATAATCCTGATTGAAAACACTGAAGTAGAAATCGGCTGAAAAAAACGTTCTTGACACGACATCAGCATTGTTGCTGGTATCTACAGCACCATTCAGATAATTTCCGAATGCGAGGGTATCAAATTTGAATTCATACTCAAATCCTTCTCCCTTGGTCAATGGGAAATTGTTCACCATG